>JBJXGO010000268.1:0-14263 GCA_046160345.1 Saprospiraceae bacterium
TCAGGCGGTGACTTGAAGTCACCGCCTGACTTCGATGAGGTCTGGACAGGTAATTACCTTTTCGAGAACGAATGGCAGAGTTTCCGCACAAAAAAGAATCCGAGTCTGGAATTCAGGTCCATCGCCCATGAGTACAAGCATCCAGGCACTTACAAACTGATGGTGAAAGTGGTGGATATTTTGGGGGTGGACCCGAGTAAAATACTGGAGGTGGTTGTAAAATGAATCCAGCACTCCTTTTCCAACTCTATTCCTCCAAATTCCTGAAGGCGAACCCTTGGGAATGGCTCGCACTGGGACTCGGCATTGTCTATTTCCGCGGCCTATTCCTCGATGTAATGGATGTGGACGCATCGCAGTACGCCTCCATTTCCATGGAAATGTTGCAAAATGGGAATTGGCTCCAGGTGCAGCACCGGGGCGCTGATTACCTCGACAAGCCCCCGCTTCTTTTTTGGTTTTCGTCCGCTTCTTTCTGGCTTTTTGGCCTGAGCAACTGGGCCTACAAGCTTCCGTCTTTGATCGCTGCAGGCATGGGTGTATGGGCCACCTATCGTTTCAGCCTGCTTTACTATGGAGAAAAGACTGCGCGCAATGCAGCCTTCATACTCGCATCCTGCATGGGCCTGATGGTCATTTGCAACGATGTGCGCACCGATACCATTCTGCTCGGCTTTTCTGCCTGTGCGGTGTGGCAACTGGGTGAATATCTGGAATTTAGACGATGGAAAAACCTGATTGCCGGGTTTGTTTTCATCGGCCTGGCCATGCTCGCCAAGGGTCCGATCGGGCTGGTGATGCCCGCTTTTGCGGTGGGGTCGCAGCTGCTTGTGAAACGCGATTGGCGGGCCATTTTTCAATGGCAATGGCTGACCGGCTTGCTGGTTACAGCCCTCGTGCTCGCGCCGATGTGCTGGGGATTATGACAACAATTCGATCTGCACCCGGAAAAGCTGGTAAATGGGCGGTACGGCGTTTCTGGGCTTCGGTTTTTCTTTTGGGAACAAAGTTTTGGCCGCATCACGGGCGAGAACGTTTGGAAAAACGACACTTCCGGGTTCTATTTCATGCATGTTTATTTATGGGCGTTTTTGCCCTGGTGTCTGTTGCTGCCGGCAACTTTCGGAAAGTTCCTAACTTTCCGAAAGTTGCTCGAATATTTCGCCCTCGGCGGCTTTGTCCTTACCTTCATTGCGCTCTCTCAATCCCAGTACAAACTTCCCCATTACATCTTTATCACCCTGCCCTGGGCAGCGATTTTAGTAGGAAGCGCCTGGAATTATGCAGGAAAAATACTCTGGGGCATCCTTTATTTTTCTGCATTTGTGGCGCTGCTCATTGCCTTCGCCGCGCTGTTTTTTGTTTTTCCAACCGGCAATATCCTCCCGGCTGGAATTACCATCCTAGCCACAGGAGTATTGTGTTGGAAAATTATTCGCGATCCTTTTCCTGTTGATTTTGAGGTGTTTGTACAACGTGGTGTTTGGGTAGCCCTGATCTTTGGTTTTGTCCTGAACTTCCATTTTTACCCTCATCTACTGCCCTATCAAAGTACACCCCAAGCGGCGCGGTTCGCGCATTCCAAGGGCATCCCACCTGAAAAAATGTTCTTTTTCCAAAGTAGCAGTCACGCTATGGAATTTTACAATGGCGATATCATGGAAAATCTGGAATCGCTGGAAAAAGTGAAAACGGTAGCAGAGGAGCAGGAAGGTATTTGGGTTTTTACTTCGCAAGCAGGTAAGGACACCTTGGAAAAAGCAGGCTTGCAGATTGAAGAAACGGGCCGATTCCAACATTTTCAGGTAGCCTTGTTGAAACCAACATTTTTGAATCCGGCTACACGGGAAGAGAGCTTGGGGAGGAATTTTTTGCTTAAAATCATCTACCCCCATTCTATTAGCCACTAATTGCACGAATTCACACGAATAACTTCTCAATTCGTGAAAATTCGTGCAATTCGCGGCTAATTGATTTGATTCCCAATTTTTTTTCAAAATATTACACCCGCAAAAACATCTGGTGTATTATGGAAAAACCTTGGCTTCAACACTACCCCGCAGGCATTCCCGTCAATATTGACCCTTCGCAGTACGCCCGTGTCATTGACATGGTGGAAGAATCCTTTAAAAAATTTGCGAATCAGCCCGCATTTATTTTCATGGGCAAGTCCATGACATTCAAAGAGTTAGACGAAAAAAGTTTAGCCTTTGGCGCATACCTGCACTCCCGTGGTTTGGAGCCGGGCGACCGGGTGGCCCTTATGATGCCCAATTTGTTGCAATACCCCATTGCAATGTTTGGAGTGCTTCGTGCAGGACTGATTTTGGTCAATACCAATCCGCTCTACACTCCACGCGAAATGAAACACCAGTTCTGCGATTCAGGTGCAAAAGCAATCCTGATAGCAGAAAATTTTGCATCCAACCTGGAGCAAATTATCGAAGAGACCGAGATCAAGACCGTCATTGTCACTTCTATTGGCGAGATGTTGGGTTTGAAAGGAACTATTGTCAATTTCGTGGTACGGCGCGTCAAAAAGATGGTGCCCAAGTACAAACTGACGAATACGGTTTGTTTTTTGGATACGCTCAAACAAGGCAAAAAATTCAGTATCCCTTCCTTCCAGGGAGGTCCCGACGATACCATCGCACTTCAATACACGGGAGGCACTACAGGCGTTTCGAAAGGCACCATGCTTACCAATCGCAATTTGCTGGCGAACATGATGCAAATACGCGCCTGGCTAATGCCTGTGCTACAAGGTCAGGAAGGCGAGGCGCCCAGAAGCCTTTGCGCCCTGCCGCTTTACCACATATTTTCATTCACGGTCAATTGCCTGGCATTCCTCAGCGTTGGATCTTGCAATATATTGATCGTCAACGCCAGAGACCTTCCGGCACTCATCAAAGAATGGCGAAAGCATAAGCCTCACATTGTGCCGGGCGTTAATACGCTGTTCAACGGGCTGATGAACCAGCCCAGTTTTTCGACCCTTGATTTCAGCTCGCTCCGAATCAGTGTGGGTGGCGCAATGGCCGTACAACGCGCGGTGGCCGAACGTTGGCAACAATTAACAGGAACTCCACTCATTGAAGGTTATGGGATGACAGAAAGTAGTCCGGTGCTTACCGTAAACCCGGTGGACAATACTGCACGGCTTGGTTCTATCGGAATGCCCGTACCCAGCACAGATGTTCGGATCGTGGATGACAGCGGCAACACACTACCTCCCGGAGCAGAAAATGTGGGCGAAATAGTGGCAAGAGGCCCACAAATCATGAAAGGTTATTGGCAGCGCCCAGAAGCAACCTCGGAAACTGTAAAAGACGGCTGGCTTTATACCGGCGATCTTGGGTTTATGCACCCTGATGGCTTTTTTCAAATTGTGGACAGAAAAAAAGACATGATCCTTGTGTCAGGATTCAATGTATATCCCAACGAGATAGAAGATGTGTTGGCCTTGCATCCGAAAGTGCTGGAATCTGCTGCTTTGGGTGTTCCGGATGAGAAGTCTGGTGAAGTCGTGAAGGTTTTTATCGTGAAAAAAGACCCTTCGCTCACCGAGGAAGAGGTGCGGACATTTTGCCGGGAGAACCTGACAAACTACAAAATACCGAGGCAGGTAGAGTTCCGCACAGAATTGCCCAAGACGAATGTGGGGAAAATATTGAGAAGGGAATTGAGGGAGAAATAAAAAGCGAAAGGCAGCTTATTGTCGTTTGAATGTGGTTTGAATTGCAGGATATGTTTGGATCGATTCATAAGCAAACGATTTCAAAAGTCAATACCTTCAAAACTGCTTTGCGGCACCCGCAATTCAAAATTTGATTTCGTGGTCAATGTTTTGCATGATATTTTGCCCTGGATAAAGCACCCATTAAATCCGTTTTCTTTTCTATAAATATTTCTTAATAAAAATTTCACAATCAAACATATCTTCGCCCTGCCCTTGCTTCGACAAACCCTGTTCCTTCACAAGGTAGATCATGACGAACACTTTTGATTGATTCGGCTTTTCTGCCAGTTAAATATTAAACAAAATGGCCTCACTCGCTCCCTACCAAGGCTCCTTAGGTCAGAAAAAAGCGGCGCACCTCTTGCGGCGCACCTCTTTCCGCTACACCAAGCAACGCGTGGACCAATTAGCGTCCATGAATTCAGACCAGGCGGCAAACAGCATTCTTACCCTTAATGCCTTTAAGCTGGATCAACCCTTATTTGACGATCCCAACACTCCAACAGTAGAGCAAGTGACCTGGTTGATCCCTCCAGGCCAAACCTTTCCTACGATGGATGAATTCCCCTTGCAATACCGTGTGATAGGCTGGTGGCTCAACGAAAGCCTTGAGGATGCCGGGATTGGCCAGAAAATGAGCTTCTTTTTCCATCAGTTTTTTGCCACCAATATCACGACATACAACCACGCAAGTTTTTTTGACTACCTGCTGCTGCTTCGGTGGTGCGCACTCGGCAATCTGAAAAAACTCGCCACAAAAATTGTGTCCGACAACACAATGCTGCTTTACCTCAATGGTCATCAAAATTCAAAAGCCAGCCCCAACGAAAATTTCGCGCGCGAGTTTTTTGAATTGTTCACCGTTGGGAAAGGACCACAAATTGCTCCTGGCGACTATACAAATTACACCGAAGACGATATTGTGCAGGCCGCGAAAGTTTGCACGGGCTGGAGATTTCAGTCCACAAGGCTCAATTTGGACCCCGAAACCGGCATCCCAAGGGGCACTACCCAACTTTCAAGACACGATACCACGAACAAAACCTTCAGCAGCAAATTTCAAAACACGGTGATCACAGGGGCAACTACTGCTGCGGCAATGTACACAGAACTGGATGCTTTTGTAACCATGGTATTCAATCACCCCGAGACTGCCCGCAATTTTGTGCGCCGTATTTATCGCTATTTTGTCCACACCAACATCACGCAGGAAATCGAGCAGGACATCATTGAGCCTTTGGCCGAAACACTCCGCACGAGCAATTACGATATTGTTCCGATGATGCGAAAATTGTTCAGAAGCCAGCATTTTTTTGACATGGACGACTCGACTAACGCCGACGAGATCATCGGTGGCCTCATACGCTCCCCGCTCGATCTTTCCTTACAGTCCATCTCATTTTACGGCATCACCATACCCAGCCCGTATACCGAAAACATCAAACACTACTTTACCTTTTACGGCTCCGGGGTTTACGAACGCATGTTGGGGCTTGCAAACCTTAGCCTTTTTTATCCGCCCGATGTGGCAGGTTATACCGCTTACCACCAAGGACCCGAATTTAGCCGTCACTGGTTCAGCTCCACCTCGATAATTTCTCGTTACAAACTGCCGCAAATGTTGCTTACGGGCAAAAGGGTAGTTGGAAATTCGCCCAATTCAAGTATTGGCATTAAGCTGGACATTGTTCCCTGGATAAAAAATAATGGCATAACTCAAGATCCATCCAATGCATTTGAGCTCGTAAAGGATTTGCTCGATTATTTGTTGCCCGCAGAGATAGACAGTGACCGTTTTAATTATTTCTACGACCAAATTTTCCTGGACGGCCTTCCTCCTTCCGACTGGACTTACGAATGGCAGAATTACCTTGCTACGAACAACCAGACTGAGGTGAAAATCCCACTGGAAAGACTGATATTCCACATCATGTATTCTCCTGAATATCAGACTTTTTGACCGTTACTTTTTTCAATAAAATCGTCTAGCCAACGCAACGTCGCCTTGCAGCCATCTTAACCTGCAAGGCGACTGTTTTTTTAACTTTCATTTATCATCATCGTTTCTATCATGAAATTAGTATCCACACTCTTTCTGGCTGTTTTCTGCCTCTCGATCCCGGGCTATTCACAAACCGAAACCCCTAAAGCGGAAGAAGCCCCCAAAATTTGGACCCTTGGTGGTGGTGTAGGACTTGACCTTACTGGCCTTGGCCTGATCAATCCGCGCCTCGGCGCAGGTGACAATCGTTTAGGATTTGGAGGCCTCATCAACGTTTTTGCAAACAACAAAAAAGACAAGCAGTTTTGGAACAACAGCGGCTCCCTGCAACTCGGCGCGCAACGCATCGGTGGCAAAGACGCCGATTTCCAAAAAAGCCTGGATGTGCTTCGACTCGGTTCGCGCTATGGCTACAGTATAATGGGCGAAAAACTTTTTGCAGCTATTGACGGCACCGCAGAATCACAATTGCTTCGAACATACGCAGGCAACCTGCTCAATGGCGTCGACTCAAATTTGCTCTCAGAATTTCTGGCCCCTGCCCGATTTTCAATAGCCCCGGGTATCGATTACAAACCCACGAAAAACCTCTCTTTTTTCTTTTCTCCAGCTAGTTTCAACCTGACCTATGTGGGGAATGATGACCTGGCTGCCCTGGCTGGCCAACCGCTTGGGAATGAAGCAGGAAAGAACAATCGTTTCCAATTAGGCTATGGCCTTAAAGGACAATACGTCAACAAATTCATGAAGGACCGGGTTGCGGTATCTACAAAATTTGCCTGGTTTGCAGACTACAAACAAAATTTGAATGGCAACGTTTTGTGGCAAAATGCCCTAGATATTGAAATTTACAAAGGACTTGCACTTGGTCTTTTCGGCGATGTCTTTTATGACCACTTCACGCTGGTGCAGGTTGACAAAGTGCCTGAAGGAACCAGTCCGGATGATATTGGACAGTATTTGGGCCTGAAACCATCTTATACGGGAGGATTTTTGTTGAAATACAACAAGATCTTCTAATGTGGGACGAAATTCATTTCGTCTAAACACCATGTAATGCGAAATTCATTTCGCTCAAATACGCTGTAACATGAAATTAATCAGTGCCTCCCAGTAATTACCTGATTTGTTCCTTTTGAACAAATTAGGCAATTACTGGGAAACCCTGTTTAGCGAAATAAATTTCGCGTTACATAATATAAAAGCCCGGCCAATGCCGTCAGTTGAATCGGCGAAATACCTATCGGCAACATCCAAACGGGTTTAATAAACTCCACGGAAAATCGCCACAAAAGGTAGCCTACCATAAAAATCTTGAAGAGCATGCCATTGGGTAGAGCGTGTGGCACACCTTCGAGGTGTGCCACACGCTTTTCTTTTTGAAAAATAAAAAAGGCAAGCCCGAACAGAAAAACCACCTCATACAAATTGACAGGATGGCGCGGAACCCCGTCGCCAAAATCAAGGGCCCAGGGGAGTGAAGAAGGGCTGCCATGGGTACCATCCGTAAGCCCCGCCAAATGGCAGCCAATGCGCCCTACAGCCAGTCCAAACAACAAAGGATAGGTCATTAAATCGCCGGATGAAGTATTGACCCCTATGATTTTTTTGGTCCACTCTACTCCAATTAGCCCACCTAAGAGTCCGCCCACAATGGTTTTGTTGGCCAGCCATACTTGCCAGTTGAGTTGCTCCAGATAGCTCGGGTTTTCTAAAATACCCAGTAAATGGCTTCCAATCAGTGCGCCCGCTGCTGCGCCAAGAAAAATCCACATTCGCCCCTCGTCGCTGATAAGGTCTTGACTGCGAGCACGTTGCCACACATACAGTCGATAGCCCATGGTGTAGGCCAGCATTTCAAAAATGAGGTGGGCAGGAATTTTGGCAGAGCCGAAATGAAATTCGAGCGGATAATGCATTCTGACGGCATTTTATGCGGCCTCAAGTAATGCCATGTGTCCCAAGCAAGATCCAAAACCTATCACCCCCATAATAATGCCCCCTATGAGCAGTGCTCCACCCAATTGTTTTTTATCTTCAGTAAAAACAAGGATGAATCCGATAAGCAGATTCAAGCCCACTTGAGCCAATATCAGCATGGCGTCCAGCGCCAATACTCCAAGTCCGGCTTCATGACCGCTGCCCATAGCAAGGCTCGTAAGCAGCATGTATGCCAGCATGATACCGAAATTGTACAGCACTACTTTGCCCAAGGGCATTTTTGGTTTTGGCGGATCGGGGAGTGGGTCGAGTTGATCGAAAGGTTCGTATTGCATACGGTGAAGATTGTATTAAGTGGTGTTTTATTTGAGCGGAAAACTAACTGATAGTCTCACTTTTAGTGAGACTATCAGTTAGTTTTCCGCTCGCAATTTCTCCAAATACGCCCGTTTCATTGGATCGCGGTAAAACAGGTTCATCGTCTCGAAGGGAATGATTTTTTTGTCGTCCAGGCTCACAATGTGAACACAGGATTTTTTTATAGAGCGCACATCGAAGTCGTAGGCATCAATAAAGCGCATAATGATAATGCGAAACAGGTTTTCGTAGCCCAGGTTAGGGGCGTTCACTTGTGGCAGGCAGCACATGAGGCTTTGGTTGAGTTCGTTGGTAGCGCATTCTACTGAATTTCCGGTGCTGAACAGTTGTACCATGTGCTGGTGAAGCCGTTCATCTTGTTCATATACAATGGTATTACGGGAGTTATCGAGGATATCCTGGGGATTTATAAACCTGGTCAACGGGAACACTTGTCCGTCTATTTTAAGGGCGTAGGCCATAGCCAGGGCATCCGGATTGCAGGGGACCGGAATTATATCTTCAGATTGGAAGATGGGCGCCTGGCGCAAAATTTCCTTCCGTACCTGCGTGAGCGTGATCCGATCGGTAGCCGGGTCGAAACCTTCTGTCCGGCCAGCCACCTGTGTAGGCTGAAATGTGACGCCCCGCACACATTTTTGCTGTAATGCGAAGTCGATCACCGCCCCAATTTCTGTATCATTAAGGCCTTTTTGAAGGGTCATAACGAGGGTGGTGGAAAGGTTCACCCGGTTCAGGTTTTCGAGGGCTTTCATTTTTGTTTCGAGCAAATCCTCGCCCCGCAAACTTTCCAAAACATGGGGCTGGAAAGAATCGAATTGCAGATAAACCTCAAAATCGGGTGCATAGCCGGCCAGGCGCTCGGCAAATCCAGGGTCTTTGGCAATACGGATGCCGTTGGTGTTGACCATAAGATGGCGAATTGGCTTTGTCTTCGCAATGTCCAGAATTTCAAAGAATTGCGGGTGAATTGTTGGTTCGCCACCACTTATTTGCACCACATCCGGTTCGCCTTCGTTGGCCACCACGAGGTCGAGCATCTGTTCTATTTCTTCGAGCGTCCGATGCCGTCCGTGGTGCGGACTGGACTCGGCGTAGCAAGTCGGACAAGCGAGGTTGCAGCGGTCGGTCACCTCCACAATAGTCAGGCAGGAGTGCTGTTCGTGGTCAGGGCAAAGGCCACAATCATAGGGACATCCGAAATGTGTTTTGGTATTGAACCTGCGCGGCATTTCACTGCGTTTGGCGTAGTTTCGAGTGGTTCTGTAATATTCTACGTCGTCGGCGATCAGCACTTTTTCCGGGCCATGGGTGGGGCAGCGTTTGAGCATCCATACCTTATCGTTTTCAAAAACAACCTTTGCATCCACACGGCGCAGACATTGCGAGCAGAGACTGAGCGTAAAATCGTAGTAGATATAAGGTCGGTCCATTTTGGTGATTAGTTATTGGTTGATCAGTGATTGGTCAGGCAGGATTTTTTTCTCCTTGTAATCTCCGTATCAGATAACTCACTATAAGCATGACGATCAGGCCAATAGCGTATGAAGCGCCGAACATCAGCCACTCGTAATCTCCTTTGCTGACGACTTCTTTTTTTGCGGTTAATCCCCATAGGTTGCCTAGTCTTTTCTTTTCAAAAAAATTGGATACCAACTTAGAGGCCGTCAAGCCAGCCAGATAACCGACAGAAAGGTTCAGGATCTCACCGGATACGAAATGTAGAAATTTTTTGAACATGATGTTTTAATTATGGGTTTAATTCCCTGAATTTCATGCGCTTGCGAAGCCCTTCTGCAAATTTCAGCATCGCATTTTGGGCGGAAAGCGCCATACCCGGCACAAGGTCGGCGTTGCGTTCCATTTGAGAAACAGGAAGCGTAAAAAAGGTAGTTTTCCCCGCTTCGGACTTGTGGACGTAGCGCCAAACCGGAATCATGCCATGCTCCCCAAGCCATACTTGCGGTGATCCTTTTCTTTTCAGTAGATCCACCTGGAAAAGTATGCCCCCGTCCGTATTGGGTTGCTGCTGATTTGAGATGAAATTGCCTAAAGAATAGACCACCAGAGCTTCTTTTACCGAGCCATCGGGCAGGGTCGCTTGCTCGTTACGTATGGGCTGCACCACGTGCGGATGGGAACCTATCACCATATCTGCTCCATTTTGGATAAGGAATTTTGCCTGTTCACGCTGCACGGCATTCTCAGTCAATTGGTATTCCAGGCCCCAGTGCATCACAACGATGATATAGTGTGGTTTTCGAGCGCGGGCTTCTGCCAAATCTGCCGCAATCTGCTCATTTTCAATACGATTTACTATCGTTGGGGCCTCAGTGGGCACTCCATTGGTATCGTAGGTGTAGTTGAGCAGCGCGATTTTAAAGCCATTTTTATAAATCATCAATGGATACAGGGCATCCCGGTCGCGCTGATTTTTGAAAGTTCCGGTCTGAAGAAACCCTTCTTTTCGGAGCGTTTCGATGGTGTTTTTCACGCCCAGGCCGTGTGCATCATTCGAGTGGTTGTTGGAAGTCACCAACAGGTCAAAACCTGCGCTTTTCAACCCCTTTGCCAGGGCGTCCGGGCTTCGAAACATGGGATAGCCTGTATAAGGTGCCTTACCTGGCAATGTAAGTTCGAGGTTTCCAATGGCGATATCGGCGCCTTCAAGTATTGGTTTTACATATTTGAAACAAGGCGTGTAATCATATTGGCCACTAGCGGTTTTCGCGCTCGAAATTTGTGGTGAGTGGCCCATGATATCGCCTGCGAAAATCAGCCGCAATGTGTCAGTTTGAGCCGACAACGAAAGGCTGAAGAAAAAAATGATGGCTGAAAGATGGTGCGTTCGAAGTGGCATAACAGTTTTTATTGGGACAAAGAACGCACTCAAACACGAAATGGCCTTTCATTTTGAACAATGAAAATCCAAAAAGCAACCAGCACCTGGACCTTGGCCATTGGGTCGGTCAATGGCTAAAAAGTCCTCAAAGGCTTTCAACGGCCACATTTTCCATAAGCACAAACTTGTCATTTGGCAGGTCGCTTTCAATTAGTCCGTCGCGAAGACGAACAATACGATGGGCGTGCATGGCGATATCTTGTTCGTGTGTGACCAGGATCACGGTATTCCCTGCCTTATGAATTTGTTCAAACAGCCCCATGATTTCGTAGCTGGTTTTTGTGTCCAGGTTCCCGGTAGGCTCGTCGGCGAGGATAATGGCAGGGTCGTTAACCAGGGCACGGGCCACCGCAACACGCTGGCGTTGACCGCCTGACAGTTCGTTGGGTTTGTGCATAATTCGATCCCCCAGTCCCACAGACTCAAGGGTTTTTCGGGCTTTTTCCAGCCTTTCTTCACGGCCTATGCCTGCATAAACAAGCGGAAGGGCCACATTCTCGAGCGCACTGAGCCGGGGCATCAGGTTAAAGGTCTGGAAAACGAATCCGATTTCTTTGTTGCGCACTTCGGCCAGGTCGCCATCGTCCATCGTACTAACCTCAGTGCCATTGAGCCAGTATTCTCCCCGAGTGGGGGAGTCCAGGCAGCCCACGAGGTTCATCAGCGTGGATTTTCCACTACCAGATGGCCCCATAAGTGCTACGTACTCGTTTTTTTCAATGTTAAGGGTTACGTCTTTGAGCGCCTCCACTTTTTCTTCGCCCATAGTATAGGTCTTATTGAGGCTTTTGATTGAAATAAGCATAATTTTAAAATGTTTGCCCTCCTACACCAAGGCTACGGCGGGTAAAAATGTGAGCCCTCCTTCGCTAAGGCTTCGGCGGGTAAAAATGTGGTTTTTGGGACGATTTTTAGCTGCCTTTTTTTCTTCTAAAAATAAGCCCTACTAAAAAAGCAATGAAAGCTAGAATACCTGCTGCTATTTGTTCAATGATTTGAGGAAAGAATTGTTTTAGTACGAAAAAAGCCGCTAAAGCCGCTACTGAAACGATGGCGAGTAAGCTGACTTTTGAGTTGGTAATTGCCATGATAGGATGTTTGAGTATCTTTCTTGAAATTTTTAACCCTAACCCCATTTTCAAGCTCGAAATAAGGGCGAACTGATGCGGAGAAAAAAAAGCTTAGAAGTTTGGAGGGTCTGGCCTGTTCAACAGGGTTTGTTTTCCGTTGAACGGAATTCAATCCGCAGCGAAGTAAAAGAAGTTTGTAGTTAATTGCCATTAAAAAAACCTTCAGCAGTTTTGTTTTTCAGAATGGACGGCTACATTTGCACGAACATATTTCTATTACACCTTAAATTTCTACAATTTACAATCTATGAAGAAAATTTTCACTCTTGCAATTTGTACGCTGGTTGGCGCTGCGCTTTGGGCTTCTTCACCCAGTGCAACACCTTCAAATCCATTTCAGGATGACCTCAGTCGCCTGGACAACGAATTTGCCGGCATGACTGAACTCGAACAATTGATCGTGGCAAACAATGCTACTTACACCCAACTTGCTTCCGAGAACAATGCATTGCTCAGCAATGTGACCAAAGACAATGATATCGCAGCGTCCCTGCTCGGTAGCGCAGCACCCAGTGGCGACCGTTTGCTCGGTATCCCCGGTTTTTGGTGGGGCTTCTGTCTGGGCCTCCTTGGCATTATCCTGGTTTATGTGGCCGTAGAGGGCGATGCTAAAAAAACAGAAGGCAAAAAAGCCATTCTTGGTTGTGCCATCTGGTCAGTAATCTGGTTGGTACTCTGGTTCGGTCTTCTTGCCAGCGGTGCCTGGTGGGGTTCAGCAGGATAACACCTGATAAAGACTTTTGCCGAAACCGGGTTGTTGCGCATTAGCGAGGCAACCCGGTTTCCATTTTATAAATCCAGTGCTTTATTGTCGTTTTGAAAGTGGTTTGAATAGATTGGTTTGTTTTAATGGCTTCAGAACCAAACGATAGTAAAGTGGAAATCTTCAAAACCTCGTTGTTGCAACTAGAACAAAATGCTTATGCATAAAACGGTCTTCATGCTGGCTTTAATGCTGTTTTCCCCAAACTTACTTTTAGCCTCCACTTCCCATCAAATTTCGGCTGATCTATTTCAGGACGATCTTTCCAAGCTGGAATGCGAGCTTGCCGTACTGAGCGAATTGGAAGTTTTGATTCAGGGAACCAGTGCCTCCCAATCTCAATTATTGAAAGAAGAAAACCCCTTGGCGAAACATCTTTTGCCATATGCTGACAATTCGTCTTCGCTTTTTAGCAGCAGCGCGCCGGAACAGGAACGATTATTGGATATCCCGGGTTTTCTCTGGGGCTTTTGTTGCTCGTTTTGTGGGGTATTGCTGGTTTATGTTTCTATCGAGGATCCTTTAGCAAAGAAAAAAGAAGGGGTACAGTCTATAATTGGTTGTGCCGCAGGCACCGCTTTCTTCCTGGCCCTTTACATTTGGGCATTAGTAACAGTATCTTATTATTGAGTGATTCCTCCTTACTTTTGTCTTATTATGATAATTGCCAACCGATTAGTACTCTTGCTTGTCGTGGTTTTAGGGACCACTTTTTTGCAAGCCCAATCCGAATTTTACCGTTTCAAAGCCGATTTTTCAATTAAAGAAAAAGAAGCAGGCAAAGATCAGGGCAGGCTCATTACGGGAGCCATTTACTACGATAAAAACTTGCACAAAACGGTTTATAATATTCGGTTCCCGGAACCGGAAAAATGGCTTGTACGCGATACGTTCATGTATCGAATGCAAGCGGACACGCTCGTGGCCCAACAAATCGTGCCACCGGTAGGCGAGTTTTCGATCTTCAATATGATTTTGAGCCAACAACTCAATGATTTTGGGCTGGCCAAAGTGGGCTATTCACCCGGCGATGTACAACAAGACGGCAACCAGGTCATTTCGCAATGGCTCCCGCCTGAACAGTTGAAATCCTACCTTGGGCCGGTTTCGATGGCACAGGAAAACAAGCGGCTCAGCGCAGCAGCGTTCTACGACAAGGATAAAAAACTGGTTTCCAAATTCTATTTCCAGGACTACACGGTTCAAAACGGACTGCCAATTCCAGGAAAAATCTATCAGATTTTTTATCGCGAAGCTGGCGATTTTGTTCGAATCATGACTCTGAAAAACGTCATCATCAACCAAACCGATGAAGATAGCAATTACAATTTTGATATTCCTGCTGGCAGGTGATCTCCTCGCGCAAGAAAGTGTGGCACACCGGGAACGTGTGGCACACCTCGGAGGT
>JBJXGO010000269.1:0-9654 GCA_046160345.1 Saprospiraceae bacterium
AGTCACCGCCTCACTACCCTGATAGGATGGCCGCGTCATACCACGGTTATCGTATTTTTCCTTCAATTTTTCTTCCACCAAACCCTCCAGCCCATTTTCTCGAATGTATTTCTCACATTGCTGATCAATAGCCGCATTCATAAAAAACGCTGCAATGGTGGCTGCGGGACCATTGATGGTCATCGAAACCGAGGTTTTCGGGTCGCAGAGGTCAAATCCCGAATACAATTTTTTGGCATCATCCAGACAACAAACAGATACGCCTGAATTGCCCACTTTGCCATAAATGTCCGGGCGATAATCAGGGTCTTCACCGTAAAGTGTAACCGAATCGAAAGCGGTGGAAAGTCGTGCAGCCGGCAAACCCGCCGAAACGTAGTGGAACCGCCGATTGGTGCGTTCCGGCCCGCCTTCACCTGCAAACATCCGTGTTGGGTCCTCTCCTTCGCGCTTGAACGGGAACACACCCGCCGTAAAAGGAAATTCGCCGGGCACATTTTCCTGCAGGCACCAACGCAATATCTCACCCCAATCTGCCCACTTAGGCAAACAAACTTTCGGGATTTTGAGGTGGCTCAGGCTCTCCGAGTATGTTTCGACTTTGATCTCTTTGCCGCGCACGAGATAGATATATTCGTCTGCGGTGTAGCGCTTTTTCCGTTCTTCCCAGCCTTCCAGGATGCGCAGGCATTCGCCATCAAGGTCTTTTTCTGTATCCTGATAAATTTTTTCGAGGTGCTGCGCTATGGAGACCTCCGAGGTTTTTAAAACCTCGGAGGTCTTGCGTAAAGCGAATAATTTTCGTGCAATGCCCACCTGTTTCTCCACCCACTCGTCGTATTTGCGGTTGTTTTCCGAAATTTCGGACAAATACCGAACCCTGGCGGGAGGAATGATATAGATCTTTTCAGAATTTCCAGCCACCAGGGAGTGGCCCGATTGTAGCTCAGGATTACATTTTTCAGCCACCAGATCCATGATCCGGCGGTACAATTGGTTTACACCAGGATCATTAAATTGACTGGCAATGCAGCCGAAAACAGGCATATCGTCCACCGGAGCATCCCAGGCGTTGCGGTTCCGCTGCACTTGTTTGCGCACGTCACGAAGGGCATCGAGCGCGCCGCGCTTGTCGAACTTGTTGATGGCGATCACATCTGCAAAGTCGAGCATATCGATCTTTTCCAGCTGAGTGGCCGCGCCAAATTCAGGTGTCATCACATACAGCGAAACGTCGGAATGATCAATAATTTCCGTGTCGCTTTGGCCAATGCCCGATGTTTCCAAAATAACAAAGTCGAACTGAGCGGCTTTCAGGATTTCGACTGCGGACTGGACGTATTTGGAAAGCGCCAAATTGCTCTGGCGGGTTGCCAAAGAACGCATGTACACCCTGGGAGAGTTGATGGCGTTCATTCGGATACGGTCTCCTAACAATGCTCCGCCCGTTTTTCTTTTAGAGGGGTCAACCGAAACGATGGCAATGGTTTTGTCTTCAAAGTCGAGCAGAAAGCGGCGCACGAGCTCGTCCACCATGCTTGATTTTCCGGAGCCTCCTGTGCCGGTCACACCCAATATTGGTACAGGCTTGTTTAAGGATTGAAGGTTTGGGGCTATTTCCTTTTCGTACAATTCGGGGCTGTTTTCAGCGATGGAAATGAGTCGTGCAACAGCAGAGAATGAGCTTTCGGAAAGTTTGGAACTTTCGGAAAGCTGCCGCGCCTGGATCTGTTTCAATTCACCATTCACCGAAAAACCAATAGGAAAATCACATTGTTTTAGTACGTCATTTATCATGCCCTGCAGGCCCATTGCCCGCCCATCGTCTGGATGGTAGATGCGTGTGATGCCATATTCGTGCAATTCCTTGATCTCTGAGGGCAAGATGGTGCCGCCTCCACCTCCGAATATCTTGATATGCCCGGCTTTGCGCTCTTTGAGGAGGTCGTGCATGTATTTGAAATATTCATTGTGTCCGCCTTGATAACTGGTGATGGCAATGCCTTGCACATCTTCTTGAATAGCGCAATCCACAATTTCTTGTACAGACCGGTTGTGGCCAAGGTGGATGATCTCGGCGCCGCTGCTCTGCATAATGCGCCGCATGATATTAATAGCGGCATCGTGGCCATCAAAAAGCGAAGCGGCGGTGACGAGGCGAACTTTGTTGGTTGGATGGTATGGTGCAGGCTGAATCATGAGTATGGTGTCAGTTAAATTTGGGTCTTTGTTTTAACCAATTCAAAAACCAAATCACGGCCATGAGGTAGGGTTTATACTTCCCATCGGATTGAGTAGACCATGCTTCGATTTCTTTATCAAAAACCCGTTGATCCCAGCGACGATCTGGATAGTTTTTTTCAAGCAATTTTTTGGCAAGATCAATCTGGTCTTTCCTAAACTCGACTAATCTCTCATCGTTTAGGTTAAGTCGATGGTTCAAATCTTCTTCTAAAGATGGTATTTGGGCATGCGAAAGTATATTTCCACTGAGTGAATATGTGAGCAGTGCTTCGGAATCCTCGTAGCGAAGTGGATTTAGACGGGCAAGCGAAACCTCTCCATGCCCCTTCCCTTTTATGAAAACTTTATTTTGATCGCAACCACCTACAGATTTATCACAATGAGGCTTCAAACCATGATTACCATTACAAACACCAAGCATGTTTCGCCATATTAATTGCAATTGAGGAGATCGTTCACGGGATTGGTAATGCTCTATTTCAATTTTGGGTTTTGAGCCCTTGCCCGAGGTTCTTTCCATACTAATACGCCCCATACAATAAGCACAAATATGCCCTTGTTCGTTGAGCAAGGCTTCCTGCCAATCTGGTTGAGGGCCTGTATAAGCTGCACCTGCTGTATTTAGCAGTTGGCGTAGTGAATCTGGTTCGCGCTGCTTTTGGATATGCTTCATATGAAATCGAGGTACGACATGATTCGTTGGACTTCGCGATCGCCTTCTCCTCTTTTAGGGAGGAGATTGATAAGCATTTTCTCTGCTTGTTCCTTTTCCCCTTCCTCAATTAATACATAGATTTTGTTTATTTCTTTTTCATCTTTTTCTTCCAATTCGGGTACTTTGAATACATCTTTGAGAATCGAGTTTGTATCTCGACCCTCGGTAAATACTTCACCTGATTCAATTTGATTGTCTTTTAATAAAAAAACACATTCTTTGGGAAGTTGACTTAGAACTTGTGGTGAATGGGTTGTGATAAAAAACTGTACATTGGGGAACGATTTCAAAAGTTTTGGGATCACCTGACGCTGCCATGTTGGGTGTAGATGCAAATCTACTTCATCTATTAGTACAACTCCTTGCGCTTCATTGGCTTTTAACCCTAGTTCTGGGTTTAGCATGAGACATCGAATAGTCAAGTCAGATACCAACACTATCAAATTTTTAAATCCATCGCTTAAGGTTTCTATTGGTTGATGTTTGCCATCTTCAAATTTTAGACATACTGTTTCTCTTGTGAAGTCAAAATAGACATCAACCACTCCCGGTACAAAATGTGCAATAGCTTTTTGAACAACATCTAGTTCTGGCAAAACACTCTCTTCCTTGTGCCTAATAGCCTGCAATCGAGCAAGCTCTTGGGTTTTATACCATTCTCCCATTTCAAAGGAATACATTGCCTCCATACATAAGTCATAGCCCCGAAATCGAGAGCCGTATGTACCGTCGAACTCTAAAGTTTTGCAGTGGCACAGTCTATCTGTAGTAAAGTAAGCAATTAACGGCAAAAAGGCATTCGGCTTATTATCCTTCACTTTTTGAGCCAATTCTTCTACTGCGATCTTGATTTCGCTAGATTCTTTATTATTAGTTCTGGCATATTTACTTACACTTTTGAGAACTCGCTTCCACTTAATTTTTCGCTCATTTAAGCTTCCGATAGTAGATATTTCAGCAGGCGGTTTAGGCTCTAAATTCTTAGAGTATTTAGAGTAAAACACGTCTTCACGACTTATTTTTGAAATTGGAGTCCAACCACTGTTCATCCCCAAAAAGACGCCTCCCAACGACACTTTTAAGGCCTCCAGCAACGCTGTTTTTCCACTCCCGTTCAACCCAACAAATACATTGAGTTGGGAATGTAATTCTAGATACAAATGCTCAAAGCATCGAAAGTTATTAATCTCAATCGAATGTAGTTTCATCTTCAAAAAATTGAATAATCTTGAAATGGGCCGATGGCTCGCACAAAAGTACAAATTCCGACACTCTACCCCGCACATAACACCTTCACAAGGCAATCCAAATCCGCTTTATCATTCCAGACGTTGATCGAGACCCGTATAGAAGCACCTCGGTAGGACACAAAGATGTTTTCATCCAATAATGCCTGCTTAATTCGATTTAAATCCTGCCCTTGAATCGGGCGAATACCAAATAAATGGCTGGCGCGATGAGTCTCTTCTTCAACCCAAAAACCGGCATTTTTTAATTGGCTTAGCGGGTCGGCAAGTAGTTGATGTGCATATGATTGAATGCCTTCAGGCGTCCAATCAAGGATGTGTTGAAGCCCTTCTGCAACCATCGGCAATTGGATAAAATTACTGAATTCGCCCATATTGTATCGGTAGGCTCCAGGGCGATATTGTGGTTGGTAATTGATCAAATCCTTGAATTCCTGACTTCCTAATCTTCCTGCCCAGGTTTGTTCAAGCGGCGTCCCCTC
This sequence comes from Saprospiraceae bacterium, assembly GCA_046160345.1. Classification (GTDB taxonomy): domain Bacteria; phylum Bacteroidota; class Bacteroidia; order Chitinophagales; family Saprospiraceae; genus M3007. The sequence continues at coordinate 4,689 of JBJXGO010000269.1, forward strand.
ATTAAAAAAATCACCGAAATATGCCAAAGTGTTTCCATAAGGCCCCAAAAGCCATTTATAAGCCGCACAGACTAAAAAATCAGGCTTAACTTTTTGAAGGTCAAATGGATATCCGCCTATGCATTGGGTGCCATCAATGGCAAAAAATGTCCTATTTTGTCGGCAACGCTCGCCAATAGCTTGCAAATCGAATTTAGTTCCGTCAGCCCAATGTATCGGTGAAATACAAATTGCAAGCGTGGAATCATCCATAGCCTCGAGCAGGCGTTCATTCCATACTTTGCCACGTCCGTTCAGTATATCGGGGGCTTTTACAATTTCAACACGAACGCCCTTTTCCTGGACCAATTCATCCCAGGCATACACATCGCTTGGAAATTCTTCTCCCACCAACAGGATCTTTTGCTGGGCTGAAATATTTCGTTTTTTCAATAAATTCTTGACAACAATTGCCATCCCGTAAGACACGGAAGGCATCATGGCAACGCTTTCTGGCGAACAATTCACCAGCAAAGCAAAACGACTTTTGACCACTTCAAGCGTGTCAAAAAATTGCTCCTGGGTTATTTCGTGCGGCTTTGATTTGCGCAGAACGGATTGTAAGCCAACCGATTCGACCGACTTGCTAAGCGGCGACATGGCGGCACAATTAAGGTAATGCACCTCTTCCGGGAAAGAAAAAAGGTGTTTTTGACAATCCAAAACCATGGGAAGGGAGCTGTTTGTTTAAAAAGAAGCAAACATAAGGTTTGTTTTGCTCCCAAGTTGTGATTAACCAGTCCGAGCCTATTCATTTGCTTTTTGAAATTGAGTTACCTGCACAACGGCTCCTTTGTCGTTTTTCAATATCAAATAATAAGCCCCCAATGGCAAATCGGACACCTCGTATCGATTCTCTGCTTTTGCTTGCATTTGTTTGAGCAATTTCCCGGTGGCATCACAAAGGATCAATTGGCTCACAGATTCCGCATTTTGGAGCCTAAAATATTGAACGCTGGGGTTGGGGTATATGGTAACAGAAGATGTTTGAACCTCTAAAACCGCCAGGGGCTGACAGGTTCTTAAGTAATAAAAGGCTTCGATCGAGTCAGTTGGTGTACTCAGATTTTTTATTTTCATGTGGGCGATGGCACAACAGCCTGTTTGTTCAAAATCAAAAAGTGTAACATATAGGGGCCCCTCTTGACCGGGTTCCATCGAAAAATTCTTTTCGCTAACAGCAGGAAACCAATGCAGATAGGGGTCTGTGACCGCTGTATAACAAACGGAGTCATTATCAAGCCTGATAATGGTGCGTTTCCAGCGGAAATTTTGTGTGCTGGATGCGAGGTTTTTAATGGTTGCCCGACCTTCATCGATAAATTCATCTACTATTTCACTAAACACAGGATTTGGGGTTAGGGAGAAGCTTGATTGAGCCTGAAGCTTGCTCGTCAATAGCAAAACAAGGATTGGTAGGTATTTCATTTTAAATTTGGATCAGTATTGTGAAAGACTTAAAACATGCCCGCTTAATATTGTGCTGAACATAAATAAAAAATGCCCTCCTGATATTGGGAGGGCATTTTTTATCTGCTTAAAAATCAATTAGTTGCCCGAAGTCTTAACTACTTTACGCACCTCAGTCCCCTCGCTGCTGATGCACTGTACCAAATAAACGCCCGGCTCAAGGTTGGGAAGCTCTAATCGGTACAAGCCGGTTGAAAGGTTTCGGCGTGGGAGCAGCATGGCCACTTGGCGGCCAAGTTCGTCAGTCATTTCTACGGCAAGGGAGGTAGGTTTTGTAATATCTATGTCGAGCGTAGCTTTGCTTACATACGGGTTGGGATAAATCTTAAGATCGAAACTGTTCTGTTTTACAAAGCCCTTACCTGCATAAAGCACTACTTCGCTTCGCTTTACACGGGGTTTCGCCGCCCAGCGCAAGGCGTTTGTAAGCAGGCGGGATGATTGAGGTTCGTCAAAGTAGTATTCCAGCCCCAAATACACCGCTTTGCCTGCACCTATTTGTTTGAAACCCAAAAATGGATACCCGCGAACATCTGCCAGAGCGGTAAAATTAGGATCCGAAATGTCGAGGGGATATTGATAAACTTCTGTGGAAAAATCTGTGCTAACACCTTGAAAAACAGGGTGTTCTGGCAATACTTGCCCAACACGGCGCTCTTTGCAATAATAACCGTAATCAAGATCGAACAGGCCGAGTTGCTGCAATGCCCCAAATTCATGCGTCCCGGTAAGCACAACCGCTCCACCCTGCCGAATAAACAGGCCAAGCACTTTGCCGTAAGCTCGAATTATTTCCGGAGAGCCGGCCGTAGGATAGCTTATCACAACGGCATCTTGCCCGATCAAAGCGGTTGCCAGATCCTCTGCGGAGCCTTCCAGGAATTCTGTAAATGCACTTGAAGGCATTCGCCGTTGTATCAGGCGCTGTACTTTGTTCGGATAGGCAGTATCGTAGGCGAAGGAATTCAGCATTATGATCCGCAAACCGTTCGTGCTATCCGCTTCAGCCAGGTAAGTTTCGTTCAAAGAAACTGGTACACTTCGCTCATCCTCCCAAAAAAAATGGGCCAGCGTAGAATTAAAGGGGAACGGACGGTCGTGCGAAAAAGGATCCGACCGAAACGCAGTCAGGCCAATAAGGCCAGCAAGAAGGGCTATGAGCAATAAATTGCGAAACATCGGGTGTATAATTTTGAGCCAGTAGCAGTTGAAATTTTGAGGCAAAACGAATTTTATGGAAAGTTCGTGTGAAGGGGACAACAAAAGTACGGCCAAAAATGCTTACTTGGTTGGGTACCTCGGCCAAATTTTTTTGGTTTGTCAGCAATAATTCAAATTCAGCCCTTGTCCCTAACAGATAAGTTTAATTGTTTGTAGTCTATTTTCCCCGCATATTTTTTCAAATGCTCAACCACCACCAGTGCCCGGTGAAGCCTGATATCGGAATTTTTGGGCTGCCCTACGATATACAACAATGTGCGCTGTTTGCCTGGAGTAAGGGCGTGAAAGAGGCGGTTGCCGTCTTCGTCCTGTGCCAGTAGTTCGGCAAATTCTTCCGGCATGGGCAGCCCATATTCACTTTCATCTTTTTGAAGGCTAACATTGACTATGGAGCCAATTTTTAGGCCCAATTGGGTTTGTATTTTTTTATTTACGGTGATCAGGTGCTGCCCATCGCCACATGGGAGAAGGGCGCACTGGTACCTTACTTTTTCATTGAGGGAACACACGACCCGTTTATCATCAGCAGCCCCGATAAGCGCCGCTGCAACCATTTTTGGAACTACAAAATGGCAACCCCAAAGTTTGTTGGTAGATTCTTCCAGTTTGGAATTGAAATTTAATGCTTCGTCCATAAGGCAAAAGTAGGCAAACCAAAATAAGATAGGGCAACCGCCGACAGGAGTGTTCCAAAATCGACGACTGCCCTATGGCGACTAAATCATTTCAACTTTTTTTAGTCTTCGTAGCGCTTGGGCTTGCTATCCTTGTTCTTTTTATGGTAACGTCCCCAGGAAAAGCCAAATTTCAGCGAGGCCTGGCCAAACCAGCCGCTCAAATCCTGATTGCTCAAACCAGGAATGCTGCTGTCGTTTACAAAACGGTAACCCCCATCCACTCCGATGTGAAACCAGCGAAAAACATTGATTTCCAGCCCTGCCGATGGCTGAACTACAAAAATACGATCACTCACCTCACCCAACTCCACCCTGCCCCGGCCAAAGTCAACGCCGATTTGTGGGTGCACGGCCTTGTAGTTTTTAAAACCATATCCCAACATCCACCGATTCCATCTCATGTCAAATTGTTGATCTTCAATATCGTCCCATTTGAATTCGTCCATTAAACTATTATGCCCCCAACCCACGAGCAGGGCTTTGCCAAATTCAAAGCCAAAGAAGCCTCCGGCTACGTAACTGGTCTTTCCATTGTTTCCAAATTGGGTCAATTGATGTCTACTACCTCCCCAGATACCCGAAAAACCAAGGCCGCGATTACCGACCACGGTTTCTTCTTTTTGGGCAACGAGGGGGTTGAGGGTGCATAAAAGAGCAAATGCCAGGAATAAAGATCGGGTGATTTTCATAACTTCGTTTGTGTTTTAAATAATGTAAATTTGTGTACTGTAATCCGCGAAAGGTCAATTCCCACAACGGACGTCCAATTGCACAACAAGGTTACAGGCTCTGTTGCAATCATGCGCAGGTTACCCTATAAATTCACCTTTTTCTAACGAGTTTTAACCTCTTTTAACCAAAAAAGGGGGAGTGCTCAGAAATGTGTGGCACACCTGAATTTGTAATAGTCGAGGTGTGCCACACTTTTATGAACACTTCCAAAAAAACACTTAACTCCTTATTTTTAAAGAAATTTGGAATTCTGGCCAATGTAGTTGTACCTTTGCGGCCACTAAATCGCGGAGTGGAGCAGTTGGTAGCTCGTTGGGCTCATAACCCAAAGGTCGTAGGTTCAAGTCCTGCCTCCGCCACACAAAAAAAGCCCTTGACTTTTAAAGTCGAGGGCTTTTGTTTTTTAACTATGAATTGGCTTTCCATACACTTCTATCCCCTTGACAACCAGGACGTATTTCTGGTTCGCAGCCTCCGTCCTTTTTTTCAACAGCACATTTGGGCCAATCGTGGCACCCGGGCCTTTTTTGTTCGTTATCAAGACGAGCGTGGCCCGCATATTCGCATTCGAATGCAGGGCGATGAATCCTGGATGGCTGAAACCCTGCTCCCGGCATTCACAAGTTGGCTGGAGGGCCGTGGTGAAGGGCTTGAAGTGCCCTATGCGCCTGAAATTGACCGTTTTGGCGATGAATCAGCACTTGGCCTTGCAGAGGAATATTTTCATCTTAGCAGCCGGGTAACCCTTGACAGACTCGCTCGGGAACAGCATACCTATGGCGATTCAATGTTCGACGCATTGCGCATGCACACCATTGCCGCCCACG
>JBJXGO010000270.1:0-55244 GCA_046160345.1 Saprospiraceae bacterium
ATTCCTGCGCGGAGTGTCATGGCTGACATTGCGCAGGATTCGCACATGCCCATCCACTTGATTTTAACGTGCATGTCATTGGTCACTTCAACCAATTCCACATCGCCGCCATCTACACGGAGATGGGGACGTATCGTGTCCAGGGCTGCTTCAATTCGTTCATTCAGGCTTTTACTGTCGGCAATGGCTGTCATTTTTGCTGTATTTGTGGCAAAAGTAGTGAAATTATCCAATCAATTTACGGAATCCAATAGATGGTATGTAAACGCGGGAGTATCAAGCGCTTGAAAATTAACGCCTGATACTCCCGCGCTTTAAAAATCACACGTTCCTAAGTACTTTAATTGCCAGATTTTTTCTCTCTTTTCTCTACTTTTTCGATAACGATGCTGGTAGGTCCGGCCGTAATCTTGAATTCGGTACGACGATTAAGCTGGTGTTCTTCCTCGGTGCATTCTACCCCATTAGAGCATTTGTTTTGCAGCTGCTTTTCACCGTACCCTTTTGCTACAATTCGATCTATTGCAATGCCCTTAGCTACGATCCAGGCCACCGCGCTGTTTGCACGGCGTTGCGACAGGTCTTCATTATAGGCATCAATACCGCGCGAATCCGTGTGGGAGGAGAGCTCAATTTTCATGTCGGGGTATTTTTTCATCAAATCAACCACACTTTGCAGATCTGGCTCAGCATCCGGACGAATATTGTCCTTGTCGTAATCATACAAAATATTGTCAAGGCGAATTGGCTCGTTGATGCGAAGGGTATCATACTCAGGCTCGCGTTTTATGAGCCTCAAAGTGAGTTTTTTCTCGATGCTGGTACTTTTTTTGATGCCTAAAGTGTTGAATAACACCGTGTCAGGCTTGTAACCCTCAGCATTGGCAACCACCATATAGGATTTCTCAGGCAGCAGCGTGAAGGGAAAATCGTTGGCGCCCAAATTGGTTTTTTCGTCAATGTAGGCCGCTTTTTTATCCGTCACATCTAGCATCGTAACAACAGCTCCTTTGAGTGGCTGATTTTCCTTTTCGCCTTTTCGCCGGGCCCTGAATGTTTTGGCTAGGAGATCCACTTTGATTCGCTCAATTTCCCAGGCATAAATGTCGTCGCAGCAGGTTTTGCTTTTGAGGTTGTTGGGACCTGGCCGGTTGCTTTGCAGGAAGCCGGTGTACCCATCAGAAGACTGTGAATAATGCAAATCGTCCAGACTGGTGTTTATGCCCAAAGGCAGCATTTTAGGGGCGCTCCAGACTGAGCCATTCCATTGCGATTCAAACACATCAAAACCACCAATGGTTGGCCGTCCGTTACTACTGAACCAAAGTTTGCCGTCTTGGTAAAAAGGAGACGCCTCGTCGCCGGGGGTGTTTAAAACCTCACCCAAATTGACCGGAAGGCCGAAGACCGACTCTGATTTTCTCGGCGCATAATAAAGGTCAAATCCGCCCTTCCCACCGGGGATGTTAGCGACAAAAAAGAGCACTTTTTCGCCAAACAGTTCTCCTTCGCAGGGGTGTTTGGCAATGAAGTCGCCGTTTACACCAGTAGCTTCATTGGCTCCACCCCATCCGTCCGGGCCTTTTTGTGATACAAAAATTTTACTGGCGCCAACGTCCTGGCCTTTTTCTGTGAGTTCCACCCTGGTAAAATACATGGTTTTACCGTCGGCTGAAACGCTCACATTGCCTTGATGCCAGCCTTCACGGTTGATCTGGGTGCCGAGCGGTTCGGGTTCGCCATATTCTGCGCCCGACCTGGAAGTGGTATAAACTTTTGAATGCCAGTCTCCTTCCTTGCCATTGAGCACGACCACCTCTTTGGAGCGGATGGAGGTGAAATACAATTCTCCGGCACTATAGGAAGGAGAGCCGTCTGTCTGTGGGTTGTTGGCTGATTTTCCAATATTTCCAACCAACAGATTTTCAGGTTGTTTTAATTTTTTGGCAATTTCACAACCGGCAATTTCACGTTTAGCGGCAGTCTTCAGCGCTTCATCGGCACCATCGGTGATATATTGATTGAACATGTCAACAGATTCTGCGTAGTTGCCGTTGTACTTCATGCTGAGGGCGAGCCAGTATTTGAGCTCTGTAAATTCGAGTTTCCGATCCCGACTGACGAGGCGGTTGAAGCTTTTTTCAGCCTTCTCGTAATCTCGAAGGTCGAAGTTAAGTTTGGCTACTTTTACCGCAGTTTGCTTGTCCGTTTTCTTTTCTGCCAGGTATTTTTCGTATAAAACCAATGCAGCATAAGGATTGCCGTTGGCTTCGGCCTCCTCTGCTGATTTGAGATTGGCTTCAGGCGTGGCCCTGTTTAGTGGTTGGGCATTTGTAACAAGCGCTGAAAAGAAGCTTATTGTGAGGAAAAAGAGAAGTTTTTTCATCGTATCTTTTTTCCCGGCCAGACCGGGATCTTTTTAAAGGTGGTTGAAGGTTTAGCAGCCTTCAAATGCTGCTCCATTTATCATCGTAGTTGAAAAAAATCAGAACCTTGGACACAAAACCTTTGTTTTTACTACTGCCGGTTTGTAGATCTTGACAATATAGTTGGCAGTGATCTCAAAACCACCGCGATAGTTGCTCACCGAGTTTAGGTCGCTGACATTCACATCGTAGGCCAGGCCAACACGCAGGTTCTTGTAACGAGCCCCAAGCATTGGATAAATGGCATCGCCGCCGGAAAGCCGGTATCCAAGACCAAAATTGAGGTCCACATCCTTTTCAGCATTAAAAAGATAAGAACCAAGGGCTTGCAGACTGATCTCGTCTGCGCCGCTCATGGTTTGATAAATAAATGAAGGGCCTACGCTGAATTTGTTGCTCAATTTGATGTTGAACAAGCCCGTAACCACCGAGCGCCGCGCTATTTCATCGCTGCTGGTTTGTGGTCCGGTCCCACCGCCTCCAGACACAAGGCCATACTTTCCTTTGCCGATATGATACATGGAGTAACCAAGGCTCATGTCCATTCGATTGTTGAGTTTGGCACGAAGCACCACGCCTCCGTCAATATCGCTCCAGTCGGATTTAGCGTCTTTTTGATTTAAAAAATCAACCTGGGCGCCTGAATTATATCCTCCGGTTGGGGTTGGATTTAGAAATCCCTCTTCAAATTGAAGGTCTTTGGTATTGAGCCTTCTGCTCGCCTGGCCATATTGGGCGCCAATAGTGAGGTAGGCATTGCCTTTTTTGTCTAATGAAAGGTGGTAGGAGGCACCAAATTTGGCGGCGGAATGAGTCAGGCTTCCTGCACCGGCTTTGTCAGAAAAAAACACAAGCCCAACGCCAACCCAATCGCGTTTGCGAAAACCGGTTATCACCGGAGCATCTACCCAAAGTGAAGGTGTTTTGTATTGGCCTTTACTGCCAATTACGCTGGCCCATTGGCCGCGATAGATACCTCCAATCCGTACAGTCCCCTCGAAATTGCCAATATTGGCAGGGTTGAGGGTCATTGGCGACATGTTATATTGAGAGAAGTGGATGTCCTGAGCCTTGATAGATGACAGGCTCACGGACACAGCAAGTAAGAAAAGTAGTTTTCTGATGTGCATAATTATTGACATTGGACTGATTGACAATGAATATTTCTCGCCGAAAAGTAGCGCAAAATCATGATACAGCAACAAAGGAGGGCAATGCTTTTCTGAAAAAAAAGGTTTTTGGCAGTTTAGTGCCAAATTTTGAAGTTTTTGGAGGCCTTTAAAGAAGGAATAAATGTCGGCGATGGTGAAATTACAACTTTTTACAAGCTGTTGCTTATCCGTTGTGCGTCAATTTCCTTCATGCATTTGAAATGGCCTTTGGGGCATTTTTCGAAACCGATTTTTGAACATGGCCTACAACTTAAGCCTGATATTTCTACAGACGTGTTTAAATCCATCCCCGTTGGGTAAAAAGGCCACATCCCGAACTTTGGCACAGTGCTGCCCCAGACCGAAACTATGGGCTTTCGCAGAGCCGCTGCTATGTGCATCAAGCCTGTGTCATGGGTGATAATTTTATTGGACAGTCTGATTACACAGGCTGATTGGTGCAAACTGAGCAAACCACAAAGGTTGTACACATGAGTTCCTGCAGCCTGGGCAATTTGGTCTGCAGCATTTTTTTCTAGCTTTCCACCAAGCAGTACAATTGGGTGATTGATTTGCCGACAGATTTCAATGATCTTTTGTTCGGGCAATCGTTTTGTGGCATGGGTTGCTCCCAGTACAAAAGCCACAAATGGTTGATTGGGAAGTTGCTGGCTTTCCAGATTTTCGTCCTCGGGGATAAAATAATCAAGGCCATTGCCGTCATATTCAACACCCAGGTGTTTTACCGTTGCCATATACCGGTGTACGATGTGGATATTTGGTAACCGATCAATTTTAAAGTTGACCAACAGCCATTTTTCCCAGTTCAGCTTGTCGAAGGCCCGCGACGGGCGGCCTAGCAAAAGTTTCAAACACAAACTTCGGAGGTTGTGGTGGAGGTCAATTATATAATCGTACCGTTCCACCCTCAGGCGCCGGACCAATTCAGCAGGTATTTCTTTTTGAAAAGAAAAAACCTTGTCCAGGTAAGGATTTGCCTCCAAAATTGGCGAGAAAGAGGTTTTTGAAAGGTAATGCAGCTCTGCGCCCAATTGCTTTTTAAGGCAACGAACAACAGGGGTGGTGAGCACAATGTCGCCGATAGAAGAAAAGCGGAGGAGGAGGATTTTCAACGCTGGTATTTAAAGACGGCCCAACGCACCGGCCAATGCCGTGAACTGGAACGGCCAGGCAACCCAAATCCACTCAGGCAGCCAAATAAGGAGCGCAAACATACCTATAGTGCTAATTATGAACATTATCCAGTCGCGGCCAGGGTTCTTGACGTATTCTTCGTTCTTTTTCATGATTGACGATTTCAATTTTGATGGGCAAAAGTAAAAACGTTTTGGGAAAACTATTGCTCTTGTCTGATAATTTGGACTGCGTTCAAATTCAGGTGAAATCTTAAAAATTATAAATACTGCCAAATCCGTTTCTTTGTGGCCATGATTCAAGTATTTGTAACAGGCGGCACTTTTGACAAAGAGTATAATTACCAGACGGGCGAACTGTATTTCAAAAATACCCACATCAATGAGATGTTCCAGTTAGGACGATGTGCTGTGGAGATTGATGTACGTACGCTCATGATGGTGGACTCTTTGGAAATGCGCGACGAGGATCGCGCATTGATCATACACAGTTGTGCTCGTACGCCGGCCAACCGTATTCTAATCACACATGGCACTGACAGGATGGTGGAAACTGCCCGGAATCTTGCTCAGGCCGATCTTCAGGGCAAGACGGTTGTGCTGACCGGGGCTATGATCCCTTATGCTTTTGGCAATTCCTCTGACGGATTTTTTAACCTTGGAAGCGCTTTGGCTTTTGCGCAAGTATTGCCGCCAGGAGTTTATGTAGTTATGAACGGGCGTTATTTTGAATGGAACCGGGTGCAAAAAAACAAGCAGACGGGTACTTTTGAAGAATTGCCGGAGTGAATTGCAACCCAAAACTTTCAATTAAAATGCAAATCCCCCGTTGGAAAAAATGGCTTTCGCACTTGACCCCGATTACATTGGAAGAAAGTACTACTGCGCAGAACCCGGAATTGAGTGTGGTGTTGTCGCGTGGCCGGGTGCAATTGCTTAGCGGTGATGCCATTTACTCCTGGGACGACCTCTATAAAAACTTTTTGCTTGCCTTTGATCAATTGAAAATTGATGAACGGAAAATCAACGACGTGTTGCTCCTCGGCTTGGGCCTCGGTTCGATACCTTTCATGCTTGAGAAAATTTTTCATAAAAAGTGTCATTATACGGCCATTGAATGGGACGAAACGGTGGCTCACCTTGCCGCGAAATACACCCTTTCCCGGCTCGAAAGCCCAATAGAGATTATAACCGCCGATGCAGAAATTTTTGTGCAAGTGACTGAAGAACAATTTGATATGCTCATTGTGGATATTTTTGAAGACGAAATCACCCCCCCGCAGTTTTGTACCGAGGAATTTTTGCAAACCTGCAATACCTTGCTCCGTCCTGGCGGACTGATACTTTTCAACCGTCTTCACGGCGAGGATGTGAGCATACGTCAGGTGACCGAGCGTTTTTTTGAACGGAGTTTTAAAAACGTGTTTCCAGAGGCATGGGCCATTGACACAAAGGGCAACTGGATATTATGTGCTGAAATAAAACTTTACACAGACTTAACTTCATGAATCAGACGCCTGACTTTGAGCCGCAACTACCTTTGCAGAAAATGCAAGACGGCATGATGACAGGAACGCCCCCCAAGAAAATCCTCATAGTTGACGATGAACCCGACATTCTTGAATTCCTTCAGTACAATCTGCGCAAAGAAGGATATCAAGTTGTAACGGCAGCTGACGGGGTTCAGGCTATACATGTGGCAGAACGTGAGAAACCTGACCTCATTCTGCTTGATATTATGATGCCGGAAATGGATGGTGTGGAGACCTGCCGATTACTCCGTTCCCGTAAAGATTTTGACGACACCCCTATTGCTTTTCTCACGGCTCGCGACGAAGATTTTTCACAAATTGCAGCACTTGATGTGGGGGGCGACGATTATATAACCAAACCCATCAAACCCAGGGTACTTGTAAGCCGAATCAATGCATTGCTTCGCCGTTCAGGCCGAAACACAGAAGAAGAAACAAGGGTAACCAGCCTTCATGACCTGGTCATTGACAAAGACAAAGTCCTGGTTTTTAAGGGAGAAAAAACTATTGAACTTCCTCGCAAAGAATTTGAAATTCTTTGGCTTCTTGCATCAAAGCCTGGCCGCGTTTTTACCAGAGAGGAGATATTTGATAAGATATGGGGAGCAGACGTAATTGTGGGCAACCGGACGATAGATGTACATATTCGCAAACTGCGGGAACATATTGGGGATGCCTACATTAAGACCATGAAGGGAATTGGTTATAAATTTGACTTTTAGATGTTTAAGAACCAGACGCCCCAACAACTTTCCTTTTTTATTGCGGGCATATCAGCAGGAGCCATTGCAGTATTGCTCCTGCTTTTAAAAGCTTTTGGTTTGCTGAAAGTAACATGGCCGGAAGTTTCAGGCTTGTTTGTGTTGGCATTTGGGGTGGCTTTTATCACAAATTACTACCTTGTACGGTATTTCATTTTTCGGCGTATAAAATTGATTTACAAGATTATACATCGGCAAAAACTTCCCGCAGAATTCAGGGCCGGCAATTTAAATATGAACAAGAACGTGCTGGATGATGTTGAAAAAGAGGTGGGAGAATGGGCTGACCAGGAAAGCCGGGAACTTGAAGAACTCGAACGCCTCGCCACTTACCGTCGCCGATTTATTGGCGATGTGTCGCACGAACTCAAGACACCTATTTTTAATATCCAGGGATTTATCCATACCCTGATCGATGGTGCGCTTAATGACCCCAAAGTCAATTTACTTTACCTTCAACGTGCTGCCAGGAATATTGAAAGGCTTCAAACTATTGTTGAAGACCTGGAAACCATCAACAAATTGGAAGCCGGGCAAATGGTTCTTGACCTTCAAGAATTTGACCTGCACAGCCTTACAGATGAGGTAGTTGCCGACCTGGAAATGCGCGCTAATGAACGCCAAATCCGGCTTACCTACAAAGAAGGTGCAAACCAGAACTTCCGTGTGCGAGCCGACAAAGAGAGTATCCGGCAAGTACTGATGAACCTGGTACACAATTCTATTAAATATGGCAGAGAGGGAGGGGTCACCAAAATAAGTTTTTATGACATGGAGACTTATTTATTGATTGAAGTGAGCGACAATGGAATTGGCATTGCCTCCGAGCATCTAAACCACGTATTTGACCGGTTCTACCGGGTGGACAAACACCGTTCGAGGGAAGCAGGCGGAACAGGGCTTGGATTGTCTATTGTGAAACATATAGTGGAAGCCCATAAGCAAACCATCAATGTCCGGAGCAGCGCAGGACAGGGCAGCACATTTGGGTTCACCATGGAGAAAGCGTAGAATTTAAAAGCCCTCCCAAAGATAGAATCTTCAGGAGGGCATTATTTTCAAGGAAACATGTCTTTCCGATAAACAACCCTTGTATAAATCACAGCAGCTCAGTTGGTTTTACTGCTGGATCAGGTGTCAGTTTTTAAAATAGGATGCCTTGTTCGCCTCTCCTTTTTTCACCACATCAAGGCGTTTTTTGAATTCCAGGTACAGTTCATCATCTTCTTTGCGCGCATAGGCCTGCACCAATGCAGCAAGGATATTAGGGTCGTTGGGTTCAAGGCTTTCTGCTTTCTGGAAATATTTCAACGACAATTCAACGTCTGCCAACATTTTCTCTTTCAATTCTTTATAGCGTTTTTGGCCATCGGCCGTGGAAAAGCTGGTCTCATTCATTTCCATAGCGATCAGGTTGGTTTCGTTATAAAGCAATGCGCCCAGAGAATAATTGTAATCCACGTTCATAGGTTCTTTCTCTACTGCCGTCATAAAGTTTTTCTTGGCGCCATCGGCATATTCTTTGACCTTTGGCGCTTTTTGTGTTCTAGTCTGGGTAGTATCATCCAGCAGTGCCGTGAAAAGGCCGTTGTAAACATCACCCAAGGCACGGTATAAGCTTGCATTTTCAGGTTCTTTGGAGATGGCCTGCTCAAGCGACCCTGTTAATTCGCTGAGGCGGCCCTTGCTGATAAAATAATTGATCTCAGCAAACAATAGCGAAGATTCGTCAGGAAATTTTTTACGGCCTTCTTTCAATATCTTCAAGGCTCCGGCTTCGTCTTGCAAATCCATTTTGCAATTGTATAAACCTTCATAGACCGCAACGCTGTCTGAACCAGGGGTGTAGAGTTTTTCGTAAAATATTACTGCATCCTTGCAGCGTTTGGCCAAGGTTGCCAATAAGCCTGTGAAATAAACCTGGTCATTATATTCTTTGGCATCGTCCAGCACACTTTTCTTTTTGTTTTCTTTCAAGATGTCGTGCGCTTCCAGAGAGGCCTTAAAAGATAAGAAGGCTTTTTCGTATTCCCGTTTGTTGTATTTGCCAACACCCACGTTGATCACCAGGGGTTGAACCAGCGTAATCCCGTCAAGTGCTTGTCCTTTTTCATATTTTTTTACATCGGGCTTTTCGTAGGCCATTTTGTAGGCGTTGAATGCTTCGAGTGCGTCATTGTCAGCCGATAGGGTAGCGTTTGGGTCCAAGCTCTGCCTGGCCAACTCGTTTTGGATGCGCGTGCTGTAAATATCGCCCTTAATAAGCCAGGCAGAGGCAAGCATTTGAACCTCTGGAGCTTGCAGAGCCTCATCAATTTTGGCCTTTGCTTCAGCCAGTTTTGAGCTGTTTCCAGCAGGATCTTGATTGTAAGCAGCAAGGGCTTTGCCTGCTGATTTGGAAAGTTTTACAGCATCTTCCTGGGCTAATCCCGTTCCGACTGCAAAAAAGAAGCACAAAAGGGCAAAAAGAATCTTTTTCATGGTTCTCGACAAAATTTTTGAATTTTTGAAAAGCCTTATTTAGACGAAGTTTTTCCTAAATGGATTACAATATCTTGTTAAAGTTGTTGAATGGGCCTTTCTATTGAAATAAATAATTGAAAATCAGTAGTTTGGCCATTGGCATTTTATTGAAGTGCGGCATCTTATTCTTCTGCGATCGATGCCTCGCCGAAATCTTCGTTCAATTCCCCATCAAGATCTTCAGGCAATTTGACCTCTTCTGCTTTTGCGACCACCGTGACGTCGGCGATATGATCATCTTCATCCAAACGGATAAGTTTAACGCCTTGGGTAGCGCGGCCCATTACGCGCAGCTCATCAGCACCAGTTCGAATGGTCACTCCAGATGTGGTCGTTATCATCAGATCGTCGTTGTCTGTCACAGATTTTATGGCCACCAAATGGCCAGTTTTAGCCGTAACACTGATGGTTTTAACCCCTTTGCCACCTCGGCTCTGCACGCGGTAGTCTTCAATGGAAGAGCGCTTGCCCATGCCATTTGAGGAAACAACCAAAATGGCGCTCATAGTGTCTTCCGGATCAATGCAAACCATACCTACCACTGCGTCGCCGCCTTCGTCGTCAACCCGGATACCGCGAACTCCCGCAGCACCACGGCCCATAGACCGCACATCCTGTTCGTTGAACCGAATTGCTTTGCCGCTTTCAATCGCGAGAATAATCTCGTTTTTCCCGTTGGTCAATTTTGCTTCAATGAGCGCATCGCCCTCTCGAATATCAATGGCGTTGATGCCTCCCTGCCGGGGTCGTGAATAGGCCTCCAGCGGGGTTTTTTTGATTTGTCCCCTTCTGGTGCAGAATGTAATGAAATGATTGTTGAGGAACTCTTCATCGTCCAGCCTGCGCACGATGATGTAAGCGCGCACTTTGTCCTCTTTGGGGATATTGAGCAAATTTTGGATCACCCGCCCTGCAGTAGCCTTAGCGCCTTCGGGTATTTCGTAAACCTTCAGCCAAAAACAACGCCCGCTTTCGGTAAAAAGCAACAGGGTCTGGTGGGTGGTTGCAGTAAACATATGTTCCACAAAATCCTCGCCCCTGGTGCGCACGCCTTGTGCGCCGCGTCCGCCCCTGCCTTGCGCCCGGTATTCTGAAATTGCAGTGCGTTTGATATAGCCTGTATGGCTGATAGTGATTACAACTTCTTCATCCTCAATCAAATCTTCCATGCTGATATCTGCTTCATTCATCTCGATAGCGGTGCGACGTTCATCTCCAAAGCGGTCGTTTACTTCCTTGGTCTCTGCTTTTACAATGTCGCGACGCAATCCTTCGTCGGCCAAAATGGCTTTTAATTCAGCGATCTTTTTTTGAAGTTCTTCGTACTCATTTTTCACTTTGTCACGTTCCAGGCCTGTTAGCTGCTGCAGGCGCATGGCCAGGATAGCTTTAGCCTGAAGTTCGGAGAGGCCAAAAGTTGCCATTAAACCTTCACGAGCTTCGTCAGCGTCTTTGGAGGCACGGATTAATTTGATCACTTCGTCGAGATGATCAAGGGCTATGAGTAATCCCTCCAGAATATGGGCACGTTCCTCAGCTTTGCGGAGCTCGAATTTGGTGCGACGGACAATAACATTCAGGCGGAATTTGATGAATTCGTCCACCATGTCCTTCAAATTGAGCTGTCGGGGCCGCCCATTCACCAAAGCGATATTGTTAATGCCGTAGGAGGTTTGCAGGGGGGTAAGTTTGAACAATTGGCTCAGGATCACATTGGCTGCGGCGTCTCGTTTTATTTCGATCACTATTCGAACGCCCTCGCGGTTGGACTGGTCGCCCACATCTGAAATACCCAATATCCGTTTTTCGTTGACCAGATCAGCGATTTTTGAGATGAGCATCGCCTTGTTCACCTGGTATGGCACTTCGGTCACAATGATGCTCTCGCGGCCTTTGGAATCGGTTTCGATTTCGGTTTTTGCACGCACCACCACACGCCCTCGACCTGTACGGAAGCCTTCTCGTACGCCGGACATTCCGTAAATAATGCCTCCGGTTGGAAAATCGGGGGCTTTTACATATTCCATCAATTCTTCTACGTCAATTTCCGGTTTATCAACGGCAGCAATGATGGCATTGCAGATTTCGGTGAGATTGTGGGGCATCATATTTGTCGCCATGCCCACGGCAATTCCACTTGCGCCATTGACCAACAAATTAGGAAATTTGGTAGGCATTACGCTCGGTTCCTCAAGCGAATCATCAAAATTCAGTTGAAAATCAACCGTGTCTTTGTCCAAATCGCCTACGATCTCGTCGGTAACACGGCGAAAACGTGCTTCTGTGTAACGCATTGCGGCAGGGCTGTCGCCGTCCATAGAGCCGAAGTTGCCCTGGCCGTCCACAAGCGGGTAACGAAGGCTCCATTCCTGGGCCATACGCACCATGGTGTCATAAACGGAGGAGTCTCCATGCGGATGGTATTTGCCCAGCACTTCACCAACAATACGTGCTGATTTTTTGTAGGGTTTGTTGTAGCCTAATCCCAGGTCCAACATCCCGTAAAGGACACGGCGGTGGACAGGTTTAAGGCCGTCGCGGACATCAGGCAGCGCCCGGCTGACGATGACGGACATTGAGTAGTCAATGTATGCGACCTTGAGTTCGTCTTCAATGTTGATGGAAATAATTCTCGAATCAGGCATGTTCAAATCTTCTGCGGAAAGGTGTTTTTGTGTAAGTTGCTAATAGGGTAAAGCTAATCAAAAATGTGCGCAAAGGTACGAATTAGGTAGGAATCTTTTGCGGGGTTGAGTCATCATTCTTCCTTAGGAAGAGCGTCCAAATCAGCCAAGTCTTTAGGCCTCCCACTGGCCAATTTGTTTTTTCGTAAGTCATTCAGGGAGAGGTAATTAACTGACAATCCATCAATATCAACGATCAATCGATTTTGGTAACACTCCTCAAATGAAACCCCTGAAATAGTGGTCACGACTTCAATTTTCATGGGCGGCAATCCCATACCGAGTCTTGTGTGAAACGAATATGGCCATGCAATGCAACAGCATAGCCTCCAATCACCAAGTACTCAACTTGGTATGAGTTGAGCAACTGTATAAAATCGTTGAAGTCGGGTGGAAGTATTAACATAATTGGCTAGGCGTGATCGGAGCAGCTCGAGCGCAACGAGTCGCTCCAAGGGCGACTTTGTGAGCCAGTACAACGTCTCTTCCACTGGGTCTTGCTCAGTGAGCGTACCAACAGTGACAATGCTTCGGTCTACACTCAAAAGGTTTTGCTTCATGGAAATTTGTTTGCTTTTTTTCCTCAAATATCTGCGCGAAGGTACAAAACCTCACTCTTTTGAAGGCAAGTTTATCTAGTTTCTTTTCAAGAAAAGGAACGCTTTGCAAGGCATTAAGTTATACCTTTTTGGAAAATTACACAAAATATGATCGCCTCGCTTTCCCAACTCGACCTGAACAAATCTTACACCTACACCAACTACCTGTTGTGGCAGTTTGAAGGGCGGGCAGAACTCATCCAAAAAAAGAACAAGGTATTTGGTAACGGTGGTATTGCCAGACATTTGCGTAATCCGTGGCCCTGCAAAGTTGGATGAAAAGGGATGCATCTGCGCGCCAGATGTCGGAATTGAAATCCTTTCTCCTGGCATAGCCTGAGAGCCGACAGGCAAGGTGGAAAAAATTTGCTTCATCAGAGAAAATTTCTTGAGGCGGCAAATTTCTCTATTTTTACCGCAAAATCAATTGCTTTGAAAGCATTGGGGCTTTTAAAAACCTTCTACGTTTGCAGCACCAAAGTTTCCTTTCTGTTTCAATTTTTTACCGAAAACATACCATGAGAATTAAACTTACTTTTCTGTTTCCAACCCTGTATTTACTTTTATTCGGCCTTTGTCCCAATATTTTTGCTCAAAATGCTACCCTGAGCGGTAAAATCACCGATGCCCTTAACGGCGAGGCACTGCTGGGTGCAACGGTCAGAGCAGGCAGTTCCGGCGTTTCCACGGATACTGAGGGTTTCTTTTCCATAAGCATAACACCTGGCAGTCATGAGATAAGTTTTGCTTATGTGGGTTATACCTCCAAAACCATAACGCTGCGCCTTGTTTCTGGCGAAAACCGGAATCTGGACGTCAAACTGGACAATGCCGATAATCTTTTGCAAACGGCTACCGTAACCTCAGGTAAATATGAAAAACCACTTGGGGAACTCACTGTTTCATTGGATGTAATAAAGCCGCGTCTGATACAAAACACCAACGCTACTTCGGTTGATAAGGTATTGGTGAAAGTGCCCGGCGTGACCATTATTGACGGTCAGGCCAGTATCAGAGGAGGGGCAGGCTTTTCTTACGGAGCCGGCACAAGGGTTCTGATATTGGTGAATGATATACCTGCTTTGCAGCCGGATGCAGGCTTGCCCAATTGGGAGGATTTTCCAGTAGAAAATATCGCTCAGGTGGAGGTGCTTAAAGGTGCTGCCTCCGCTTTATATGGCTCATCAGCCATGAATGGCATTATAAATATCAGAACAGGATTTGCGAAAGACGAGCCCGAAACAGAATTCGCCGTTTTCGGAAAAACCTGGAGCAATCCTCGTGACCCGGTAAAAAAATGGTGGGGCACAGATTCTTCCGGAGTTATGCAACCTGTTGAAACCGGATTCAGTTTTGCCCATCGCAGAAAATTCAACCGCCTGGACTTTGTGTTGGGTGCTTACAGCCTTTATCGCGATAGTTACAACCGGGATACCTACAGCCGATATGGACGCATTACACCCAATTTTCGGTATCGGGTAAACGACCGGCTTACCTTAGGGCTAAACTCGAATTTTAATATCGGGCGAAGCGGAAATTTTTTCATTTGGGGGGGGCAGGATACCCTGGCCTACCAGGCAGGGGTGGGCTCGGCTTCCTTTACCCGGGGGCGACTTCGGTTCAATATCGACCCATCCGTTCAGTACTTTGACAAAAATGGCAATCGTCACAAAATCCTAAGCCGATATTTTTACATCCACAACAACAATTCGGGCAATCAAAGCAATGATAGTCGCCTGTATTATGGAGAGTACCAGTTTCAACGAGCAATGGAAGGGATAGGCCTGGTAACAACCATGGGTATCGTGGGGATTTACAACACAGTTGATGCGGAGATTTACAGCGACGCCTCCTACCGCTCAAGAAACTTGTCGGGCTACCTTCAATTTGACTATAAAGCATTTAAGCGGCTTAATCTCTCGGCGGGTTTGCGCTATGAGCAAAATGTGCAGCACAGCCCAGACAGCATTTTCCTGCGTACTGAACTGCTTGGAGTCATCCCAGATGGTCTCATCAGGGAAGCCAAACCGGTATTTCGCCTTGGCGCGAATTATCAGTTGGCTCAAGCAACCTATCTGCGCGCTTCCTGGGGACAGGGATATCGCTACCCAACCATAGCCGAGAAATTTGTAAGTACGGATTTTGGGGTGGGCAATTCGGTAGCACCTAACCCACAACTTGTTTCTGAAACTGGCTGGACAGCCGAGGTAGGAATCAAACAAGGATTCCGGCTGGGCAGCTGGCAAGGTTATATGGACCTGACCGCCTTTGTGTCCGAATATCAGAAAATGATGGAGTTTGTGTTGGACAGCATTTTCTTTGATTTTAATGCATCTCCACCCTCGCTTGCGGCTCGTTTTCAATCACAAAATACCGGAGATACTCGTGTGACCGGTTGGGAAATCTCCTTGCTCGGCCAGGGCAGTTTAGGGCCTGGAACGCTTTCCTTGCTTACAGGATTCACCAGCACCAACCCACAGTACAAGGCATTCAATGATTCTCTCGCAGCCTTTGTTTATAAGGCTTCCGACTCTACCAATGTGTTGAAATACCGTTTTAGAAACACCTTTAAGCTTGATGCAGAATACAGCCTAAGTCGATTTACATTAGGGGCGTCAGCACAATTTAATAGTCACATGCAGTCTATTGATGCTGTTTTTGAATATGGATTGCCTGGAGTGCACGATTTCCGACTTGCGCATAACAACGGATTCACAATTGTGGACCTCCGTGCCTCCTACAAACTTACTAAAGCCATCAAAATCAGCGCGTTATGCGGAAATTTGCTTAATGAAGAATATACCGTGCGACCAGCACTTCTGGAAGCGCCCAGGAATTATACGCTGAGATTGGATTGGAAGATATAGCGATTTCAGGTTTCAAGCGGCAAGTTCGCAAGTTCTGCTAGCCGCTTGAAACCTGAATTTTTTTCAATTGTTCTTTTTCTTCTTCTTGAAGGGGTCGAAATTGTTCAATTTGTCTTTCACTTCATCCACTTTTTTCTTGCCCTCGTCGCCGAGCACCTCGCCGGCTTTGTCGCCGATTTTGTTTTTCGCTTCCTGGGTTGCTTTGTCGGTAGCCTCTTGCAATTTCTTGTCAGCCAGTCTTTTAAGGCTGTCAGTTGCTTTGTCAGCTGCTTCCTGGGCTTTTTGTTTGGCCTTGTCAATTTCGCGGTTGGCCATATTGCTGAGTGAATCTTTAGCCTTGTCCACCACTGCCGTAGCTGCACCCAAAGCTTCCTCCTTGATACTGCTTTGGCCATCAGAGCCCAAGACTTTCATGGCAACCTTTGGGCTGGCCATCGTCCCGGTCAGATCAAATCGCACATTGATAAATTCTCCCTGTGCAAGGCTCACGCCAACTTTTGAGGCTTCTTTGGTAAGGAGATCGAGACCTGAATTTGCAGCGCTGCCAAGTGATTTGCGTGGAACTTTGGTCAATATTTGATATTCCATATCGCTGGAAAGGCCATGTGAACCGCCGATTTGCATGGCCACGTCCTTTACCTGGGTGTTAAATGGCTTGACCGTGACTTTGCCATCCTTGACCTCGAACCAATTTTTTGTATTGGCCAGTTCCAATTGCTTTAGATAACTCAGGTTCAATTTGTCGCCAATGGCGTTCATGGGTTTGAAATTGTTGAAGATCGCCGAGATCGTTTCCAGGAATCCTGCGGCAGAAAGGCTAGCAAAATCTGGCATCATGTCCTTACCCAAACCGCCTGACATCGAAAGTTTGGTGTTAAATTTACCATCGATCATCTGAGCCACGGGAGCCAGGGCTTTTACGGTGGCAAAGGTTTGGAACGCCTCCCGAAAGCCCATGTTTTGAAGCGCCATGTCCATGTTAAATGTAGGTTTTGCCAAGTCTTGCGTATTGTAATCGCCCGTAAGGCCTATTTGGCCACCTATCACGTCTGCCGTGCAATCCTGTAATTTGGCTATGCGATTTTTTACCACTACCTGGCCATTCAGGTTATTGAGGTCGTAAGTTGTATATTTTATTTTGGCAAAGTTGGCGTTCAGGGTCATGTCCATGTTTTCAGGGACTGGAATAATCGATTCAGCAGGCGGTGCAGTCTGTGTTGTGCCTTTTGCTGTTGCCGCTGACGATGGGGCCGCAGGATCCTCCATAAACTGGTTGAGATCGAAATAGTTTGAGTTCAGATTGATAGTGCCAGCAACCGTTTGATTGTCAAACAGATAGTTCCAGGCATTAAGGATTTGACCGCTACCGTTCAGATCGCTTTTTCCTCCGAATATTAAACTAAAGTTCGAAATGTCCATTTTGTTGGGCGTAAAATGCCCCGATGCCGTCAGGTTTGAAATATCGTAGGTGTCATATTTCAATTTGCCAATTTTTCCGTCCATCACGAAATCCCAACGATCAAAAACAGCGGTTGACGTTTCCGCAGCTGGCACATCATTGGGCACCACACTTCCATCAGCAGGGGCAGGTTCCATCCATTCGTTTGCATCAAAATAATTTGAAGAAAAATTCAGGTTCCCACGCATGGTCTTTGTTGTACTAAAATAAGCTAAAAGGTTGTCGATATTACCTGAAGCGCGAAGGTCGCTGTTGCCTAGTTTGGCATCAAAGGTTTGAATGTCAAGCCGTTGAGGTGTTATTGAGGTAGCGAGTGAATTGATTTTTACGGCCGGAGTTCCGGCTGATTTATAACTAATGCCCGTCATTCCAAAAGTGCCAGCCATTTTTACTTCATCATATTTCCCCTGGTCGATCTGGCTCATGGCGGCTTTCAAAGTAATATTCGATTTTATTATGCCGGCGAGTTCCTGCACGCCTTCCATGGGGAAAGCTTTTGAAAGTTCGCCCAGGTTAAGGGTGCCATTGAGTTTCATATCAACCGTGGGGTCGCTTTCGGGGGTTTTTAGGTTAAAATACCCTTCGAGTGGGTTTGATCCAATGGTCAGGCTGAATTTCGGGATATTTACGGTAAGGTCATTCATCCGCGAAGTGGGCAAGGCTACTGACGCATCAACATGGATGTTTTTTACTCCAAGTGGCAGGCTGGGGTATTTGAAATCGGCGTTTTCGACCTTGAAATCGAGTCGGAAAGCAGGGTAAGTTTTTTCATTGTAGGTCCCTTTTGCAAAACCTGCAAATTGAATGGTCCCATTGGCTTGTACGTCGTTGTAATCCTTTGTATAGGCGCCTGGGATTATGCTCAACAGACTTTTGAAGGTATTGGCAGGTGTACCAAATTTTAGATCCATTCTGATATCCTCTGTTTTTTCGGGCATATGTACCCAACCGTCAAGCAAAAGTTTTAAATCATTGACTTTGAGGTCGTTCTCCTTGAAAGTGAACTTCATATTAGCCATGTCGGCCCCTAAAACAGCATTCCAATCAGCTTGTGCATTGCTCAAATATTGAACTCCTCCGTAATTGACCGAAAGTTTTTGAATAGCGGTTTTCATAACAAGGTCATAAAGGGTGGCGGTAAATTCACCGCTG
Source organism: Saprospiraceae bacterium (assembly GCA_046160345.1). Classification (GTDB taxonomy): domain Bacteria; phylum Bacteroidota; class Bacteroidia; order Chitinophagales; family Saprospiraceae; genus M3007. The sequence goes on from JBJXGO010000270.1 coordinate 18,309, forward strand.
CCCGTATGGTTCAGCCCTTCCATTTCGGCCTTCATGTCGAGGCCCCGGTCGTCATAGAGGATCTTGCCGTTCTCAATTCCGTATTTTTCGAGCTTCACGGGAGCAGATTCTTCGGTGCTCGTGGTTTCGGCAACGGAGTCGTCCGGCTTTGTGATATCATAATTGGCCTGTCCATTGCTCAGGGCATAAACTTTTATGTCCGGTTTTTTAAAAAACAAGCCTTTTATGACTACCTCATCGCCAAATATTGCTGACCAAAGGTCAACGGCTACATCCAGGCGTTCGCATTGGACAAGTTTTACGCCCTCGAAAGGGCCGGGACCATTTGTGATCTCAAGTCCCTCCAGTCCCAATGAAAGTTGTGGAAAATGCCTGAACACAGAGATATCAACATCCGAGAATTCTAATTTTGCGGTAAGGCTTTCGTTGGCAGCAGTTTTAACTTGTGCTATAATTTCATCTTTAAATAGATAGGGGATTGCGATTAGTGCGGCAAGAATAAGGAAAATAAAAATGGCAATGCCGAAAAGGACTTTTTTCATGGTAAAAATCTTATCGTTTGAGACTTGGTAGGTTTTAAAACCTTAGACGTAGCGTGAAACCTCGTAGGTTTTAAAAACCTACGAGGTTTTGGGGAGGAGTAAATCGCACTTTTTTTGGGCAGAATTAAACTGCAAAGAAAACGATGTTTGAGTTAATAAGTTTGCACACTTGGAATTGTAACAAATCCTTTGACACTATTCGTTTAGGCTTTATTGAATGGAGTACCAGAATTCCCGTTTTGGAAACTTCGAAATTGTAAGATGAACATTCCCTACTTTTGTGCCCTTATGAATCATCAAATACACTTCCTAGAAAACCAATCCGAATTTGACCGTGTAATGAGTTCGCTTGCTACAGAACACTGGATTGGTTTCGATACTGAATTTGTGGGTGAAAAATATTATATCCCGGTGCTCGGCCTTATTCAGGTAGTATCTGAAGATGCCATTTATCTTATTGATACCCTGCGGGTTAAAAAACTCGATCAGTTGCTGGATATTGTGCAGGACCCCGCCATACTAAAGATCACCCATGCAGGCGACAATGATTACCGCCTGCTTTACACCCTATTTGGGACGGTACCGAGCAACACTTTCGACACACAGATCGCAGCAGGGTTTGTGGGCTACAACTATCCTGCTGGCTTTGGCAAAATTGTCGAAAAAGAACTTAAGATCAACCTCGCCAAGAGCCATACGGTAGCAAATTGGGAGGCTCGTCCTATAGACCCAAAGGCGCTCGATTATGCCATCGAGGATGTAAAATACCTGCCTGCCTTGCATGAAAAGTTGACCAAAAAACTTCGCAAACACAATCGAGAATCCTGGGCAAGAGAAGAAAACAGAAAGTGGGAAAATCCGGAATTTTATGTTGTTGACATACATAAAGAGTTGTTTGCCAATGATTTAGTCCATCAAATTGATTTTAAGGAAAAATTGTTTCTAATGCGCCTCTATCGTTGGCGTATTGAGCGTGCCCAAAGCATCAATATCCCGCGCGAAACGGTATTGCAAAGCCGGCATATCAGCACCGTATTACGCTCGACCAAGGGGGGGCCAAATGCTTTTAAATCCAACCGCACCATGCCAGAAGGGGTATGGAAAAAGTATTTGGACACCTGGCAAGAACTCTGGAAGGCTCCGGCAACGGACGCTGAGCGCGCGGTACTTGATTCGATTCCCAAACCGCTCCCGGAAGATCCGGAACGGGAATGGACCATGGAACTGCTTTATCATTTTATGAAAAAACAGTGCCTTGAGCACGAGATCAGTGCAGCGCTGCTTTTCCCAAAAGGAGATTTTAACCGCCTTAAAACAGGCAGCGATGATTTTGACCATAGCCTGCTTCACGGCTGGCGGGCGGAACTTATGGGCGCTGAATTGGTAAATTGGATGAAAAAAGGCGGAAAAGTAGATATAATCTGGAGTGATGGGGAATGCAGGTTGCGCATGTGATCCCTACTCCGGATAAATCAAATATTTTTGTCGAATTGCCCGATAAGCCGCCAGATCTTCCGCCCAACTTGCTCGAATTTCCGCTTCGGTTTTCCCCGCCACTATTTGTTCCTTCAAATTTCGTGTGCCAGCCAACAGATCAATAAAGTTATCCGCTCTAAAGAATGATGGCTTGTTTGGAAATTGCTGATAAAATTGCAATAACCAATTCAAATTCAATTCTTTGGCTGCTAGAAGGGAGTCTGTTGAAAAATTTCTGAAGTTCCAACCACCACAAAGCCAACCTGCGTGGAGGGGATATCTGTTTCCCAAATTTGGTCGTGGCACGAAATTAAATGAATCACAAGGGAACTCAGGATGGCCCACTACCTCAAACGGCCAATCAGTTCCCCTGCCAACGCTACAATTACTGCCTTCGAAAAGGCAAAGAGAGGGATATAACAGAATAGACCGGGGAGTAGGCAAGTTTGGCGAAGGTGATACTGGAATAATATAAGGGCTTGAATGCGTGTAATTTAAACACGGAATCACTTTGAGCCGTAAATTTTCCGGGTTGTAAATCCAAAACTCACCAACAAAAAGTCTGGAAAGTTCAGCTATCGTACAACCATGAACAATGGGAAGGGGCGCGATGCCTATGAAGGAAGTAAGCCTTGAATCCAACACTGGCCCATCCACGTAATGACCGTTTGGGTTAGGCCTGTCTAGCACAATGGCCTCTTTATCCTGTTCCGCACAGGCTTCCAGGACATAAAACAGGGTGCTGATGTAAGTGTAAAACCGTGCACCAACATCCTGAATATCAAAGATCACTATTTCGGTTTCCAACAAATCTTCTGGCTTTGGCTTACGTTGTTTGCCATAAAGAGATACGATGGCTGCTCCGGTTCGAGTATCATATCCGTCGTACACATGTTCTCCTGCGTCTGCAACGCCTCTGAAACCGTGTTCTGGTGCAAAAATGACCGAAATACACACCCCAAGACTATGCAGTGTGTCCACCAGATGGGTATTGCCTACCAGGGAGGAATGGTTTACTACCAAGGCAACCTCCTTTCCTTTTAATAGAGGCAATAGCAAGTCCAATCGTTCTGCACCTACGATTATGCGCTGGTTTTCAACCGCTTGAGCCTGCGAAATTGCGCTTTGAAAAAGAAAAACAAATAGGAGAGCAATGCTCCTCAAGTTGGATAAACCTGAAAAGCCCCGGTATGGAGAATCTTTATTGTCTCTGAGTCCTTTGATTTTTATGGTCAAATTATGCTGCGTTAAATGCCTGCTGCAAAGATTCCAAATACTCTGGCAACTTTCCAGTGTTTTGTGCCTGAATTAAGGCAGAGCCTATAATGGCCAAATCAGCTTCTTGTGTCACTAATTTGGCCTGTTCGGGGCTTGAAATGCCAAACCCAATAACGACTCTGGGTGAGATATGGCCCCTTTCTGTTGATAGATCCAAAGAATTGTTCATTGGTTTTGTCAGGTCGGGCAAATTGGTTGATCGCAAGCCCTGCACTCGGTGTGCTTTGATTTTTTTGACGATTTTTTTAAGATGCGGATGCAGGCTGAATCCGCTCCCGGTAATTTTGAAGTCCGACATAAGATAGAAAAAATCGAAGCCCGCTGCGAGGAGTTTTTCCACTCGCTCATCGGATGTATTGGCTGCCAGAACAGGCACCAGGTTTAACAATCCAGCGGTTTTTGCGCTAAAAAAATCGCTTGCCGCCGAACAATCCACCGGCAAGTCAGGAATAATTAAATGTCTGATCCCGGCATCGTTCATTTCTTTTATAAATTCTTGAAAGCCAAAGGCATAGATTCGATTTACATAACTCATTACAATGATTTCCTGATCTGGAAATCGCTCATGCAGTCTTCGAATTGCTTCAATACAATCCCACAAAGAAATGCCCTGGCGGGTGGCTTCCTGGCAAGCTGCTGTAATAATTGGGCCATCTGCTGTGGGGTGCGAAAAAGGGATTTGCAGTTCCAATATTTGGACACCGGCAGCAATATAGCTTTCTGCAATTTGAAGGCTCTGCAGAAGCGTAGGGTAGCCCAGCACCAAATGCGCCATGATGGGAAGTTTTGGCGGTTGACTTAACATTGGTCTATACGTTTAGCAGGTGATTAGCATATTCCTTCAAGCTTGCTTCTTGAAAATGCCGCATGGTAATAAAAAGGTCCTTTTCCCCACGGCCACTTGCATTCACCACCACTATTTTTTCTTTTGGCAATCCGGCAGCCAATTGAAATGCATAAGCGAAGGCATGAGCCGATTCCAAAGCAGGGATGATCCCTTCAGTTTGGGCCAGTTTTTTAACTGCAGAAAGTGCCGCTTCATCACTTGCAATCTCGAATTTCACACGACCTTCATCAGCCAGATATGCGAGAATCGGGCTTACGCCACAATAGTCCAAACCTGCTGATACTGAATGGGTTGAGGCAATATTTCCATCTTCGTCCTGCAAAAAATAAGCGTGGTAACCCTCGAAAATGCCTCGTTTGCCAAGGGCAACTTTAGCAGCGTGCTCGCCCGGCTGCGTGCCATACCCCCCGGCTTCTACCCCTATCAGTTGGACCTCCCTGTCATCGAGAAAATCAAAAAACATTCCCATGGCGTTTGAGCCGCCGCCAACGCATGCCACACAATAATCGGGCAATCGGCCAGTAGTTTTCTGGCATTGCAGGCGTATTTCTTCTCCTACCACTTTTTGGAAAAAAGTGTTCATGGCGGGGTAGGGGTGCGGGCCTACTGCAGAACCGAGCAGGTAGTAAGAATCGGGGTTGGTTACCCAGTCCTTGAAAGCAGCGATGACTGCATCGTTCAGGGTCTGAGTGCCTTCTTCCACAGCGATCACTTTTGTGCCGAGGAGCTCCATCCAATAGACATTGGGGCGCTGGCGCTCGTAGTCCTTTTTCCCCATGTAAACTGTGCAGTCCAATCCAAATCTGGCACAAACTGCTGCGGTAGCGTATCCGTGCTGCCCGGCGCCTGTTTCGGCGATAATTCGTTGCTTGCCAAGGCGTTGTGCCAGAAGTATCTGCCCAATACAGTGGGTTATTTTGTGCGCCCCCGTGTGGTTCAGTCCCTCATTCTTTAAAAAGATCTGTGCCCCTCCGATTTCTGCTGTGAGGCGTGGCAAGGGTGTAAAGGCGCTAGGGCGACCTGAAAATGTACGCAGCGTGTCGGCGAAATCTTTTAAAAAGTCCGAATCGTATTTGTAATGGTCAAATGCTGCCGCAATCTCTTGCAAACCGGGCAGCAGTACCTCTGGGACATAAACGCCTCCATAGGGGATGCCCTTGGCCATGGCGTTGGTATATTCACCTTTTGAGTTCAGGATATCCTCTTTAAAACTCGAGACTGGTATATTCACCTTTATTAATTATGTATTGTTGTATCAGTACGATGATGCAAATATTCAAAAAATAAACCCGGTCAGACAAGCGAAAGCCGGGTTTATTTTTTTATCAGGGGAAATCAGGTTTTACCAACGAATCAATTTCTGCACAAAAATGCCTTCCTGGCATTCCAGGGAAAGGATATATACCCCAGGCGGCAAATTACCTGCTCCAATAATTGTCCCCGCTGTTTCCTGTTCCAAAACCAGGGTACCGCTTTGGTCATAAACCTTCAAGGCGTTAATATTAAGGTTATTGTTCAAAATCAAGGCCGTTTCGCCCGAAGATGGATTTGGTATGATTTGAAACACACTTTTGGAGGCGCCAGGGGCCAGGGTTCCAACACTGCTTTCTTCAACAATGAACGTTTTTGAAAAGGAACCAAGCTGGTTGCTTACCGTTACGGTGTAGGTGCCAGGGGTGTTGACTAATATAGTTGGGGTGAGCTCCCCTGTGCTCCATAGATACTTGAAATTGCCCAGGTCTTGGGTTGAAAAGGTAATAGACCAGTCAAGTATTGTACCAGTTAAGTTATTTTGATCGTCCAAAACGCCCAGCTTCCAGGTCCCGGTAATCGGAGTTCCCAAAATATCATTCCAGGAGCCTTCTGGCTGGAATGTGCCTGTGAAAGGTGCTAGGGAGGCTGGTGCAAACGGAAAACCGCGCCTGATTTCTTCCAGAGCAGAGGGACTAAAACAGGTGTTCGTGTAGTTATCTCCATAGGCTCCATTGTCTGTACTGAGCTCTACAATGGTTTCGTTTGGAGCAATGAGGAAGATATCCAGATCATCGTCCCAGGAATGATTGATATTCAGGCAAACGGATTGAAGCATGAAAATATCATGCAGGTTATTAAATGGAATGTCCACCTGAATTTCCGATTCAACCAATGAAAACGTTGGGGAGATGGTTTTAGGGACGGTATTTGAAAACGTCCAGATTTTATTTGAAACGGAAGTTGGTGCTACCGAAAGCAGAACCGAGCCATTTGGCAGGAAAACCACGCTATCCACTGGCGAATAAAGCGAATCCGGGTCGGCAATATAAAGCGTAAAGGTTTTTGAAAAACAAGTTCCGGCAGCAGTACCGCATACATTGAAAATGACGGTTTCAAGTTGTTCGGTTAATGAATCGGCAATGGGTTGAATGACAAACTTTGCGGTTTCGCCGGGCGAATTAACCAAAGTGACGGAATCAACTGCCTGATAATCAATGCCGTTCATAGCTGTGCCTAATATTTTGATTTGCAATGGCAACAGGTGGGCAGGCACCTGACTAAATGTAAAAGATATAGTGTCGCCGATGGCTATCTCAGGAATGATGGCCTCTGATACATCCAGCGAACTGATGATCTCAACATCGCTCACCAAACTTTTTGCCTCCAAAAACACCCCGGAATCATAAGCAGCGTCTCCAACATCCGCAATAGCGATCACCATTTCATAAGTAGCACAGGGAACAACGCTTGCTTCTGCCGTGAAGATGTCAGTGAATCCATCGTAAGCCGGTTGGAACAAAGTCCCACCGTTGTCGTGGTAAAATTGCTCGTTTAATGGCGGGCAAGGGGCTTGAGCCGGATTATTTGGATGTATGGTATTGATCGAAACAGGAAGATTGGTGCCGGGGATGAGCGCAATATTCAGGTCCGTATAATTGCCGCCAATCGGGTTTGGGCCATTCAGGAAAAACCCGAAAACGTCGTTGAACGGTGAACATGCATATTCCGGGTATTCTTCTGAGGCAAAGACGTACTTAAACTGAATGGAATCGCTGAATGGACGAAAAGTGATTTTAAAGAAAGATACATCGTTAAGCACGTCCGTTGCAATGGCTTGCAATTGAGCCTGAACACTTCCCCCCAGGTTACTACTGTTAGCGAAGAAATTCCCGGATTCAGCAGAGAATTCCGCGAAACCCGTGGTCATGATCAATCCGCGGTTAAGCCCGATCGCGGTACCTCCATCAGTAAAGTAACCGATAGAACGCGGGTCAATATTTGATTCGACATTAAGAATTTCCACCCCTGCGCCCGTCAAATGATCTCGGATCAGTTTTTTCATATCGTCGTAGGGCGCCTGGTTCGAAGGTGTGACCGAGAGGATTTGTTGGCTGAAGACGGAAGCGTAGCCAAACAGAATCAGGTAACATACGGTAAAGTATTGTTTTTTCATGTTTTTGACGGAGATTTAAATTTTCCATCAAATATACGGGTTCTACAAAAAACAAACCCGGTCAGGTCTTGCCTGATCGGGTTTGTTTTCAAATAAAAATCAAGTATTTACTCTTCGATCACATACCGATGCGTGTGTTCCAATTCAGTGCCATGATTGTCCCTGGCCGAGAGCCGAAATTCAATCACATCACCCTGTTCCAAAAAAGCGATCCCTGGCAATGCAAGGTTTCCAATGATAATTTCTGCGTCAAAGAAAAGTGAATTGGTTTGTATGTGGTCGTCTCCACGCAAAACACCGCCAAAGTTGTCGTTGACGTAATAGGTGAATTCCCATTCCGTAATAAACTGTCCATCAGAATCCGGGTCGGTCGAATTGATCCGAACACCAAAAGTGAGGGCGTCGTCAGCTGTTTGAGTGCCGGTAAGGTCGTCGTCGAACCAGCGAACATCAAAGATTTCCAGTTCAAGCGGGAAATGGTCGTCGTCGCAAGCGGAGAAGCTGAATAAAGAAGCAATTGCGAGGAAAAGGAAAGATTTATTTTTCATGGCTAAAAATTTTCCCGCAAACGTATGGGGCTCAAAAGAGCTTCGCAAGGGTGTCTCAGGCATTTAGCGGGGTTTAACCTTTTGCCTTAATATTTGTATTTCCCTTTCCAGTCTTCCCGCATTTTTTGCCGCACTTTTTCTTCTGCCGGGTTTGAGCCAGGTTCGTAAAGTACGCTCCCGTCAATCTCCTTGGGCAGGTTGTCCTGTTGCACAAAATTTCCCTCAAAATCATGTGCATACTGATACCCGGAGCCATAATTCAGTTCTTTCATCAGTTTGGTCGGTGCATTTCTCAAATGCAAGGGTACCGGGAGCGAACCAGTTTGTTTTACCAGTTCAAGTGCCTTGCCGATAGCAAGGTAAGTGGCATTGCTTTTGGGAGAGGTGGCGAGATAAATGGCACATTGTGAAAGGATTATGCGCGCCTCCGGCATGCCGATCATTCGAATTGCATCCATGGTGGTGGTGGCGAGCAAAAGCGCGTTGGGATTGGCAAGTCCCACATCTTCTGAGGCAAGAATGACCATTCGGCGGGCAATAAACTCAATGTCTTCGCCCCCGTCAAGCATCCGCGCGAGCCAATAAACGGTAGCATTGGGATCGCTGCCGCGCATACTTTTGATAAAGGCTGATATGACGTCATAATGGGCTTCGCCACCCTTGTCGTAAAGTGCCGCGTTTTGCTGTATGAGATCACGCACTAAATCATTGGTAACCTTGAATTCGGTACCCGGTTCGCGGTAGTTGGCGATAAGCTCCACGGCATTCAACAATCTTCGGGCATCGCCCCCGGAATAGAGCAGCAGAGCATCGTATTCTGCAATTTCGATTTCCTGGCTTTTTAGCGTGTTATCTTCAGCCAAGGCGCGATTGACCAGTCCAATGAGCTCATCTTTTGAAAGATGTTGCAAAACATAGACCTGGCAACGGGAAAGCAGGGCGGGAATGACCTCAAACGAAGGGTTTTCGGTAGTGGCGCCAATAAGGGTCACAATTCCCTTTTCCACCGCACCCAGGAGTGCATCTTGCTGACTTTTGCTAAAACGATGGATCTCATCGATAAACAAAATGGCTCCCTTCTGCTGGAACAGGTTTTGTTTGTCAGCGCTTTCAATGGCCTCCCGTATGTCTTTCACACCAGCATTAATGGCTGATAGTTGAAAGAAGGGTTTGTTCAGGAGTTTGGCAATGAGCTGGGCAAGGGTAGTTTTACCAACGCCGGGTGGTCCCCAAAGTATAAAGGAGGGGATCTTGCCACGCTCGATCGCCTGCCTCAAGACGGCGCCTTCGCCGACAAGGTGTTCCTGGCCGACGAATTCGGCGAGCGTTTGGGGGCGCATCCGTTCGGCTAGCGGTGTCATGCTTGCGAGGGTTTGTTGATTTGGTTATTTGTTGATTTGGTTATTGGAACCAACCCACTACCTGCTTTTTATGAATTTTTTGACGTCAATAATTTGGCTGCCCGCTCTGCAAACCGCAAAATAATCCCCTGCCGGAAGTGTTGTGCCAATGACAACTTGTCCCTCAGCAGCAGGCAAGTTCATTTGCTGCATGAGTTGCCCAAGGCTGTTAAATATTTCCAGCGTGCCTGATTCAGAATTTGTTTTGTAAATCAAAACCGTTTCGGATTCAAATGGATTCTGGGTGATTTTCAATAAGTTGTCTTCATCTCCCATACCATTTCTTTCGCTGGCAGAGCCTCTGCGATGGGTTGTGAATAGTTTGATGATTACGTTCGTATTGGCTACGATCGATTTCCCGGTTACAACACCAAGCCCCATGCCAGGTGCACTTGCTGCGATGTCATATAAGCCTTGTGGAACATTGTTGATATTGAACTTGCCCATCGCATCGGTGGTAGCAGGCCCGAAGTTTTGAGCGCCATACAACCATACTGTTGCGTTGGCTACGGGCGAACGCGAACTATCGCTGTGATTTAAAACCGTTCCGCTTACTACACGCATATCATTGGGATAAAGGGGTACATTAAGTTCCACTACTTCGCCGCGCTGGAAATACACAAGGGTTTCGAAGTCCTGATAACCAGTTTTGGTTACACGCACTTTAAAATATCCTTCGGCTCGTTGCCCAGTTTTATAAATGCCGTTTGTCGCACTTATTTCTTGTAAAAATGGATTTGAACCCAGCACCTGGATTTGCGCACCAGGTAGCAGAGCACCGGTAATTGCATTGGTAATGGTCCCTTCCAGATAACAGGCGCGGACATAATTTGGGGTTAAAAGCCAAAGTTCGCCCGCACCTCCTACATCAATGTTGGAAGCAATGATTGTACCACTGCTAAAGTTGTGGTAAACGCCCCAGCATCCCGCACTTCCGCCGCCCTGCCCACTGGGATAGGTGTCAAAATTACCCACCTGCACCAAATTGTCCGGCCGGGTAATGTCAACAATAGTAAATCCATCTTTGTACCAGGAAGTTACAGCCCAGTTTTTCCGAACGTAGGTATTGTGAACCATGCTGTTAGACCCGGGGTTGCTTTGAATTTTATCCAAAAACTTGATGTCGGTCGGGTCGCTGACATCCCAAGCCGAGAGGAAAGAATTATTTACCTCATCGGTGGCCAGAATGGTACGGCGGTCGTCGGTGATCCAGGTGTTATGGACGAAAGCGCCAGGAGTAGTTTGTGTGTTAATAAGCTCCGGGGCAGCTTTGTTGGCCATGTTCACTATAGCAAATTGACCGGCATAAATATGACAACTGTACATGGTATCATTGTCCACATAACCATCGTGAATATAACCCAACTGGTCAAATTTTCCTACATATTTCGGGTTGTATGGATCAGGTTTGAGGTCAAATACCTTTGCTCCACCACCAAAAAGTCCACCGCCCCATGCATAAAGAAACCCCTTGGTTTCGTCAATATGCAGGGCATGAATGGCGTTCAATTGGTTCAAAATAGCACCATCGCCTTTATAAAAATGGCTTTGTAAGGTGGCTGAAGGCAGGTTTGTAAGGTTAACTACCTGAATGCCCTGGCCACCTTCAGAGGTGACATAAGCGTAATGTTTGTAGGTCTTGATTTCTTTCCAGAGGTTGTTCGGCCCAGGAATCTGTATGATCTGTTGGGGAATGTCAGGGTTGGTTATGTCCAGTATGATAAGCCCTTGCGCACCTCCAACCAGTGCATATTCCCGGCCTCTGGACTCATAACCCCAAACATTTGCAAGGGTTTGGCCAGGATAGGTGACCTTTGAGCGAAAAGTGTTATTGATGTTTTGTGAAAAGAGACTTAAAGCATTCAACAACAATAAGAAAGCTATACAACTTTTTGTGATTGAATTTCTTTCAATCATAACCGAAGAGTAGGAACTGTGTTGCATTTATTTAAAATTTTGTGCGAATATACAGATGTCTTTCAAACGCTTCAAAAAATGGCAACAATAGTACTAGCAGTTTTGCGGAGCCTTGCGCTCTGTACACTCTTTTTCATTTTCTTAACGAGGGAAACAAATGCTCAAGAAAACACACCCAGGCCATTCCCAACAGCGGCTCAATTAGCCTGGCATGATACAGAATTCTACCTCTTTTTTCACTTTGGAGCCAATACGTTTACCGATTTGGAATGGGGGCATGGCACAGAAACTGAAGATATCTTTAACCCTACGGCAATTGATTGTGACCAATGGTGCCGTATCGCAAAGGCAGCGGGCGCCAAAGGTGTGATCATCACCGCGAAACACCATGATGGATTTTGTCTTTGGCCCTCTAAATCTTCAACCCACACCGTGCGAGAAAGTAAATGGAAGCATGGAAAGGGTGATGTTTTGCGCGAACTCGCTGATGCCGCGCGGCGCCATGGCCTTAAATTGGGCTTTTACCTCAGTCCCTGGGATCGCAACCACCCACTATACGGTACTCCCGAATACAATGATGTTTATGCCAATACGCTCACCGAGTTGCTTTCCAACTATGGCGAACTGTTTGAAATTTGGTGGGACGGGGCCAATGGCGAAGGGCCCATTGGAAAAAGGCAAGCATACGACTTTCACCGTTTTGAGAAAATTGCCGCCGAACTCCAGCCCAAGGCGGTGATTTTCAGCGATCTCGGTCCGGGTTGCCGCTGGGCAGGGAACGAGCAGGGACTTATTTTGACTGAAACCAACTGGTGCAGTTTGGATACCGCAGGTTTTCAACGTGGCGCAGGCGGCCCGCATCCGGATACGCTGAATCAGGGTAATAAGCATGGCAAGCACTGGATACCGGCAGAATGCGACGTAAGCATTCGTCCGGGATGGTTTTATCATGCCTCTGAAGATGAAAAGGTAAAAAGCCCGGAACAACTTTTCCAAATATACCTTCATTCTGTGGGGCGAGGCGCAAATCTGATCCTGAACGTCCCGCCCGATCGCAGGGGCCTGATAAACGAGCGGGATTCGGCCGCTCTGCTGGTGTTTGGAGAAAAACTGAGAAGGGCATTTGACAAGAACTTATTGCTTGGCAAAAAGCGTGAATTGCTGCACAGAATTTGCCTTTACACACCACGAAGAGTCGTAAGCGATATAAACGATGGCGATCGAGGCAGCTTTGAGGTGTTAGAGTTTGATAGATTTGGCAGCCGGCTCATTCAATTCGATCTGCGCCGCAAAAAACGGTTCAATTCAATGGTCTTGCGGGAATATATTGCTGAAGGTCAGCGCATTGAATCCTTTAAAGTAGAAGTCAAAAAAGGAAATATCTGGCAGGAAGTTGCCCGTTCAACGACGATTGGTGCTCGGAAGATCATCACGTTTCCCATGGTAAAAGCGAAACGAATTAGGGTGACGCTGTTGAGTGCCAAGGAAACTCCGGGATTTACCGAAATTGAACTGTACAAAATATAAAAAACAGCCTAGGGATTGAGCTTGTGCCCGTTCAAAAAATCCTTCACAGCCATCCGTTTTTTACCCTCCATTTGTAATTCCAAAACGGAAATAAATCCGTCTAAAGTACTGATATACAAATAGTTTTTATGGTCTGAAACAAAGGTGCCGGGAGATTCAGATTTCAAGTTCCAGGTCCCAATTTCCAGGCTTGTTCGGAGAATTTTGAGCGTTTTACTCTCCAATGTCGTCCAGGCCCCTGGATAAGGGCTGAGGCCGCGCACAAAATCGTGCACCTTTTGAGATGCCTGGTCAAAATTTATCTGACAGGTTTCAGCAAAGATCTTGGGTGCGTGGGTAGCTTCCAAATCAACTTGTGGCATAGGTTTGGCATCGTTGCGTTCAATGGCTTGTACAGATTTTAGGATCAATTTTGCACCGATATGCATCATTCGATCATGCAATTCTCCGGCTGTTTCGTCCGAGCCAATGGGTATTTTTTCTTGAAAAAGCAGGTCGCCCGTATCGATCTCATGTTTCAGCAGGAAGGTTGTTACGCCTGTTTCTTTTTCTCCGTTTATAACCGCCCAATTGATGGGAGCGGCTCCTCTGTATCTTGGCAACAATGAGCCATGGAGATTCATAGTACCCAATGGAGGCATAGACCAAACTGCTTCAGGGAGCATTCTGAAGGCGACTACAATTTGCAAATCGGCTTTTAAGGCTTTTAGTTCGTCCAGAAATAAGGGGTTTTTGAGTTTTTCGGGCTGCATTATTCGAAGGCCTTTGGACAGCGCAAATTGCTTGACAGCAGATTGCTGTATCCCCTGCCTACCGCCCGGTTTATCGGGTGCAGTAACGACCGCTACCACATCATAACCATTTTCCAACAAGATAGCAAGAGATGGAACGGCAAACTCCGGGGTGCCCATGAAGATTATGCGCATGATTGGTGGTTGGTGATTAGTTGATTGGTGATTGGTTGATTAGTTATTGGTTGACTGGTGATTGGTTGATTGGTCAAAATCTCTGATTATGCATTATTTTCGCCGAACAAAACTGATTTTTTATGAGAATTATTCAACAGAGAACCGCATGGTTTATGCTTCTAAGGGACTTTTTTGTATTGGTTTTGGGGCTATTTTTTACATTCCAGCTGGCAGCCCAAACACAGATCGATGGTTATGTTTTTGAAGCCAACAATCGGGGATACCTCAATCAAGTAAAGGTCAGGGTTTTTGGCCTGACAGACAATAGTATTCTTGGTGAGGTGGAAACAGATACCGATGGACATTTTGTTTTTGATCTCCCCGAGGGGAAATATCGAGTGCAGGCTGAAAAGGATATTTTTTTTGAAAGAAACGACACCGTAATGATCGGCAAAGAAAAGGTTTTCCTCAAAATAGAACTCCGCCGTCGCCCCGGATATCTTTTTGATGCCACGATCGCAGAGGTTCGCGAAAGCCCGGACCAGATCGTAGATGCCATACAGGGAGCTACGGTAGAAATTTACAATCGAAGCACCCGCCAAACTGAACTGACCATCAAAGAGGACACGGATGCATTTTTCAATTTCACCTTCGAGCGTGGTAACCATTACACGATGCTTATCCGAAAAGAAGGTTTTTTGACCAAACGGATCGAGGTGTACGTCAATGTAAACGGTTGCATCGTATGTGTGGATGGCGTACGCGAAATAAGCCCCGGCGTGACTGACAACCTCGCTGCCGGGAATAATGAAGGTACCTTGCTCGCCAACATAGAACTGGATCGCGCCCGAATTGACAAGCGAATCCAAATCCAGAATATTTACTACGATTACGACAAGTGGGACATTCGTGCCGATGCCGCAGAACGCCTTGATAATGTAGTGACTCTGATGAAAGACAACCCTGGAATCTCCGTGGAACTTGGTTCGCACACCGATAGCCGGGGCAACGACGATTACAATCAAAAACTATCCCAACGCCGAGCTGCCGCTGCGGTTGCCTATATTGTTAGTGAAGGGGTTGATAGTACAAGGATCACAGCCCGCGGTTACGGGGAAAGTCAATTGGCGAACCGCTGCCGAAACGGTGTTGAATGCAGCGAAGAAGAGCATCAAAACAACCGGCGCACGGTCTTGCGCATCACCGGCATCTCAGAAAAAACGAGCTGGCTTACGTTGAAGGAGATCATAGAAAAGGAAGAAATGGAGCGTTCGAATAAAAAGAAACCTGCTCGAGATAAACGCCTGCCAGAAGCCAATAATTCAGTCCCCTTACCTGAGCTGAAGCCTCCATCAGGATTTAACGGATTCGGAGAACCGGTCTTTCCAGTGCAAAAACAGGGAAATCCCTCCAATTCCAAACCTATGGAGGACATAGAGAGCGACATACGCATCCTGCAATTGCCCCCTACTTTCAAAGGGTGTGCGGTGGAATTGGCGCGAAGTTCGACGGAATTGCCTGCCAATCATGCGGCGTTTCGAGGACAAAAAGAGGTGTTTCGTTTGCTTGAAAACGATGGGAAATTCACGTATTTGATCGCAAATCTTGGCACCAAGGACGCGGCTACTTCCTTTTTTAAGAAAAAAATAAAACCGGTCAACAAAACCGCCAAACTGGTGCTCTACACTGAAAATGGCAAGGAGTATTTGTCTGAATAAACTATGGAAAAACTATATTGGAAAAACGCCGAGGGCCTAAGCCTTTTTGCTGCAAATTTGCCTGTAATGAATCCACGCGCCGTTATTGCCCTCGTACACGGCCAGGGGGAGCATATCGGACGATTCAGTGATGTTGCCGAATGGTTCAATCGGAAACAAATTGCTGTGCTAGGGTTTGACCATCAGGGCTATGGCCTCAGCGAAGGCAAACCTGGTCATGCCAAAAATCTGGAGGTGCTGCTCGACGATATTGGTCTTTTGCTGGAAAAAACAAGGGAATTATATCCAAACATTCCACTTTTCCTCTACGGACACAGCATGGGTGGGGGTTTAGTGCTGAATTACGTTACACGTCGCAATCCGGATCTGGCAGGACTTGTCGCCACTGCTCCCTGGATCCGCCTGGCGTTTGAGGCTCCTGCATTCAAAGTGGTTGCTGGTAAAATATTGAAAATTTTTATGCCAACACTCACTTTGCCCACCGGTTTGGCAGCACATTTTATCTCGCATGATGAGGCGGTAGTAAAGGCATATAAAACGGATCCTCTGGTGCACGACAAACTCAGCGCAGCGGCTGGTATTGCGCTGTTGGAGGCAGCAAAATGGCTGGATCATTGGTCGGGGGAATTCAAAACACCCGTGTTATTACAACATGGCGGGGATGATAAAATAACCTCGGCAGCGGCCACGCGCAGGTTTTTTGAACGGGTAAAAGGTGACGTGACTTACCATGAATGGCCCGGCCTTTACCATGAGATACACAATGAAAAGGAGAAAGAAGCAGTGTTTGAGTTTACCCTGAACTGGATGGCGGGTAAATTGTAAGCACTAATCCAGGATATCGGCCAACCGGACATTTAATCCGGGCATTAAGTCATATCCAGAAAGAATATCTTCAAATTTGATTGTTTGTATATCACCATTTGCCGAATACACATAAGTTCGTCGATTTTGTGGGTCAATTAGCCAGCCAAGTCTGCAACCGCAATCCATGTATTCGGCCATTTTTTCTCGCAATTCATTTAGACCCTGGTCTTGAGAACGCAGTTCCAGAACAAAATCAGGTACAATTGGTGCAAATTTCTGCTTGTCTTCGGAAAGCAAAGCATCCCAGCGCTCTTTTAAAATCCACGAAGTATCGGGGGAGCGTTCCGCTCCATTGGGAAGTTTGAAACCAGTGGAAGAATCAAAGACATGACCTAGTTTGAATTGGCGATTCCAAAGGCCAATTTCCAGAGCGATTTCAAAGTTTCGACGTCCAGTTTCAGAGGTAGTTGGCGGCATGATAATGATTTGACCATTTGGGCTGCGTTCGATACGGAGTTCAGGGTTTTTGAAGCAAAAGTTATAGAAGTCCTCATCCGTCATTCCATGCTCATAAAGCCGGATTGGGCCATTGCGGAAATTAAACCGCACATTAGAAATATATTCGGGCGCTTCGACCATGGTGGTGGATGGTTTGAGTTTGCAAATTTACAAAAAAATATAAATAGGCTTCGCATTTTGCAGGAACTCGTTCAGCTCTTGCATTGCTTGAAAATAGTCGGCCACAAAATCTGGGAGATAAGAACCAGGACTATTTATCATTCATATATCCCAATGCTATGCTCATTTGCCCAGAATGCTCATTCGCAAAATTTAACATTTATTTCTTGATAGTTTAAAGCAGACTTGCCTATCTTACAGACAAATTAACCGATTTATTTTCAACTTATACTTTTCCAAAATTATGAAACAACGCATCTTCACGGTTCACGGTTCACGGTTCACGGTTCACGGTTCACGGTTCACGGTTCACGGTTTAAATGTCTAATAATATCAATGTTTTTTGCCATTTCATTGTTCGCTCAGCCAAATCCTTCTAATTGTAACGGAGGTTTTTTACCAACCAACCCACCTGTTGGAGATTGTTCCTCCCCAATTTATATAGAAATGGTAATGCTAATCGACCAATCCTTTGTAAACGAATACGGAGGTGATGTAGCTTCTGCGAGAAATGGTGCTTTTAATATCTTCGATTTAATGAGGGATGGACTTAATACTGCAATTTTCAATATCGGAGGATATGAAGTTTATATTGGTCTTGTTTATTTTCCCGAAGTTATTGCGCCAGACAATTGGAGTACTGGGGGCTGGTCAGTCTCTGGCTTCTGGAACAGCTCTGCTAGAAAGTGTATAAATTTTGACGGGAGGATAATGTTAACTGGTCAGGATATTGGTATAGATGGTTACCAATTTGGAGGGCCATTATGTCAGCCCGAGGACAATAAATTTGGTCTGGCTGTTAGTGGGCAATTTGGCGAATCCCGGGCTGCAATGACTATGGCGCATGAAATATTACACGCACTTAATTTGGGTCACATTAATAATTTGGTAACCGACCCTAACGGACAATCGGTTTATTCAACCACTTGTGGAGCCCAATGCGAGACTAACATGGCACCACTTATGTGCATCGCTGGTGCAGACGTTTATAGATTAACCGCCTGCGACCTTATATGTTTAAGAACATTGTTTGACGATACTCGATGTGATTGCTTTGGGATGATTTTTCCCCTTTATTCCTCTGATTTTATTTGTGATGATCTACCAAAGGTATTATTGGCTTCGAATCAAACATTCCTTTCAAAGGGTTGTAATGACAAACGAAACACCTTAAATGTTATGGTTGTTGTCAACGGCAGTTTACTTGGGATTTCGAATGCAACCCTAAGAATAAGGTATAATAAATCTGTTTACGATTGGATACCATCTCTTGGAGATTTTGACACGGAAGTTTCTGTAGATAATTTTCACAATGAACTTGTTTTGAAAGTCAACAATGAGCCAAATGGGGCTGAGGAATTAATTTCGCTTCAACAAGACGAAGAAAGAATATTTCATTTTAGCCTTACATTTAATCCAGCTGTAGTTGATGGGACGATAAACAACGGCAAAACCAGGGTTCTTGGGATATTGTCCGATGGGGTAACTACCGTAACAGGTGCTAACCAACCTCAAGCTTGCGAGCCGGTTAGTGGTACTGTAACCAATTTGCCTTCCGGGAAACCGCTCCTAGTTGAAGGGGATTTAGTACTAACGGGTGTGCCTCAAACCGAATTTTTTATTACTAACCCACTTATCCTGGTGGATAATGGAGCAAGCATTTCTTTTTCATCTATTATGGCCAAAACCTTGCCGTTTTACAATACGACTTTTGAGGGATGCTCAACTATGTGGGAAGGGTTAAAAGTAAACTCAGGAAGTTCCCTTGAACTGAATGGCGCTATTATTAAAGATGCTCAATATGGAGTAGAGATGAACGGGGGCAGTCTGGCGATAATGAACTCAACATTTTACGATAATAATTTTGGGGTCAAAAATTTGGGCAATTGGAACATGTCGCTAAAGGGCAACCAATTTTCAACCTCCGTTTTTGGATTGAAACCGTCTTTTTTAGGGCAATCCCCATTACCAGGAACAAGAGGCTTTGCAGGTATTTATATCAGCAATTATTCCTTGGGTCTTAATATTCAAAAAGACCCCATGTCAGGGCTTGGCCACAATTTTTCCAATCTCCACTACGGCATCCTCGCCGAAAACACCAATGTAACCGTTCGCGATGCAATATTCACCGATATTGTTAAAGAAACAAGGCCGGTAGGCTACCCAGGCCCCCTTTTCACGGGCAGCGCAATACACCTCACGAAAGGAAGTGCTGATGTGAAAGGCAGTTTCACGGGCATCGCTCCCGGCCCGGTTGCTATGGACAATTGCCATACCGGGGTAAATGTCCTGGGCGGCTCCATTGATGTGGCCGGTTGTGAAATGGGAAATATGACCAATGGAATAATCGCCGGGGGCGGAGTAAACAAAGCCTACACCATTTATTGGAACAATATATCTGCTGCGGAGCGCGGCATCTCAGTCTATTATCAATCGGGCTTGCCGGGGCTGTCGAGTATAGACAACAATATCGTGCACATGGCAGGCAATGCCAACGGCGTAGGCATCGCCAACGGAGGGCAAGAAATGTTCCCTCAGCAGGAAGGCTTTGTTGCCAACAATTCTGTCACAATTGAAGAAGGCGCGACAGGCATCCAGATTGGTGTGGCCAATCAAATAAAAGTCACCCAAAACTATGTGAACCTCGCGGGCAGCAACACCCTCTTTGGCATCAAAATGGAAGTTGGCGACCGCAATGTCCTTAACTGTAATACGATACTTGGTACAGGTGGCAACAATGACGGCATATTTGCCATACATGCTAGCCGCGCCAGTGTGCTGTGCAACCTTACGAACGGCCTGGCCCGCGGCCTGCGATTTGAGGGAATGCTTGCAGGGAAAAACAAGGCGGATATTGGCGGGAACACGATGGAAAACAATACTGCCGCAGGGTTGCTTTTGGGCACGGATGCAGTGATTGGTGAACAGGTAAATCGAGGGAATAGATGGAATGGGACTAGTGCATTGGCAGGTGTTACAGCACCATTTACATCAAAATTCACAGTAGATGCAAGTGAAAATTCTAATTTCTTGCCCTTCCCGTTGTTCCCTCCGACTTGGTTCTTAGATCTTGCTACCCCGTCAATGTCCTTTGATTGCGGCTTCTCAACAACTTGTCCACCCCCGCCAGGCCCGACACCGGACTATCCTCTGGATATCAAGATTGTAAAGGGTGAACTTGGTGGCACTACATATCAGGCTGCCAATCAATGGCTTTCACAACGAAGATTCTACGAACTTGTCATAGAAGAAGGAAACCCATACCCCAGTGACCCAGATGTTTCCAACTTCCTATCACAGGCTCAAACTAATGGGATTTCTGGGTATGCCAACGTACAAATTGGCATCCGCCTGCTGGGGGCGATGAACGAAGGTGACCGTGCAACGGCTGCAGCTAATCTTTTAACTCTAAATGCCGCATTGACAGGTAACGCATCTTATCAAGTCAACGAAAAGTTGGTCAATCAGATATTCCTACAATCAATAGCAATTGGCAATCTTGAATTTTCAGAAACACAAATTTCTTCCCTAGAAGGTATCGCCACTCTTTGCCCCCTTTCTGATGGGGAAGCGGTATTGAGGGCAAGGGCAATGTACCAATTAATACAAGGGGCGTTTGCAGATTATGATGATCTCTTCATTTGCGGCGGCGGCGGTGAAAGGTCAGAAAAAAACAATCAAACCGCCCAGTCTGTTCGCATCTATCCCAACCCAGCCAATGATGCGCTATCTATTGATTATCATGGAATTGGCAACCTTGGCGGAAAGTTTCTTATGTTTAATGCCCAAGGCCAATCGGTTAGGGAAATTATCTTGCCATCAGACGAAGGTGTTGTCCAGTTAATTACAAATGGCCTTCCAAATGGAATTTACTGGTATTCTGTACCTGGCATAACAGAAGGAAAGGTTCTCATCCAACATTAAATTCTTTAACTATAGTAACCTTGCGGTGTGTACACATCGCAGGGTTACTGTTTTTTGCTAAAATCATGAAACTCATTATCTTCTTGGGATTGCTTTTTTTTAAAATGACTGTATTTGGGCAGAAATTTGATTATGTTTGGGTAGTAGGCAATCAAAACCAAATATTTGATACAACCTATGGCGGCAGTCTTTTAGATTTCAATTTCAGCCCGCCAAAGGCGAAATATCACTATCGTGAGCATAATATGTTTACCACCAACTCAAGTATTTGCGACTCAACAGGAAACCTGCTTTTTTATACAAATGGGTGCGTCATCGCGGGAGCAGACGACGAGGTGTTGGAAAATGGGGACAACATCAACCCTGGCAGCTCTCACACTTTATGGTGTATGACCTATAATGATGGGTATTCTGGCGGGCAACAAAGCTCAATTGTTTTGCCTTTACCTGATGCTTCTAATATATTTTATCTGTTCCACAAAAGAACCGTCATATTTACAAACCCTTTGAATGTGATAAGCGACAATCTTTATTATTCGCGGGTGGACATGAATGAAAATAATGGGAAAGGCAGCGTATCTGCAAAGAATAATATTATTATGTCGGATACTTTAGCCCTTGGTGAAATGGTTGCCACCAAACATGCCAATGGTAAGGATTGGTGGTTAATCACTCCACGAAAAAACAGTAATACTTTTTATGTTTTCAAATTTACCCATGATGGAATCGTAGAAACTTTTCAACAAACAATAGGAATTCTACCAGATCCAGAAGGAGAAGGAGTGGGCCAAATAACCTTCTCGCCAGACGGCAGCAAGTTGTACCGGGTTTGCCGATATAAACCTGTAATGGTTTACTCTTTTGATCGTGAAGTAGGTGTTTTTACACAATTCGATACTATTCATTATGATTATGGCAACCAATTTATTGGTGAAGTTGGTTGTGCGATATCACCAAGTGGGCAATATCTCTATCTATCTTGTAGAGAATTTTTGTATCAACTTAATTTATGGGCTTCAAATATCACCGCATCACAAACGACAGTTGCAGAATGGGATGGTTTTGCCGACCCCTTTCCGACTACTTTTGGGCAATGCCAATTAGGACCTAATTGCAAAATATATCTCTTGGCTTTTGGCGACACTCGCTATTATCATGTCATACATAACCCAGATGAACCAGGTTTAGCCTGTAATGTGGAGCAACGTGGGGTGAAATTCCAAACACCTACCGGGGCTTCTATGCCGTTTTTCCCTAACTATCGCCTCGGCCCACTAGACAACCCGGGTGCACCTTGCACAGCAACGGTAGGTGTAAACCAGCCTTTGTCAGTACCCAAGAAAGGCATTAGTGTTTGGCCCAACCCTACCTCCTCACAGGTAAGTATCTTGGCAGATGGACCACTGCCCGAAGGGGCAAAATGGCTGCTATTCAATGCTCAGGGGCAAATTGTACATGGCGAAACGTTTGGCGAGCGATTAGTTGACAAAGAAATAGGCTTGCGCCATCTGGCTGCGGGGCTGTACTTTTGGCTGCTGCAAGATGGGACTGGCAAGATGCTCGACTACGGCAAAATCATAAAACTTTGATGATTATGAAAATCTTGATGTTCTCCCTGCTGCTGGTCGGTATCCACCAACTTGGTGGCACTACGTATCAGGCTGCCAACCAATGGCTCTCACAGCGGAGGTTTTACGAACTTGTTGCAGAAGAAGGCAACCCTTACCCAGGTAATACCGATGTTTCTACTTTCCTGTCACAGGCTCAAACCAATGGGCTTGATGGCTACGCAAATGTGCAGTTGGGTATCCGCCAACTGGGTGCAATGAGCGAGGAAAACCGCGCAACGGCCGCAGCCAATCTTTTAACACTAAACGCTGCATTGACAGGCACCGCATCTTATCAAGTCAACGAAAAGTTGATCAACCAGATATTCCTGCAAACTGTTGCAATAGGAAATCTCGAATTTTCAGAAATACAAATTTCATCGTTAGAGGGTATTGCCGAGCTTTGTCCTCTTTCTGATGGAGAAGCAGTATTGAGAGCAAGGGCAATGCTCCAATTGGTACAGGGAACACTTGTAGACTATGATGATATCTCAATTTGTGGGATTGAAGAGCGGTCGGAAATGAACAACCAAGACGTGATGTCTGTACGGATTTATCCAAACCCAACTAACAACTCGGTAACGATTGAATACTCAGGTATTGGCAGCTCAAACAACCAATTTTTGCTTTTCAATACTCTGGGACAGGTTGTAAAAAACATTACGTTGCCTGATGGCCAAGGCAGTCTCCAACTTCCTTTAAGGGAGTTGTCAGAAGGTGTGTACTGGTACGTCATCCCTGGCGCATCAAATACTTCCGGTAAATTCTTAATCAGCCGTTAATTCATTTCTTTTCACTTGGGATATCTTATGCTCATTCAAGGGCATGGGGTATCCCTTTTAGTATATACCATGAAATATCTGGTGATTTTAGTTATAGTTGGCGTTTATCAAACGTTCCTTTCCGCCCAAAAATTCGATCAGATATGGATAACAGGGGATAATAACCAAACCCTTGACACGACCCATGGCGGCAGTCTATTAGATTTCAATTTTAGCCCGCCCAAAGCAAGTTATCACTTTCGTGAGCACAATATGTCCTCAACCAACTCCAGCATTTGTGATTCGACGGGAAACCTGCTCTTCTATACAAATGGCTGTGTCATAGCCGGTGCAGACGACAAGGTGCTGGAAAATGGAGACAACATCAATCCTGGTAACGCCCACACATTGTGGTGTGTGACTTACGAAGATGGTTATGCAGGCGGACCTGCAAATTCGGTCATATTACCAGTACCGGATTCATCTGGTTTGTTCTATCTGTTCCACAAGCGATTTGTTTTATTCTCAAATCCTACCGATGCTATTCGTGATAAATTCTATTACACCGTAGTTGACATGAAACAAAATGGCGGAAAAGGCAAGGTCATCGAAAAAAACATGGTATTGATGTCGGACACTTTGGCACGGGGAGAAATTGCCGCAGTGAAGCACGCCAACGGTAAGGACTGGTGGTTGATCACACCTCGAAGAAACAGTAACCAGTTTTACATCTTCAAATTTACAAGTCAAGGAATCATTGATACATTCCAACAAACAATCGGTATCTTTCCAGACCCTCAAGGAGAAGGGCTTGGCCAAATGGTATTCTCGCCAGATGGCAGCAAGTTGTACCGCACTTGCCGCTACAAACCTGTGATGATTTATTCATTTGACCGTGAAGCAGGGGTTTTTACTCAATTCGACACCATACACTTTGAGTATGGGAATCAACTTGTCGGGGAGATAGGCTGCGCAGTTTCTCCCAGCAACCGATACCTGTACCTGTCTTGCAGAAAATCCTTGTACCAGTTGGATGTATTTGCTCCTGACATTAGTACTACTCAAACAAAAGTGGCCGAATGGGATGGGACTGCTGATCCATTCCCAACGATGTTTTGGGCATGCCAATTGGGGCCTGATTGTAAAGTTTATATCAATGCTGGTGGCGATACCCGGTATTATCATGTCATACACAATCCAGATGAGTCGGGCATTGCCTGCAATGTGGAGCAACGCGGGGTAAAGTTTCAGACACCTACTGGTTCTTCCATTCCATCCTTCCCCAACTACCGCCTTGGCCCAATAGACAACCCGGGTGTGCCGTGTACGGCTACGGTGAGCGTAAGCCAGCCAGCAGTGCCTGACAGGGTGTTGGCATGGCCCAATCCTGCCACCGATAACATTTTTTTTCAATGGAGGGATATGGGAGTTGGTGCCACTCGTTTGCTGCTCCACAACGCATACGGTCAACGAGCGCGCGAATTCGTGCTCAGCACCGGGGACGATTCGCATACCATTTCGCTGCAGGGCTTGCCCTCGGGCATCTATTTTTGGGCTTTGTACACAGCATCCGGTCATCAGCTGGAAACAGGAAAAATCATCAAACAGTAAGCACAATGAACCTTGTGACTGCCCTGGCTGATCCAACATTCAAGGATAATATTGATTCCTTTAAAAATCCGTCCCCAACGCAATATGCAAAATTGGGTCCTGAATTTGTCTGGATTCGATGCCCCAGGCATAATCTGCCCGCAAATACAGGCCAAAGATCACGGAACGAATTCCAAGGCCGTAACCCAACACGATAGGGTCCCGGAAGTAATTGACCTTCATAATGGAAATGACAGGACCCTCGGTTGGCCTGTACAGCGTTTTTGTATTGATGGGATTGTCAAATGAATAGGGGCTTTTTCCTTGCCAGGCCGTGCCTGCATCAAAGAAGCCAACGAGCTGAAAATTGCGCCAGAAATTGCCAATAACCGGTTTTTTGAAAAAATACTTGAAAACAGGCACCCTAAGTTCGGCATTCATCAGGGCAAACGTGTTGCCGTTGCGGATATTCTGGTTGAAACCGCGCAAATTTACCGCAGGTGCCTGGTATGCAAAGCCATCGTCGTTTGGCAGGGTAATGTTCTCGTTAAATTTAGGGAATACCCAGTTGTCCACGCCGCCCAGGATATACAACATTCTTTCTGAGCCAAAAGACGTCGCACCAGCCACGCGCAGCGCCAGCTGTGAACGTCGGTCAAGCATTTGGTAATGTCGGGCGTCGAAGCCGACCACGGTCATGAAACCTTTATTCAGTTTCAGGCTCCAATCAGGCTCTGTATTAAAAGCGAAACCTTTTACTAAATCGGTATAGACCTTGGCGCGGGTTCCGGTTTTTAAATTCAAATCAACGTCCACCGAGTTGTCAAACACCGCAGCCAGGCGGATGGTCGCCCTTTGTTCTGCCCGATCTGGGGTGGCAAGTGTTATGGGGTCGGAACTGAGTGCCCTAACCTTGTCTTCTCGCAGTCCAAACGTGGCACGCAGGCTCGTGAACACGTCAAAAGGATAGCGCAATTCATATTGCCCCAGGAGCGTGTTGGTACGCATTTGAAAATCGGGGGGCAGGCTGGGGGAGCTGTTTGGGGCACGTAATCCATTGGTTATAAGCGTGCGACGGTAGAGCACATAACGTTTGTCCAGGCGTTTTTTCTTGTCATCCAGCCATAGATAATATTCTGCGCCATTGAAGGTAGTAGGGAGTCTAAACCCGGCTTCCACCACATAATTTTCTAACAGATCTTTGAAATTGGCGCGAAGCAGCACCCCCGGAGGCGGTTGCAATAGCCTGCTTTGTGGACCCTCATAGAGTTGAAGACCATCAAATAACTGGTTGTTGTCCATGGTGGTGGACACATAATCAGTGCGAAACCTTAGCCTGTATGGAATGATTTTGAATGAGTAAAAACGAACGATCTCGCCGTTTTTCCCAAATTGTGTCGAAGGCTTTCTTTGTGGACGGCGTGGTGGAGTAAGCACCATGGAATCGGTGATGATCTCGCCGGGTGCCTGGATATTTTCAATTGGATTATCATCCTTCGGTGCTGGCACGGGCTCTACCTTATATCCGGGAACTGCCAAATAATCAGGTATCTGAATGAGCCAGCCTGGTTCTATGTAAGGCAGGGTATCTGGGCTTGAAGGAGCCAAGGGCAGTTTGTCGAGCTTGTCTGCTGGTTTTTCAGGCGTTTGAGGTGCCGTTTCCAGGCTTGGTTGGGGGGGCAAGGGCATCCCAATTGCACGGAGTGTTTTTTCGCGCCAACGGGTTGTTTTGGCAAGAATGGGCGAGTCTGGTTCAATTTTTCTGCGGTAAAAAAGTGTTTTCCCAGCTCTTTTTATTCGCTCAACAACCATTCCTGCGCGAACAGCTGAATGTTGCTCCTGGATGTTCCGGTCGTAATTCGACAAATTCCAGACGCGCGGTTTTTTCTTGAATACAGGAATTGTTCGGATGCTGTCAATTTGGGTTGAATCAATGTTTTTCAACACGGTATCCAAGGGTGCCAGAAAAGTTAGAATGCGCGAAAGGGGCCATTCAGTTGGATGGGCCATATCCAGGGCTTTTACTTCTGCTCCGTCTTTCAAATAAATGGTGGCCTGTTGATAGGCAACAAAAGGCTCCAACAAGGCAGCATGTCGATTGATCACACCGCTTTCGTCGCTCAGGAATAGAAAGTGAGTAGAATCCAGTCCGATCGGGTTCCGCTCGTCAAAAAGTGGGGTATCGGTGATGCGCACCAATTCCGGGCTTCTGCTGTCGAGATCATAGAGAAAAATATCGAAGTTTGTAAAAGGAAGAATGGTGTCAAGCTTTTGAAACGA
Source organism: Saprospiraceae bacterium (assembly GCA_046160345.1). Taxonomy (GTDB): domain Bacteria; phylum Bacteroidota; class Bacteroidia; order Chitinophagales; family Saprospiraceae; genus M3007. The sequence continues at coordinate 45,544 of JBJXGO010000270.1, forward strand.
AAGCGTATCTGTATTTCGGTTGCTTGCAAACAACAGGCTTTTTCGGCCATCTATCACAGCGACATTGGCATCCAGGTCATCCCAAAAATCATTCGTGATTCGCTCGGTTTGTTTGGTGATGATTCGATAAATAAACAGGTCGGACTGGCCCTTGACTGCCGCTGAAAATGCGATTTCGTTGGGATTAACGAACTCCATGCTGTAAACGCGCTGGAATTCGGGCGAGAGGTTGGTCGTTTCTTTTTTTCTGGTTTTCAGGTCAATCGTAGCCAGGCGTGGCACATCACGATGCTCATAAAGCACGGACAATCGCTCATTGTCGGGATTCCAGGCTATTTGCGGGTAATTGTAATCGGTGGCTTGAAGGGCATTTCTGGCGCCACCTTTTAGCACGCATTTTCGTTTGGTGGTTTGTTTGGGTGTTTTACCAAGGTCGGAAGGGTCTAAATCCTGTACATACACCCTCCATTTGCCTATGTCGTTGCTGGCCCAGGCAATTTTTTTACCATCCGGACTGATCTTTAATTGAGACAGGGGGAGTTTTTTCTTGTTTTTAGCCACCACTTTTCCTGTTTCTTCGGGTGCTTTTTGACTTCTGGCCTCATCCTGATAGGTTTTTTTATAATGTTCAAGCATTGCATCGGTGGTGCGCCGGTAGCCGCTTCCGAGGATATAGAAAAAACCATTGTCCACGCTTCTGTTGATGCGTGTCAGATAAAGGAGGTTGCTCACCGTGCCTGGCCCAAAATGCGAACTGATATAGTGCCAGAAAGCGTGGCCGGCAAACCTGGGGTGCTCCCGAGCGAGTTTGTCAAAGGTTTTATACCTCCCCGTTTGAAGGAGTTCGCGCAATCGGTTGTCTTGTTCCGGGCCCCATTCTTCGCCGCAGTAAGCGCTGAGGCCGCTGGTGTACCAAAGCGGCAGATTGAGCAATACAGCATTCGATACGATTTCTTGCAAATTTGCGCCATAGAGCATCGAATTGATCAAAATACTTGCGATCCCTTCCCGGATTTGTGCCCGCAGGTGCTTGTGGTTTCCATCAAAAAAGACGAAAATCTTGTTCCCGACAACCTTAGTCTCTCCGCTTGAAAGCAGAAAAACATCGTCTTCTCCGATATTGCTCTGTTTGAGATCTGTGAGATCGCTAAAAACGAGGATCTCTATTTTTTCGGTGACCTGATGTTCCAGCAGTTTTTGGACGGATGGGAAATCATATTCGGCCATTTGCAAGGCTGATTGCGCTACCGTACGTGCATCTCCATACCAATAGGTCGTAAAATTGGGCGTTTCGTACAGGCTCCAGTCGTCAAATTGATGGTGGTACTGCACCCGGTTTTTTCCGAATGAGGTTTGGGCGGTAGTTTGCGCTGTTAGGTTAAGCCCACAGAGGGCAAAACAAGAAAACAAGAAAACAGGAAATTGTAGAACCGTCTTTGCCATAGCCTCAGTTTTTGTGTTTGAACGCTCAAATATGGGGAAAATTTATGAAAAAAGCCCTCCAAATTTATTGAAATTTGGAGGGCTTGCAAATGAGTCAATTAAAAGGTTATCAATAGAAGGGAAAGGTAACGCTCAAATCTTTTCTAGAGCGAGATTCAGGATATCATTTTTTAACGTGGAATTGTTTGGGTAAATAAAGGAATTGGTGATTCCCTTTTCCCGAAGTTTGGCCAATATGTAAGGGCGTAGGCTTTTATGCAAGTTCAAACATACGGCAAATTTCTGTCGGTAACCAAAAGCCAAAAAATCATCTTCGGTGATATCGTTTTTAATTAGAGAGATTTCGTTTTGGTATGCCTCTTCAATAGGAAGTTTAGGGTTGTTGTTGAAGAAGAACACGCCCTGCTGGTTGACAATATTTGTATTGTTTAGTACTTTATAAGGGCTGTAATTGGCAATGTACAAAATGGATTGGCCTTGCAAGTCTATGCTGTAGTCAATCTCAACAGTAGTATTAGCAGCAACTTTTACTTTTGTTTCCAATTCGGCTGTAGCATCATAGTAGAGTGGGTCTCGGTCATCTACGATATAAAGTGAGCAATAATGGTCTATTTCACGGGTTCCCAAGCGGGCGTTGTCGGCTTGTTCAAGGGCAAAGTAAAGCCCGACAAACGGGTCTTCCGTAAAGTCGAGCAGAGGGGTAGGTACACCATAGTGTTGCATAAAACTAAGGTATGCCAGCGAATTATTTGAGTAGATACCATTCTTATCAAAGAACTTGGAAACAGTCCTGCCGTTCCAGTCATAACATTGGTTTATCAATTCTTTGATTAAGTTGTGATAATCCTGCTGCTGCAAGTGGAGTTCATTTTCCATCCAGAGGCGTTGTGCAGAATTGAAAAGTTTGTATTTGGCTTCGGAAACACCTCTGAACTTGCTTGCTCTTGCATTGTCCAGGCTGAGCAGTTTTTTCCAAACTGTATCGAACTCTGCCCGGGTCTGCACCAAATTTTCTCCTCCTTTGAATAACAAGCCCTTTTCTGCGAAATCACTGTATTCTTGCAGCTTGGCCATATTTGTCGGGAGTGTTTAAGTCTTCAATCAAATCTGTGAGCAACACAGAAAAATTGGATCGTTGTGAGGGGATTTCAGCACTCGAGAATATGCCTTCTTCTACTTTTTGCTCCAAACTGTGATAACGAGACGATAACCAGTTTAAACGTCTGTAGATATCCGGGTCAGTTGCTTTGCTGATTTTTGTTAACAACCCAATTGCATTCTCAATTTCTCCATTTTCCAACTTTCTTTTAGCATCAGAAATCTCTTTTTCCCAGCCGCTAACGTCACGGCGAGAAGTCTCTTTTTGTCGTTGCTTCAGTTCAATTGAGCCATCATGGATATATTCGAACAAAGGGAGCAATTCCTTCATGACTTGCTTCCAAGTACTTTCCCGGTTCTTAGAGGTTGCAACGGGGCCTTCGTTTTTTGGTACAGCCTGAAAACGATTGAAAGGAAGAGATGTAAAGTCAGTTGGAATTAATAGTACGGGCGTGATAATGGCTTCGCCTCGTCTGTTCATATCCATAGCCATACGGGTCTCTACTTCATTGGCATATTTAGAGTTGACGAAGGAAGGGCTAAGCATGAATAACACCACCTGTGATTCCCCCAAATTTTTGCGCAATTCGACGTCCCAATCCTGTCCTGGTAGAAGTTTGCCGTCGTGATAAATTTCGAGATAATTTTTCTTTATTGCAAGATCTTCCAAGTGCTTCAATAGCTCTTCTTTGTACTCACTATCATTTCGCGAATAAGAAATATAAACCTTGACCGGGTTGCTTGCTTTTTTCATGTTAAAGTCAAAAATTGATTGAGCAAAGATAGGCGGCTGCCTCTGCAAAAACAAGATACTCTGCCTAATTATTGATTAAGTGCAGGGTGTATCCTTGTCTGTTTTTTGTCTATCCAACGTAAAGTAGCCGCTATTTTACTTCCACTTTGCTCCCAAGGCCTCAAAGGCAGGCAGATGCTTATGATGGTACATATCGAGTACCACGCCGTCTTTCCATATCACCACGCCTGGATTGGCGCGAATGATGGTTTTGAGCAGCTTGTCGTCAGCGCGGTAGAAAGGATATTTGGCGCCAATTTTTTTTGCAAAGTCGCCGGACACTTCCGAATCGCCGAAAGTGGTGATGCAATAGACTTTCCAGCCAGCCTTTTGAGCCGCTTCGGCCAATGGATTGATACCAGTTTGGAACATTGCGCCATATTCTGGTGTAGGAACAAATACCTGGCGTTCCACTTTTCGGGGCTGAACCGATACCACCCGTGCTTGCAATCGGAAAGAATCTGCAGTAACCGGGATCGTATCATTTGCCCAGGTCGTGTCCTGTACCGTGTAGGTTTCGGTTTGTTTTTGGCCTTCGAGGTGATAAGCCACAATCATAAGGCTATAATTCTTTTCGTTCAGCAAATCCTCGGTCACTTCTCCGTTGTCTCCATCTTCTACAGCGAATTCACTCACTTTGGTCCTGGTGATAGGCACTTTTACACTGTCTTTCAATATATAAAAATCAGTTTTTATTTGTTCGCGCACCTTCCAGCCTTTGGCGGCAGTGTATTCTTTGTAATAGGTGATCTTGCCTGGCTCTGGCTCCATGAACTTGATTTTCATGTGATTAATGGTATCTTCAAGTACCCAGCCAAGTATGTCAATTTTTGCACTGGCTTCCAGTTCTCTTTGTTCGCGTACGTTGCTTCCAATTTTAAAGGGACGGAAATCAACCATTGGCAAGTCCCAATAAGTGTTTCGGACGCAGAGCAATAAAGATCCAACAGTTGCTAAACCAACAATAATATTGCGGGTTCTGGCGGTCCACAATTGGTGCATATTGCGGGAGCGGAACAAGAACAAAAGCGCCGGAACCATCAAGCCGAGGTCTTTAAAGAAGGATATTTTGGGGTCAAGTTTGATGAAATCTCCAAAACATCCACAATCCGTTACCCGCATATGCTCTTTTACATAAGGCCCCCATTTAGAAAATTCAAAGAAATTGGCATCGGTGGGCACATATCCTGTGAGGTAGGTAAAGCCCGTTAATATGGTGAAAAAGAACACAATAAGAAAAAACAGCCAGGCAGTCCATTTCCTGGAATAGCCGACCATTAGCATCACACCGATGGCGATTTCCAACACTATCATGGTGATAGAAAAACCTTCACTGTATTTTGCCAGCCAGGGGAAAAGTGGCGCTATACCTTTAAAAAAATTGTCGAGGCCAGCAAAGGTGGTCTCAAATGCCCCAAAATAATCAATCATTTTGTAAGCGGTACCAATGGGATCTACTGCTTTTACAAGGCCTGAAAAAACAAACCAAACCCCACAGAAATGTTGCAGAAAGGTCCAGAAAGTTGAACTGGATTGCTTTTTCCAAACCGTCCAGGCTGTGAGGATCATGCCAATGATCGCGAAAGTGATAAGCAGTGTGGGTAAAGATGTCATTATTTTATATGGTCTGAGTGAGCCCTCCTAAGCCAAGGCTTCGGCGGGTAAAAATGTGATCAATGGGATAAATTAAAGCGGGCAAAAGTAGGCAACAAGGTCTGGCCGAACAAAGAACAATTCGCTGTTTTGAATATTGTTTGGCCTATTCACTTTACATTTGTAGTGTTGCGCCGATTTGGTTTTTACAAAGAAAGATAAATTAAAAGGGCGCAAAACAGTCATTATGAAAAAAGTCATTGGACTTGGCGGCATATTTCTCAAATGCCAGCACTTTGAAGAAACCCGTGCCTGGTACTCCAAGCACCTGGGAATCAAACTCGAAAGCTGGGGCACTCAATTTTTTTACAAGGACGACCCAAATCCCGAAGCCTATTCCAATCTGAGTTTTTTCAAATCTGAATCAAGCTATTTGTCGCCCTCCACATCGGCCTTTATGATAAATTTTCGGGTGGATGACCTTGATGCTTTGGTTGAGCAGTTAAGGGTTGAAGGCGTGCCCCTGGTAGGAGACCCTATTTCGGAAGAATATGGAAAATTTGCCTGGGTAATGGACCCGGAAGGGAATAAGATCGAGCTTTGGGAGCAACCAAAGTGAAATCTCATAAACCCTCATAAACCCTAATATCATTGCGCCAAAATATGCGCCATTCGCAGTAGATCCTTATTCATAGGCTTGTGTTTTTCTATTGCTTCTTCAAAAGAGGTATAAAAAACATTGTTGTTCCTGATGCCTATCATTACGCCAGTTTCCCCGGATAATAAGGCTTCTACCGAGCTGAATCCTAGTACAGAAGCTAGCACCCGATCCAAGGTGCTGGGAGAGCCGCCCCGCTGCAAATGCCCGATCACAGTCACTTTTATGTCGTCGTACAGGTCGATTTTTTCCTCTACTTTTCGGGCAATATCATAAACGGTACCCATTTGGTTGCCCTCTGCAACTATAACGATGCTGAACAGTTTGGCGCGTTTTGCGCCACGTTTTAAAAGTTTGATAAGGTCGTCGATAGAGGTTTCTTCTTCAGGTATCAGCACACCGCCTGCCCCGCCGGCAATGGCCGTGTGCAGGGCAATAAAACCTGAATTTCTGCCCATGACCTCTACAAAAAAAAGCCGGTTGTGCGAATCGGCTGTATCCCTGATTTTGTCCACAGCCTGAACGGCCGTGTTTACTGCTGTATCGAAACCAATCGTGAAGTCAGTTCCGTAAAGGTCGTTGTCGATAGTACCCGGTATGCCTACCACCGCGATATCCGGGAATTCTTCCATGAACTTCATGGCGCCAGTCAGAGTTCCGTTGCCTCCGATTGCAATCAGTGCGTCAATATCGTTGTCAACCAAATTTTCGTAAGCCAGTCTCCGACCTTCGGGTGTCATAAACCGTTGGCTACGGGCGGTTTTCAGGATCGTGCCACCACGATGGATAATATTGCCTACATCGGTAGTTTCCAGGCGTTTGATATTGCCGTCAATCATCCCCTCATAACCGCGCATGATACCGTAAATATGCAAATCGTTGTTAAAAGCGTTGCGCACTATGGCGCGAACTGCTGCATTCATGCCAGGAGCATCGCCTCCAGAGGTGAAAACCGCTATTCGTTTGATATCTTTGATCGCTTTTGATTCTTTTGCCATTTTTATTTGGGAACCCCATTAGGTTTAATCAGCAGCACCTGTGTGGTATTCTGCCAATGGATAAATTGGTTTACGTTCGATTCGGCCCAATTGTAGTCGTTTGTCTTCCATACATTTAGAGAGTATTTCCTGAAAATGATGGGCGATGGACCCTACAAAATGGATTGGAACGTGTTGATGGCCTTGATATTTGCAGACATGGCGGTCAAGAAATTCCCCCAGGCAGTCTGAAACCAGTTTTTGTATATACGGATGTTGAAGGTGCTCGCTCAAAAATCGTGTAAATGTGGCCAGGTAGGCGTTTGCCCCTTTTTCATAAGCACGGTCTTTGATGGCATGTTCGCCCTCTGGGTACGCTGTTTTGAAAGCGGCATTGATATCTGCGGGCAATTCCCGGTAAAACCAGGCGCGGAGCAGTGCCTTGCCCAAGTGTGTTCCACTCCCTTCGTCGCCGAGCAGCCAGCCCAGGGAAGGCACATTGTCCAGAATTTTCACTCCGTCAAAATAACAGGAGTTGGACCCCGTGCCAAGGATACAGGCAATACCTGCGTTTCGACCGCATACCGCCCGTGCAGCGCCTAAAAGGTCGTGTTTTACCTCCACGGTTGCTTTTGGAAAGCAGGCTTTTAATGCGCCTGCAACGATCTCTGCCCGATGATCATCGTGAACCCCTGTACCATAAAAATATATCTCGCCAACATCATTTACATTTAATTTTGACAATAATTGGTCTTCAATGATATAACGGATTTCAGGGGTAGAGTGGAAGAATGGGCTGAACCCAACGGTGTTTTCCAATTGCTGGTCACGCCCGCCGCGTGTGAGCAACCAGTCACATTTTGTAGAACCGCAGTCGGCAATGATGACCATTTTGAGACTTTTTGTAAAAAGTACACTTTGGGCGCAAAAGTAGTTTTTTCATCGTTACTTAAACAAAAAAACGGCGACGCGAAATAATCGCGCCGCCGTTTTTTTATTCGTTTCAAGAAAAGTTCTTACTTCAGATTGAAGTTGCCAGTGCCAACCAGATAGCCTTTGTTGAAAATTTCTACTTGATATTTGCCTTTGACAAAATTTTGTCCGGGCTGCCATGCACCACAAACCTGGGTTTCACCATTGCTGTAATTGCAGGTTGCAGTAGTAGTATAACGAAACTCGCTTTCGTCGCGTTTGTTTTGGCCTACCCCTGAACCAAGGCTTTCGATGGCCAATGGGGCGCCCGTTGGATCCACCACGCGGATGTAGAAAGTTTCTTCACCCGCTTCAGCAACTTCATTGGCCTCGGTCATGAAGCAAATGCTCAACTTATCCACTTTTTTTGCTCTGGACTTGGTGCGCTCCTTGCCATTGCTGCGCACATCTTTTGCCTTCACAACCACATTTTTTACTCGAATCGCAGAAGCCACGTCCACTTTTTTGCTGAGTTGGTTACGCTCGCCTTCGAGGGCAGTTTTTTCAGAGATAAGAGCGGCTTTTGCGCTGCCTTCTTCCTGAAGCTTGCTCTGTGTTTCGTTCAAGGTGGTGGTAAGTTGTTGATTTTGGCCAGTCAACTGTGTGTTGCTTTCGGTGAGGATGCCGACTTGTTTTTTCAGGTCGTCGATCTCTGCCAAAAACTGTTCCTTTTGGCGCTGAAGGTTGGCCATGCCACCTTTGTAGTCTTTGTTGCTTTTGATAAGGCCTGCAATTTGATTTTTGCTTGCCTCAAGGTCAGCCAACTGCTGATTGATCTTTGCGTCCAATTCGGCATTGATGCCTTTTTGCTGCTCAAGTTGGGTAACAGCCTCGTTATACTTTGCATCCAGTTCGGTGAATGCTTCTTTTTGCTGGGTCAACTCCATGGTAGTTGCTTCCAACTCTTTGCCCGTGTTGAGTTTGCTGACCAATAGGAAAACGCAAAGTCCAAGTAGTGCAGCGATGGCCACACCCATAATGGTGGTGACGCGTTTTTGATTGTTGCCACCTTCAGGAGCGCCATAGTTTGGCGTAGCAGGCTGGTTGTAATTGCTGGGAGTGCTCATAATTTAAAAAGATTGAAAGGTTTGCGAATTAATGAGAGGTGTCAAAATCGAGCCATAGGCTACCTTTCGGTTTGTTTAAGTTGGTAATAAAATCGCCCACGAAGGAACGGCTTTTGCTTGAAAAAGATGTAGTATAAACCGTTGCTCGAATTCTTTATTGCACCTGATGTGTTTGCTTTTTTTAAATTTATTTTAAAATATTTTATTAACTGATTGATTATCAGGCGTAAAAAATTCTAAAAGTGTTAATAAAATATTTTCTGTTTTAAACGCCCTGCACTCAAAATTCGGGGGATACCCTACCTTTGTGGTACCGGGTTTTTCCGGGCCAAAAAATTTACGGCTATGTCTGCCTTTGATGTTTACGATATTTACAACACCCTCTTTATCGATATTGAAACCGCCCCCTGTGTGCAAGAGTTTGACGATTTGAGCGATGAGATGCAAGAACTATGGAGGTTAAAATGCCGCAGTCTCCTGAAAAGGCCAGAGGATGATATTGAACAAGACGAATTGGAGGAGCTTTTCAAAACGAGGGCAGGCATCTACTCCGAATATGGCAAGATCATTTGCATCTCTGTTGGGTTTCTTACACGACAGCAGGATAGCAAGGAACCAATATTGCGCCTGAAATCATTTGCAAACCACCTGGAAGGTACCCTTATTGAGGACTTTTCAGATCTGCTCGGTCGGCATTTCAACAGCCCCGACAAGTTTGCGATCTGCGGACACAATATAAAGGAATTCGATGTGCCTTATATCTGTCGCCGAGCGCTTATCAACCAATTGCCCCTTCCAAAAATGCTTGATATTGCCGGGAAAAAACCCTGGGAAACGAAGCATCTGTTGGACACCCTGGAAATGTGGAAATTTGGCGACATCAAAAACTACACTTCTCTGCGCCTGCTATGCGCCATATTCGACATTCCCTCTCCGAAGGATGACATCAGCGGCGCTGACGTGGGGCAGGTATATTGGAATGAGCGCGACCTGGATCGTATCGCTGCTTACTGCGAAAAGGATGTGCTGGCCACGGTACAACTTTACTTGCGGCTCAAACGGCTACCTTTGCTGCGGGCAGACCAGGTGGTGACGGTAAG
>JBJXGO010000271.1:0-49634 GCA_046160345.1 Saprospiraceae bacterium
TGCTATGTAATCAGACTCGATCAAGCTTGTTCACTCATTTTAAACGCCAAAAAATACAGCCATCTTGGAAATTGTCAACACTTTTTTTTCTAATTCTTTGCCGCCGAAGGCGGCTGTATAGTTACAACTGTTTTATGTGTGATGAAATTTAGTGACGGACTTCAATTATTAATGCAGTTTATTGTTCCATCTTAGCTATTTTAATCTCTTCCAGCTGCCTTTCCTGCCTAACGACCACGTTCCTCGTTTTGGCTTAAGCCACGTCAGCCTCTAGTAACTTGGATTTCATAATTTACTAGCAAAAGACGCCCTCCCCCGCTCCCCCCGCAAGGACAAATTTTGCCACTTGTTAGCCCAAACCTCTATATATTGGCATCCATAAATCTCTAATATACTTCATAACTCCCTGTAAATCAATTCCAATACATATTCCTAATCGTTAGCCCAATACCCCCGCCATGATCGGCCAAAAACTTATAAAAATCCTTCAAACCCTCGATTCTGTGGCCTTTCGGCGCCTCGGCGATGCCTTTGCCTCGCCGTATTTTACCAGCAGCCCCTTGCTGCTGAAACTATATGCGCTATTGAAAAAGGAGTATCCGGTATTCGATATCGCCAAGATGGACAAAGAGAAGGTATACAAGGCGCTGTATTCCGGAAAGCCTTTTAATGACGGCGCCTTGCGGGTGCTCGTGCGGGAGTTCAGCAAGGTCACCGAGGATTTCCTCGTTTTCGAATCGCTGAAAAACGACGAAGCCGCGCGCCAGAAAGTGCTCACGAAATGGTATGGCGCGCACAACCTGTATGCCGAGTTTGAAAAGTCAACCCAGGGACTATTGGCCAAAATGGAACAGCAACCTTACCGGGATGTGGAGTATTTTGGAAAAGCAGCCGGTTTGTATGCGGCCTATTTTTTTCACCAACATACCGAAAAATACACCCTCGACGATCAGGTATTGACCCAACTCATGGAAAGTGTGGACCGCAGCTATATCCTCCTCAAACTGCGGCTGGCCAGCGAGATGAAAAACCGCGAACGCATCCTGTCGAAACAATACGAGATATCCCTGCTCAAGGAAGCCCTGGCAATAGGAGCGGCTGGGCTGTTGCAAGACAATGTGCCGTATTGTATGTACCGTCTGCTCCTGGACCTGTACCAACCTGAGAAAGCGGCGGAAGCCTTCCCGTTGCTCAAAGAATCGCTCGGCAACCAGATGACGCAGCTTCGATACTTCGACCAATCCATGCTGCTTACCCAATTGATCAATTATGCCGTCCGGCAATTGAACAAGGGGAATGCAGGATTTAATAAAGAAGTGTTTGAATTGTACCAATTGGCGCTGGAGCATAATCTAGTCCTGTCGAATGGCAAAATTGAAGCCGCTGTATACCAGAACATCGTATCGACAGGCTGCAAGGAAAAGGCGTTTGCCTGGACGGAGCAGTTTGTCGAGGAATACGCGCCGTTTTTAGAAGCCGAAATCCGGCAGGACAGCAAAACCATGGCGCTGGTATTGATAAGTTTTAACCGATCAAACTACGATCAGACTATTCAGCTGATCACCGAACACCACTTTTTTAATCTGCTGATTCAGATGAATACGCGAGTCATTCTGGCCAAAGCCTGGTTTGAGCAGTTTATTCAGAATGCGGACTATTTTGAACTCTTGTTGTATCAACTGGATGCGATCGAAAAATTTATTCGAAGGAACAACCTTGCTTCCCAGCAAAAAAAAGAAGAACACCTGAATTTTATCCTGGCAACCAAACACCTAGCAATGTTTATATCAGACAAAAAACCTGCTCCCGAGATCAGGAGCAGGTTAGAAAAATACCTGAATGCCGGGCAAAGAATAGTGTCCAGAGACTGGATTGAACGAAAAATAGAACAATACCAGAAGAATCAATAATGCCGTATAGATCAACCGGAAATAATATCCACGGTTCCTATAAACGAGCTTGTACAATCGTTTCCGTACACCGTGAGGCGAACCTGATAGGTGCCTGGCGAAGCGTAAGTGTGTTGTGGGTTTGTCGCTGTAGAACTGCTGCCGTCGCCGAAATCCCAGGAACAGGTGTTATATTGGGTTGACAGATTGCTAAAGGACGTAGGCAAGCCGTATACGGAGCCGGAATGGCTGAAGTTTGCTGTGGGGCAGGTTTTTGTGCTTTCAATAGCAAAAGGCGCTGGAATGGGGGCTGTGGTGCGAAAGCTCATGGGTAACAACCCGAAAAGCATGAGGAGGGCTGTGGCGCCGCAAGCGCGGGCCATTAATTGAAGATTTTTCATTTTGCAATAGATTTGTAGCCGGTCCGCCGGTCAAGTAAGCGAAGCAGTCTTAGGTGAAAGAATAAAATGTGTTGGATTTTTTCTTCAATGCATTGAGGATCAACCTCAACACTTTGTCATTATGGGGGCTGGGGAGGGCAAGGGGAGATGTGCTTTTTCACCATAAGGAGATTGTTAGAAATGAATGAATAACTCCTAGTGCTGCTGAATGGAAAAGCATAACCCAGCTGGCGGAAAGAATTTTAAAATTTTTGATGGAATAGCGTCTGTATGGCTCTGGAAGAGGTTTTTACTATTTGCATTAAATACAAATCTCCAGCCTTGTCATCTTGTCGAGACCCGTCCACATCAAGTGCGCTTAATCCGAGTATTTGCACTATTGAGTGCTCGCGAGTGCATGCACTCATCCAAAGCGCACTTGATGCGGACGGGTCTCGACAAGATGACAAGCTGAAGGGCTCGGGGAGGGCAGGTGAACAGCACATCTCGCTTTAGCGGCCGCAGTCACTCCACCAGCACAAACCCCGCCCAGAAATACGGATGCTCATACTTCTTCCGCATAGCCTGCTGCGCTGCCCGAAATGCGTCCGGAATGGACATTTTTTTGGCCTTGCCCGCCATAGCCTCGGCGGAGGAGGGTAACCAATTCGTGTAAAAAGCCGTCATCAATTCCTGCGTCTGAAAATCCGGCACCTGCCACAGCGACATGATGAGGTACTTCACCCCGGCGATCTTGAAGGCCCGCTGCAGGCCGTACACACCTTCGTTGCCCTGGATATCGCCCAGACCGGTTTCACAGGCGGAGAGGACCACGAGTTCGGTGTTGGAGAGGTCCATCTGGCTGATCTCGTAGGCGGTAAGGATGCCGTCTTCCATGCCGGGTTTGAAGGGTTTGCCGGTCTTCCAGGCGTGGTTGCCGCCAGCGAGGATGAGGCCGGAGCGGATCATGGGGTGGTCGCTGATTTTGAAAACCGGTTCATGGCCACTAATAGTCCCCTTACTGTTTCCTGTTAATTTAGGGTCGGGGAAAAAGTAGCCATGGGTAGCAATATGTAAAATCCGGGGTGATGTTTTGTGATCCAGAGAAGCGTTGATCATCGTTTTAAAAAAATCTTCGGTTGCCGCAAAACCGCACCGGATAATAGGGGTTAATCCCGCCTTTGTCACAGTAGGTGCAATGGCATTCACTTCTTTTTCTGTCCAGGGCAAGAAGGCCCAACTGCCACCCCTTGTATTGGAGTCGGTTTTTTCAAATCTTAGGTCACCGCGGCTGGCCACTTTTCCACCATTTAATTCCTTATTTGCCAGTGTAATGGATGATGAGTCCGTTTCATATTGTATACCGCCCAAAAGGATTGCTTCAGACTTTTCTGCCGATTGCTTCACCTTCGGCCCTTCGGCGAGTGAACGCGTGCTTCCAAGTTCAACAAAATGGAAATGATCAGCCAGGCATTCGTTTTCATTCATGGGGATTGCGCCCAAATTGAGGCGATGAAGCAAACCGGAAGGTGAAAAATAAATGGTGCTCACGTCGGAAATCTCTTTTTCCAATGGCTGCCAGATTAATTCATAAAGCGATTTATGGAACCTGCCAACCGAATTTGAGAATTTATATAGGCCATTGACATAGCCCGATCTGCGCTCGCCGGAGGTGCTCAGCAGGGAATCAAGTTGCTTTTCTTCAAATAAGGGAATAAAAACAGGGGTGGAATGAAGCGGACTTAATATTAATGCGGCATACAGGACATTGTCTGAGTGCCTCTTATGTTGATCCTGGAAATGCACAAACTCAATAGCCGCTTCCCCGGTTTTTAACTGTTGCTTTATCACTTCCCATCCTATCGAGCGAACAGCCTCACTATAGCCAGCAACCGAATGCGCAAGTTCTTTTTCAAGGTCATTGGCCTGCGCATACAATGCCGCTGTTTTGATGCTGTCTCTCATGGATACAAGAAGGGTATACTGGGCTCCAAGGCGGTTCTTACAGGCATGCAACTGGCTGATTTTTAAGGCTGCTAAAGAATCTGTCAGCACCAGCCGATTGATTTTGGCAGTGACGTTGAGCAGCAGCCCTTTATAGAAAAGGATGTTGTCATAACAGGTAGAGACTGACTTTTTCCCAAGGGTTTGCCAAGCAAAGGATAGGGTTTGGGCATGGCACAACTCAAACTTATGCAGGTAATTATTCATTTCCTGTTCTGAAAGGAAGTGCAAGGCGCGGTCGAGTAAGGTTTGATTCACATTGGCCAGTTCAGAGAACATTGACGCTGCCTCCTGGTCTTCGCCCATATTCTGGTATAAAACTGCGAGATCAAACAGGCTTTGGGCATAATCTGGGTGTCCTTTCATCAGTACTTTTTGCCGGATGTCTTTTGCCTCCAAATAAAGAGGTTCGGCTTTATCATACGCACCGATACATCTGTAAAATGTCGCCAGGTTATTCAAACTCGTAGCGAAATCGGGATGCACTCTAACAATTGCTTTTTCCCAAATGGCCTTTGCTTCCAAATAAAGGGGTTCGGCTTTATCATATTCACCCAAATCCCGGTATAAATTGGCCAAATTTTGCAAATTCCAGGCGTAGTCAGGATGGGTTTTGCCAACGATTTTTTCCCGAATGTCTTTTGCTTCCAAATATAGTGGCAAGGCCCTATCATAGGCCCCCATTTCCAGATACAGATTCGCGAGATTGTTTATTCCCCAAGCATAATTGGAGGACTCTTTACCTGGGTTTTTTTCCCAAATGGCAATGGCTTCCAGAAAAAGCGGTTCGGATTTTTCATAATTGCCCATCGTCCTGTACAAATTTGCCAAATTATGCACACTCCACCCATTGCTGGGGTGGTTTTTTCCCAACAATTTTTCCCTAATATTTTTGGCTTCCCAAAAAAGCGATTCGGATTTATCGTAAATGCCCATATACCGGTACAGCGCCGCCAGATTCCCCAAATTCTCTGCGTAATCGAGGTGCATTTTGCCCACCGTCTTTTCCCGAATCAACAGGGCTTCCAAATAAAGCGGTTCGGCTTTTTCATAAGCCCCCAGATACCTGTAGGTAGCGGCCAGATTGTGCAAACTGGAAGCATAATCGGGATGCATCTTGCCCAATACTTTTTCACGGACGGCAATGGCGTCGAGGTACCATTTTTCAGATTCCGGATAATGGCCACTAAAATAAAAGACCCTTCCATAATTGTGACAAATACTGCCGTATCCTTCCGACTCCCACCCCAGGTTATCGAGGGCAATTTTTTCCGCTTTTGCATTCACTTCGAGGGCCTTGTTAAAATCATTTTTAGTGGTAAGATCTCGGGACACCATAATAAGGCTGTCCACTTGCAAAATCGCTACGGAATCCACCCGCGATTGACTAAAAAGATCAGGGCCAATGGGGAAAGCGAATAGAAAAAGAAGAAAGTGTTGCATTATACTGTCCTGGATTTCTCGGATGAAAAGGAATTGCCATTGTTTGATATTTCCAACCTTACTCCCTTGTGTAGCCCAGAAAATCACAACCCTTTGGTCGCCCCTTTTTACCTTCGCCTCTAATTAATCGCCAAGGTATCACAAACTATAAATGAAGCATATGTCTTACCCTAAAGATGTTGATTTGGTCGCTTCCTTAATGGGCAGCGAAAGCGAGCGGAGGCAGGCGCTTCAGTATTTTTTTCAGAACCCGAGGCTTATGAAATGGGTGCTGAAATACGTGCAAGTCCAGGGAGGGAGTGAACAAGACGGGAAAGATGTGTTTGAGGAATCCTTTATCCTTTTTGAACGACAAATTCGGACAGGGAATTACCGCGCAGAGAGTTCGCTGGAAACTTATTTTCATGGCATCGCCCGCTGGCAATGGGTGGCTTTTCGGCGCAAAAACCGTCCGAACGCCGATCTGGAAAATCAACCCGAAATGCCCAGCGAAGACCACTCGCCAGAAAAAATTTTAATTTCTGAAGAAAGACGCATTATACTTTCCAATTTGATGACACAAGTAGGAGAGCGTTGTCAGAAATTGATCGGGCTGTTTCAATTAAACTACTCCATGCGCGAGATCCGGGAAATGCAGGGGTACTCCAGCGACCAGGTCGCGGCCAACGAAGTGCACAGTTGCCGCGAAAAATTGAAAAAAGTCATTCAACAGCGTCCAGGTCTTCTGGAGGCGCTAAAACTCAACGCATGAATACTGGAATGGACTGGTATCAATATATCGAAGCCTACAACCTTGACCAGTTGCGCGCCGAATTAAAAGCCCCATTTGAAGCCGCCATGCGGGAAGATGAAGCCCTTAAAGCAGCGGTTGCAACGCATCGCGCGGAATGGGAAATGCAGGAACTCATGGCAGAGAACCTGATCAGATCCCAGATCCGGGAGCAGTTTGAAACTATGGGGGCGTCACCTGGCGGCGGAGGACTGAATTGGCGGGCAAAAAACTGGAAATATATCCTGACTGCGATGGTCCTGTTGATCATCGCGGTCTACTTTGTTTTTCAGGCATCGAAAAAAACACCAGAAACGCCTGCGGAAATTTCACCTCAAAATGCACCGGTAGATACCACGCCTTCTGCACCGGTTCCTATTGCACAAACCCCTCCCGAGCTTCCTGCGGAAAAGGCCCCCAATGCGCCAGACCGGCGCCAACTGGCCATGGCAAGCTACGGGATACCGGAGAGTCTCTCTGGTGTGCGCGGGCAAGCCGATGAGGATACCCTGGTGCTGGCAAACAAGGCTTTTTTTGACAAAAAATACGGAATCGTGGTGAATCTGTTGGCAAAGTTGCCCGAGAATGAAACTCAGGATGCCTTGTCCCTGCGTGCCCATGCTTATTTCAATGCGGGCAATTACGCCGCTGCAAGCCGCGATTTTTTAGCGCTGGAAAAAGGAGGCATTTACCGGCGTGAGGCGGAATGGTATGGGATTTTGGCGCGTTTAGCCATGCCGAATGCCGATTTGAAGGCTATTGCAATTGAACTGGATAAAATTCGTCGGCAGTCCAATCATCCATTTGCCGGAGATGCTGAAAAATTGTGGAGGACGCTTAAATAATGTGGAGATGAAGGTGCTTGCATCAATCACCAATCCCGAACTTGTCATTTTGACGAAACCCGTCCACGTCAAGTGCGCGTACCTCGAGCATTTGCCCTTTTGAGTGCCCTGTTGTGTAAGCACTCAACCAAAGCGCACTTGATGCGGACGGGTTCCGCCCAAAGCGGAATGACAAAGCTTGGTGGCTCGGGGTGGCAAGGAAGAATTCTCTTAAAGATTTATAGCCCCGGAACGGAGTTCCGGGATACTATTTTGGCACAAAAAGTTTTGTTTCCAAATATTCTCCCTACCTTTGCGCAGTAATTAAACACCAACCCGGTGTTTGTCCGCCCTGGACGACGACGTTTTTTGGATGTGCGCGAGCGAAACCCCTTAGTATAGTTTTCGTTTCCCGTTCCGACCTAATCAGTCTCCCACATTCAACACGCTTTGCCCCTTGAAGAGCCACTCTTGGCTCGCCGCGCACGAGACCGGACAACAACAATTCAATGTTATTCAACGATTTATCGCTCGTCGAGCCGCTTCTGCGCGCGCTCGAAGCCGAAGGCTACGAGCAACCTACCCCCATACAACAACAGGCCATACCCCCTGTATTGGAGGGAAGAGACTTATTGGGCTGCGCCCAAACCGGAACCGGCAAAACAGCCGCTTTTGCACTCCCGATGCTGCAACTTTTAAGTGCTCCTAACGGGCAAAAACAAGAAGGCCGACGCCCGATCAAAGCACTTATTTTGACTCCGACCCGTGAATTGGCCCTTCAAATCAGCGAAAGTTTTACCACCTACGGCAAAAACCTGCATCTCCGCAACACGGTCATTTTTGGCGGTGTGGGCCAAACACCCCAAACGGACGCGCTTCGGCGAGGCACCGACATTCTTGTAGCCACGCCAGGTCGCTTGCTCGATCTAATGAATCAAGGTTTTGTAGACCTTCGCAGCCTTTCCATCTTTGTGCTCGACGAGGCCGATCGAATGCTCGATATGGGCTTCATCCATGATGTCCGTAAGGTCATCGCCAAAATCCCGGCAAAACGCCAAACCTTGTTTTTTTCGGCTACGATGCCCAGGGAAATTGCGGATCTAGCGGATTCTATTCTCGATAATCCGGTGAAAGTAGCCGTAGCACCACCGGCAACTACCGCAGAACTGGTGGAGCAAAAAGTGTTTTTCGTCAATAAAGGAGATAAAAAAAATCTACTGATTCACTTGTTGGAAGACCCCAATATTAAGTCGGCGCTCATTTTCACCCGTACCAAACACGGCGCAAACCGGGTGGCGGGCGACCTGACCAAAGCCGGCATCCGTGCAGAAGCCATTCACGGCAATAAGTCGCAAACGGCCCGTGTAGCGGCGCTTACGAATTTTAAAAATGGCCGCAATCGCGCGCTGGTCGCAACCGATATTGCCGCCCGTGGTATTGATATCGACGGACTTTCGCACGTTATTAATTTCGAATTGCCCAATATCCCTGAATCTTATGTACACCGCATTGGGCGCACCGGTCGCGCGGGGGCAAGTGGCATCGCGTTTTCTTTTTGTGATGGGGAGGAATTGGCTTATCTCAAAGATATTCAAAAACTTATCGGCCAATTGGTCCCGGTTGAAAGCGAGCATCCTTATGTGGCCGAACTTAAGGCCCCTGAACTCCCTCAACCACGGGGTCAACAAAAATCTCAGCGCAACAGCAATGGCAGGAATGGCAGGAATGGACAACAAGGTCGTAGCGAAGCCCGTCCAAGCCGTTCTGAAAATAATCGCCCTCAACCTGCAGGAGATTTGATCCCGTTGCCGAACACCAGGGCTCCACGCGATCCACAACCAACGCGGCGGGAGGAGGGTGGCCATCAGCAACAGCGCCGCAATCACGATCAGCAACAAGAAAGCAATGGTCTTCAACCCCGCGAGCGCAACAACAATCCTGTGCGGGAGCAACAAAATGGACAATCCCGCGAGCGAACTCAAGGCAATCGCCAGGATTCCGACCGGCGCAACGAGCGGCGCCCTCAGTTCGGAAGCAATCGCCCGGATTCCCGTCAACGAAGGGACGAAGGCCCGCGCCCGGAACAGCGTAGGCCGCAAAATTCGCCGGCAACAGCAGAGAAACCAAGCAAACAAGAGATCGCCAATGAAATGCGCCGCCGATTTTCCTCGATCTTAGAAGTTTCGAGCATCGAAAAACAGGATTTTAAGCGCAAGCCAAAGCCTCGTTACGATGAACGAGGTTCTGATACCAAACCTGAAAAATCAGGTGGAAATTCTCGTGGCGGAAATGGTGGAGGAAGAAATGGAGGCGGCAGAGGTCGGGGCAGGTAAAACCCTGCCCCCTAAAATCTGGGAGTGTTCAGAAAAGTGTGGCACACCTTGACTACTTCATTGATTAGCAATGATAGAGTTTAGGTGTGCCACCCTTTTATGAAGACTTCCCAAAATCTACCTGAAAGCAAAATACATCGCTGTCATTATGGCTACGGTAACTACCACTACTATAAGCAAAAATTTTCGGTTTTCTGCGCGGTCTTTTTCGGATTTGTGCTGTCGGGAGAACTTCTGTTTGATGGACATAAGCCTTGGATGAATTTATTGATTTGAATGTTGCTGCGTGTGGAAACCACGAAATTCACTATTTTTTTGCAAATTCAAGTGGTTTGGGGTCAATTTTGCTGCAATTTGCAAAAATAAACAGGTCTTTTAAATCTCGCCTTTAAGTCAGGCCTTTTTCTCGAAAAACCCGGTTGAGCCATTTAAGCATGGCAAATAGAGCCAGCGCTGACAAAGAAAGCATTACAAAATTTACCCAAAAAAAGATGGATTTGTCTTCATAGCCATCCCACATGGTAGCCAACACGCCGCTCAATTTGTTGCCCAAAGAAGTGGCCAGCTGCCAGCCCCCCATCATCAATCCGGTAATATGGCGCGGTGCCATTTTGGATACCATGGACAAACCCATTGGACTTAAAAACAACTCGCCTACAGTAATTACGCCATAGGTAGCAATGACCCACCAGGCGGAAGCTTTTTCCAGGCCATTGTGGCATGCATAAACCGCCATTACCGTAACTAATGTACTTAGTGCCGAAATTACCAATCCCCAGCCGATTTTCGCAGGTGTGGTGGGTTCTTTGCCCCGCCGTCGCAAATAGGAGAAGAACCAGATCACCAAAGGGGTAAGGACAACTACAAAAAACGGGTTGACGGATTGATAAATCTCGGTGGAAACCAGCGATACATTTTGTCCGACAGCTGGTCGCTCCGCTTCAGGTATATTGTTAAAATAAGGGTTGAACGTATTGATCTTTATGAATTCACCTTGAGCGTCGCGTGCCTTTCTGAATTGAGCGTCGTACTGAGGGTATAAACCTTCGTTCATGTTTACTACCTGGGCCATTTTTAGGCTTTCAGCAGGCCCTGCCACCCAGGCAGGCATTTCCCGGTCGGTGTAGTACTCAGCCCAGGTGGTTAGCGCTGTACCGTTTTGTTTGAAAACTGCCCAAAAGATTATTACCACCGCATAAATGGAAAGTAAAACCTTGATACGCGGCTTATCTTCCTCCGATGCCTGCAAGTATGTCCAAAGGTAAAATGCAATGACCGGAATGCTTCCGAACAAAAATGCATCGGTGGAATCTGTTCCAAAAATGTTCCCCGGTATCATCCAGCCTGCAATACCAGTTATGATCGCTGGCAAAAGTACTGAGGAGAGCATTTTGCCTACTCCCATTTCACCAGCAACCGCAGGTTGGCGCACATCTGCATGGGTATAGTGTTTTGAGCCAATTATAAATACGATCACCCCGATGAACATCCCTATACCCGCCGCTGCAAAGGCAGCCCCCCAACCTATGTTGTGCCGGAGCCAAGCGGCAAAAAAATTGCAGATAAAGGCACCCAGGTTGATGCCCATATAAAAAATGTTGTAGCCCGTATCTTTAAGGCTTCGATATTTTTCTTCATTATATAGATTGCCAAGCAGTACGGAAATATTCGGCTTGAAAAAACCATTGCCCAAAATCATTACAAAAAGCGAAGCATAAAAGGTGGTCAGGCTATTGGAAATGGCAAGCATCATATAACCTATGCCCATAAGAACCCCACCAAGTATGATACTCCTGCGGTAACCCAGAAGTTTGTCGGCCAAAAGCCCGCCGATAAATGGTGTGATGTACACCAGGGCGATGAAGGTGCCGAATATATCCGAACCCTGGGTACGTGTCATGGCCAAACCGCCATGCTCCGAATCGGTCATATAGAGCAGGAAAATCCCGATCATTAGATAATAACCAAAGCGTTCCCACAATTCGGTGAGAAAAAGATAGGGCAAACCTGATGGATGATTTTTAAACATAATATAGACTGTTTGGAATATTGGAAATTGAATCTTTACTGTTAAAAGGCCAAAATCCTTGTACAGGGCAAATGTAGTTTCAAAATCAGTTTTTGCAAGTTCAATTGAAAAATCAAAAGTGCGGTAGCAGCCATTATCTTTGCCGCCCTAAACAATGAACGGTTGGATTGATACGGTAATGCAGCCTTTAGCCCATTCCCTTTACAATCTATCCAATAAGCACGATAAAAAAAATGTTGAAAAAAATTTTTCTGCTCAGCTGGATACTCCTGGCCTGTAATCAAATTGGCCTTGCCCAACAACCCACAACGCCGGAAGGTCCTTCCACCACAGCCCCCGCCATACCAGATGTCGACAGCGTGTTGGTGACCGTCATCCTCAAACATCAACAAGATAAAAACCTGCCGGAAATACGCAGAATTCTGGAAGCACAGGGATTTTGGGATATATTTCCCCCCCAGGATGTCCGGGTGATTTCCTGGACCCTGGCTATGGGATTGGGACATATAATCACACTACATGTGCCCGCAGGCGCCATCCGCAGGCTCAACCTGGCACTCGAAAACGGTGCCTGGGGAGCGTTTGACACAGAGATTTACCTTACCTACGATTATCAATCCGTATGGATGGAGTACATCGAACGGCGCGAAGACGCTAAAGAGGATAGGAATTGAGGGTAATTGGCAGAGGGTTGACCTTTGGCAGTTGAACGTGTACGGTCAACTTTTAAAAATCCGTGAAATATTCTTTTGCACGCCTGCCGAAGTTCCGTTGTACTCCTGTTGCGTCGTTGTAGTTATCGCCGTCAACATATTCGGTCAGGTTTCGCCCGTAAAGTTTGCGCTCCCACTTTGGGTCTTGTATTTCACCTCGAGCGGTAGAGTGCAACGTAATATAGTCCTCTCCAGCGAGTGAAGGGTTGTAAAACAGGAATTTCACGTTGCTTTGCCTGGTCTTGGGGAAATTGTAATAAATCCAGATTTCGTATGGAGAAGCCCCAGGTTCGTCCTCAACATGTACCAGGTCATCAGGTGCTCCAAAACGTAGATAGGCGCGGCCTCGATCGGTTTCAAAACCATACCGGAATCCACTTTTAAACTTTTCATGGACTGAATTGGCGAGTGCCATATAGCGTTTGTACGCTGCTTCGGGGTCGTTGGGATCCTCCCGAATAAAATGGCGAAAAATGAAATACCGCTTGTTTTTCAAGTCCTTGTCGCGGTTCACTGCATTCAATACCTCGGCATCTTCACCAAGCACAATGGGTGAAAGCGCTGCTAAGGTGTATTTCAATTGCTTTTCATCCAGATTCTGGGTGAATTGTTGTGCAAGTGACTCATCAGTGATATCGCTCTCCTTCAAATGCAGGTATGGGTTGCTGCGTTGGAAAGTAAGGTTTCGGCTGGCCAGCAGGTCATTGGCAATATTTCGAGCCTCCACAGTAAGGCTGTAGTTGCCGCTTTCAAGTTTGCTGATGTCCATTTGAACAAGTAGCGCATCAATATCTGTTGGCCTTTTCCGTTGACTGCCCGTGGAGACAAGGGTTTTGATGCCATTGCCTTTTTCCTCCTCGATAAAATAACGTATCAAGTAATCGGCATCCGTGATGCTTTTGTTTGAATGATAAATTTCTCCGTAAAATGCCAGTCGGCTAGTGCTCTGGTCATAGAAATTGAAAGGCAAGGGTTCCAGATAGAAGCCATTTTTATTAAATGGCCCTGATCCTTCGTCTCGCTTAAAACTCCGCAACAACTGAATTTCGCTGAGGTGCAGATCAGGTGGAAATCTAACCTTTAGCGGCGTCCGAAAACTATCCTTATTTTCAATTGCATTTAGGTCCTGAACGATCACTTCAAGTTCATAATCACCCTCTGGCACAGGCAGGCGTTTTACGTCGATCAGGCTTTGCGGAGCATCCACCAGGGGACTTTGAATGTTGTATTTTTCATAAGCGATCACTTCATCGCCTTTTTTGATCATAATCAAGATTTCTGCACTAGCTTGCAATTTCTCTCCTTCCCCTTTTTTGTATAAAATAGACACACCGGGTATCTCCAAATTCACTTCCACATAAGGATTTCCTTCGGGGGTGTTGTACGCTGCGAAAGAAACACCCAGGTCAAGGGCCTGGGCATATGAAAACATAGCAACCAACAGACTTGCTGTAAATAGGCTGCGTAAGGATTTGTTTTTCATAGAATTGCCTTTTTTGAACGCTGAACGATAATCAGTGAACTATGCATGAAGTGCACCGGACAAGGGCAAACTGCATGGGTTCAAATTGCTTGTCAAATGTAAGCATTTTAGGGACTTTTGTTGTGCCACTTTTTGACAAAAGTCAGGTTTCTGATTACCTTTCAAAAATAAAATACATCATCATCAAAAAAACCACGATCAACAAAAGCGGCACCCATACTTTTCTGAGACTGAATCTCCGTTTCACACGCTCACCCGAAGCGGAACGTGTAGCCCTTCCCTGGTCAAAATAGGTGACATAAAGAAAGCAGAAGAAGTTGATCGCCAGGGTTAAAAGCAGGAAAAGGTAGGCCCGGTTCATCGAATCGGTCGTGGGCGAAAGTTGTACGAGATTGATGGAATAAGCCACCGTAGCCAGGAAGGACGTGATGATGAGCTCGCCCACCTCTTCGAAATTGGTTCGGTGAAACAGCAGCATAAAAATAGGCAAGGCACTGAACATCAAGAAAGGCACAATGATGAGGATGATGGCGCCCCAGGGACGACGGCTTACGTTCATCCGAACATTCAGGCTCTTGTATTTTTCCAGGTATTTGGCGCGATCCAGCGTGTCAAAAGTGATCTTGTCCAGGGAGCCAAGCGCATTGGTCAGCTGGTTGTCAAGCGTCACAAAATACTCATCCGTGCTCCAGTCGTTGAAATAAAAATCTTTCTTTTTGTCTTTGATTTGCAGGCGACTGTAATCGAAACTGATCTTTATTTTGTCACTGCTGGACAGGGCGGTAATGGGGATTTTGACCTCGTGCTTGTCGAATGGGAAATCGAAGGTCTCAAATTTGCCCAAAAATTTACCGCTGATGCGGTAAATCCTTACTACATACCTGCCTTCGTGCTCCTCAGCAATACGATAACGGTTTGCCTCTTCACTGCTGATATTGTCAAAATCGATATACCCTTCCTTGTCAATATGCAATGAATCTGCAATGACCCAATAAAGAAGATTGCAGTCGAATGTGTTCTTTTTGACATCAATTTCGTTAATGTCGATTACATCGATCCCTACGCGCAGGTTTGGTATAGGCTTGCCAGAAGTGTTTATCTGAGTCGGGCAGGATCGGGTTTTACCTGCTTCTGTTTCGCTGAAAGTTGGCTCTTTTTTGAGGATACAGGTGCTGTCAAACTCATACAATTCGTTGAGGATCACTATTTTTCGATTTTTCAGTCTCTGAAAATAATCCAGTAATCCGGCACGCTCCATATCCCCGTTTTTCAAACCTGTTTCAAAAATATTCATCAGGTCGAAGCAACGGCGGAGCGAATTGTCCGTACCGATTTGGTTGAAAAATTTTGCCGGGAATTTTTTGGTCAAGGCCTTTTTAAACCTGTAAACCTCCAGGGGTAAGGCCTCGCTTGAATTGTCGAACCGAATTACGGTATGCCCCCTGTCATGCGTGAGTTCTTCCAGTGCTTTATCCCCGATATTCGTCACCCCAGGAAGCCCAATGATGGTTTTTTTAGGAAGCCCCTTTGTTTTTTGCAAAAACCGCATCACCAAATTGCCATAACCGCTGTGCGTATTGAGCAGAATTACACTTGGTTCGGGCTTGGAGAGCTCGCGCAAAAGATCTTTTTCCAACTCCACAGCATAGTCCTTTGGCACTTCATTGTTGTTTATATATCTGCTCTGCAACAATTTTACCATGGTATCACATTGCAAAGCGTTTTCTTTTATCAAAGCTGAGAAGCGATTGTGCAGCAAATAATCTGTTTCCGTGATAAAACCGATTCGTTTTGCTTTCAATACTGCCTTAATAAATTTGATCAGGTAAAAAGGCTGAGGATCATTGGGCTCCAGAAAAATGGCGTTTTTGCCAAAATCCAGCTGGTTTTGGTCTGCCGTTATTGCAATCACAGGAAGTCGCCCTTTTATGATCTCTGCAGCATGCTGGATATGCCGGCCCCAGGTATTATCTATCACCAACACCACGTTTGTGTCACTGGCGATGGATGTATAAAGGGACCGGATCGTGTCTTCTTTGAAATCACACTGATAAGGCCGGAGTTGGTATTCTGCACTGTATCCCTTTGTATTAAGTTCCTTGAGATAGGCTTCCAGGGCTATCAAGTGCAGCGAATCCGTGTAATTGTTTGACCGGGCCTTTATCGGGTCCTGATAATTGAAGCCCACGTAAGCTACATACCGGAGCGGTCGGCCGGAAAGGCCAATGGCAGTAGTCGTATGGCGGTTCTTGCAGGAAAAGAAATAGGCAAAAAGCCCAGTTAAGAGAAGGAAAGCAAAAATCTTTTGCATGGCAGCGGGGGGAGGATGATTGGTTTTAGGTGCGAAAGGTAGGAAAATACTTTACTTTACCTCCTTCGCCTGCCAGGCCCACCAAAGGGCTGCCGCCCCAATTACTGAAAATGCTATCGGCAAACTCCAAATTTTGGCCAAAAAACCGATTAAAACCGGCCCGCCAAAAAAACCGACCATGGCAAAGGTGTTCATCGTTGCCAGACCAGCCCCTTGTGCCATGCCGGGCGCCCTTGCTGCCGCTGCGTACAATATTGGCGCGCCCAGTGAAACACCCGCTCCAACCAAGGCAAACCAGAGCAGGGCAATGGGCATTTGTGGGAAGAGTGACAATAATAAAAGGCCGGACGCTGCCAATGTACCGCCCACCCGAAGCACGCCCGCAGCTCCAAAACGGACAATGAATGCATCGCCGACAAAACGTCCGGAAGCCATACAAAATGCATAAGCCGCAAAGCCCCACCCTATAGCGAATTCAGCGCTCTTTACCACATCCCGCATATATACTGCCGACCAATCTGCCATGGTACCCTCTGTAACATTGGTGCAAAGGCTGAGAAAAATGATGGTCCAAAGCCCTGCACTGGGCCAGGCGAATTTCCGGCCGCTATTTTCTGTACGTGCTTGCTGATCGCTTTTTTCCAAAGTAAGCAAGGTGTTTTTCAAGATAAAAGCCGCTATTATGACCAAAAAAGCAACACTTACAGACCAGATCGCCGGATCAATACCCAATCCCGTCCCGGTGCCTGCCAAAGCCGAACCTGTCATCGCTCCGACCGACCAAAGGGCGTGACAAGTAGCCATGATAGCCACCTGGTCGCGTATTTCAACCTGAGATGCGCAGGTGTTGACAGCCACATTCACAGAGGCAAATCCAGCCCCCGCCAAAAACAAAGCCGTGGCTACCAGCCAAATATTTGGAGCCAGCATAGGCATTGAAAAAAATAAAGCAGTGGCAAACAAGGAACCCAATGCGGCAAGTGGCGCCCCAAACCTGTGCAGAATTGGAACAGTAAACGGGTTCATGACCAAAACACCTCCCTGGAGCGAGAGCAACAAGAGCCCCAATTGGGCCTCATCAAGGCCAAATTTGTGTTTGACGAATGGAATAAGCGCTGCCCAGGTGCCAAATAGCAACCCTTGGGCGGCAAAGACCAGACCGACAGCACGGGCAGTAGGATTTTGAACGAATATGAATAAATGGGCGAACATTAAAGTTGATTTTAAAAAAATGGCCTTTTTTTTAAAATTTGATTTAAAAAAATGGTAATTTTGTATTCAAACTATTAAAAAATGATACAAAGGATATTAGATCAGACCGTACAACAGCGTCTTTTTGGGGGCAAAACTATTCTAATTCTTGGGCCCCGACAGGTAGGCAAAACTACGCTTGCCCGGCGATTAAGCAATCTGTATCCCGACCAAATCCTATGGCTCAATGGAGATGACCCAGAAACCGTTCAAATCCTCCAAAAAGCCTCCTTGTCTCGATTAAAATCCCTTGTCGGAACCAATAAATTAATAATAATTGATGAGGCACAGCGAATTCCTGGTATCGGCACGACACTCAAACTTATGCACGACAATTTGCCTGAGCGGCAGGTACTGGTTACTGGTTCCTCAGCACTTGATCTAAGTGAACAGACCAGTGAACCACTGACAGGCCGCAAATGGGAATATTTGATGCTTCCGTTGTCATTTGGAGAATTGGTGGCGCACCATGGCCTGATAAATGAACGGGGTATGCGGAACCACCGTTTGGTATTCGGAAGTTATCCTGAAATTGTCAATTCCCCAGGCAATGAACGCGAATTGCTGAACCTGCTTTCAAACGCCTATCTCTACAAAGACCTTTTTCGGCTGGAGCAACTTCAAAAACCTGCTTTGCTTGAAAACATCGTGCGTGCCTTGGCTTTCCAACTGGGCAGCGAAGTGAGTTATCATGAACTGGGTCAACTCGTTGGTGCTGCTCCACAAACTATAGAAAAGTATATTGACCTTTTAGAAAAGGCATATATCGTATTCCGGTTGCCTGCTTTAAGTCGCAATCAGCCGAATGAAATACGGAAAAGCCGAAAAATATATTTTTATGATAACGGGGTACGCAATGCGGTAATCGGAAATTTCTCTGTGCTGGAAAGCCGAACGGATGTTGGCCCGCTTTGGGAAAACTATCTGATTAGCGAACGACGCAAGCAAATAGAATATGCGCGGAACTTTGCTAGGAGTTATTTTTGGCGCACAGTCAGCCAACAGGAAATTGATTATGTGGAAGAATTAGATGGTCAATTCAGGGCTTTTGAATTTAAATGGTCGGAAAAGGTTAAAGTCCGCTTTCCAGCTGCTTTTATGGAAAAATATGCCATTCAAGAGACACTCGTGGTAACCCCTGAAAATTATGATGAATTTCTTTTGGCATAACACCTATCACAAAAAAACGGCCCCCGAACTTTTCGGAAACCGTTTATATGGGGTCTTGCCCCAAAGCAATGGTTTGGTACGTTATTTTTTAAATTTTTCCACCTGATTTGCACCCAGATATAAGGTGTATTCGCCTTTAGGCAATGGTTCGATATTAAGGAACCAATCTGCGGACTTGGAAGTGAAGCATTTTTCGAGCACTACTTTGCCCTCGGCATTTTTGATTTGGGTTTTAAGGCATCTCATCGGCATTTCGTCGGCAATTAGCCAGATGCGCTTTTGTGCCACAACGACTTTGATGTCAATTGGATCCAAAATGGTTGAATTGCTGATCGTGACATTTTCAGCATCCACAAAAGGGATAGGAGCAGTAGTATCATTCGCTTGAATTTGGTTTAGTGTGATTACAAAAAACAGTAAGGAGAGGAGTGTTTGCAGTTTCATAAGCTTAGAAAATTGTTTTAAATTGTTCCTGTTTGTATAAATCAATGGTATTTTGTCCAAGGTCCGAAATCAAATAATCTTGAAATTCTGCTGATTCGATAGACAAAGGTTCCGTAAAAGAGGTTGCAGTCTAATGCTCAAAAACGATGGATGACTGTATTCTACCGATGAATAGTCATAATTGTGTAATGAAACTTTCAAACTCTTGCCAGACTTTTGAGCCTCCATAAATGTTACAACCGGCTTAACACAACCATGAGATATTTTTCAATCCTCTTATTTGCCCTCCTTTCTACACTGGTCCTATCTGCCCAAAAGCAGTATCAACTTGATTCTGCCTTCATCCGCGACAGTTTTACAAAACGCGAAGTGATGATCCCTATGCGGGATGGGAAGCAGTTATTTACCAGTATCTACGCGCCCAGAGACCAAAGCAAGCAATACCCTATCCTGATGCGGCGCACGCCCTATTCTTGTTCGCCCTATGGCACAGGCTCTTTCCCTCAAGGCTTTCAAAATATGAAACTCGCTCGGGCAGGGTACATTTTTGTTTTTCAAGACGTTCGGGGGCGATATATGAGCGAAGGAGAATTTGTGGACGTGCGGCCTTTCATCCCAAGTGCTGACCCCTCTCCAAAGGGCAAAAAACAAACGGATGAAGGTTCTGACACCTACGATTCGGCAGATTGGCTGTTAAAAAATGTACCAAACAATAATGGCCGGGTAGGTGTGATGGGTATCTCATACCCAGGATTTTATGCAACGATGGCAATTTTGGCAGGACACCCGGCCATCAAAGCGGTATCACCACAAGCACCCGTTACGGATTGGTTTATCGGGGATGATTTTCACCACAACGGCGCTTTTATGCTGATGGATGGTTTTTCATTCTACTCCGGTTTTGGCAAAATTCGCCCCAAACCAAGCACTGAAGGCCAAGCCGGGTTCAGCAAATGGAATACCCCCGACAATTATAACTTTTACCTTCAGGCAGGCGCTCTGCGCAACTTTGCGACCAAGTTTGATATGGGAAAAATTCCATTCTGGAACGAACTAATGGCGCACCCCAATTATGATGCCTGGTGGCAAGCCCGCAACCCGCGCCCACACCTCAAAAACGTAATGCCCGCAGTGATGACAGTAGGCGGGCTCTTTGATGCTGAGGATTGCTGGGGGGCCTGGAACACCTACAAAGCCCTTGAAAAACAAAATCCCAGCACCCACCCCAACTCAATCGTGATGGGCCCCTGGGTGCATGGAGGTTGGGCGCGTGGCAGTGGCGAACGACTTGGCAATGTTGTTTTTGGGTCTAAAACCAGCGATTTTTATCAGGATGAAATTGAGTTTAAATTTTTTGAATACCACCTGAAATCTCAAGGCAAAATGGATTTGGCGGAAGCCTATGTATTTGAAACAGGTAGCAACCGATGGAAAACTTATGATGCCTGGCCACCAAAAAACACGGAACCCAAAAAATTCTATTTCCAGCCCAAAGGCAAATTATCTGCCCAACCGGCAGCCACAAACGCATCCTCACTTTATGACCAGTATCTAAGCGAGCCTTCCAAACCTGTACCTTATACAGAGGATGTGCACCTCGGACGCACTCGTGAGTACATGTGTGACGACCAGCGCTTTGCGGCCCGCCGACCAGATGTACTTGTGTATCAGACCGATGTGTTATCAGAGGCCATTACAGTAACAGGCCCGGTGATGGCTGATCTCTGGGTAAGTCTCAGCAGCACCGACGCTGATTTTGTGGTCAAGTTGATTGATGTTTTTCCAGACACGCTAAAAGGAGAAGAAAATGGTGTGCCGCTCGGCGGATATCAAATGTTGGTGCGGGGCGAAATATTCCGAGGCCGATTTCGTGAAAGCTTTGAGACGCCAAAGGCATTTGAACCCGATCTGGCCACCAACGTGAAGTTTGAACTTCCCGACGTTTCGCATACTTTTCTACCAGGCCACAAACTGATGATTCAGGTGCAAAGCAGCTGGTTCCCACTTGCAGATCGCAATCCCCAGCAGTTTATCAACATTTACGAGGCCAAAGATGAGGATTTTATTCCCTGCACTATTCAGATGCTCCGAGCCCCGGAAAGGGCTTCCGGGCTTATCTTGCCCGTATTGAAACAATAGACATTGAACCCTCCCGGGCTTAAAAACCTTCGAGGACTACAGAAAAAGTTTAAAAATCTCTTCGGTTATGAATAGAATTGCAGCTATCCTGTTTCTTTGGCTTTTACCCAAATTAGCCTTCTCACAAGTCACTTTTCAACAGATACCAGGTCTGGCATTTTTTGACACCCTGGGCTATCTTAACGGGGTGTCGTGGGTGGATGTGGACAACGACAACCACCTGGACGTTTGCGTGACCGGATCTGGTGGAACATTTCCAAACTTCACGAACATCAGCGGGATTTTTCTCAACAACGGCAACGAAACATTCACCAACACAGGTTTGCTCAATAGCTCGCAAAACAATCCCATGCGCCATGGATGGTCGGATTACGACAACGACGGTGATCTCGACCTTTACATTGCAGCTACCTGGAATAACAACGGTATCAATCAGTTGTGGAAAAACAACGCTGCGATCAACTTTGCGCTGACCCCCAATTCAGGCGCCACGCCCAACAATCCACAACCCTTCGAAGGCACAGTCAGTTGGGCGGATTACAACAATGACGGCTGGGCTGATCTTTTCTTGCCGCGTTGGAATGACCAGAAAAACAAACTTTATAAAAACAACGGAAACGGTACCTTCAGCGAGGTGACGACAGGTGCCATTGTAAACGACCTGGCCTGGACATCTGGCGGTTTTTGGGGCGATTATGACAATGACCGCGACCAGGACCTTTTTGTGGTGAACTACCAGATCGGTGCTTCGGGACCCGGCAGTAACCACCTTTTTCGGAATAATACAGACGGCACTTTTACCAAAAATACGACGGCTGGTCAGGTTGTTACGATTCAACAAAACGGGCGTTCGGCCAATTGGGCCGATGTGAACAACGATGGCTTCCTGGACCTGTTTGTTTGCAATCAGTTTGGGCAGGATCTCCTGCACCTAAATAATCACGACGGGACTTTCACAACCAAAACTATCGGCGGAACCAACCATACCTCCTGGTCATCCAATTGGGGTGATTACGACAATGATGGCGACCTAGATCTGATAACCATCGGCTTTTGGGGCACCGACAGCCGTTTTTGGCAGAATGACGGCCAGGGAAATCTGAGCGATGCAACAGCCGACCACCCGAATATTTTCCCCACCGAAACCAATGGCTCCAACAGCAATGGAATCGTTTGGGTGGACTACAACCGCGATGGCTGGCTCGACCTCCACATTACTCAACCCGACAGTTCGCCAGACCGTTTTTATGAAAATGAAAAAACAAGCTGTCGTTCCTGGTTGGAAATCAAGTGTATAGGGATAGAATCAAACCGTGCAGCCATAGGGACTACAATACGTGCCAAGGCCCAGGTGGGCGGTAGTCCAACATGGCAAATGCGGCAAATTTCGGCTCAAACGGCAGCAACTGGAACCAACCCGATGCTCCAACATTTTGGCTTCGACGATGCAGCTATTATTGACTCCCTGGTTATCGAATGGCCTTCAGGCAATACCTGTATTTTCACTCAAATCGCTGTTAATCAGATCATTGACATTAAAGAAGATTGCGGCATTCAAGTGACCAAGGCGGCTCCGCCTTTTCCTGGCACCTTGCAATACCTGAACGTTTGTTTGCCCAAGAGCGAACCAATCCAGCTAAACCCGGCTGGCCTTCCAGGAGGCACCTGGACATCAAGTTGCGGGGACTGCCTGGACGACGACGGACTACTTTTAGTCCAATTTCTGCCCGCCGGAGAATATGAAGTTTTTTATCAGCAAGGAGGGATTTGCGATGGTACTTTGGATACTTTTATTGTTCAATTGTTTCCTCCATTGAACCTCGTGATATTAGGAGACACGATCGCAGATGAGGGCGATCAAGTGCCCTTGCTTGCCTCCGGAGCAGAAAATTACCAATGGCAGCCTGGTGAAAGTCTCTCCTGTGACAATTGCCCCAATCCTGTTTTTACAGCAGATTCGACCACCCTGTTCATTGTAACCGGCCAAGATTCAACCGGCTGTACAGTAACAGACAGCCTGAGGATTGTAGTTAATGAAATTAAATTCAGCGTCCCTAATGCGTTTACTCCTAATGGCGATGGCAGCAACGATTTGTTCAGGCCGGTTTTCAAAGGCGCCATTTTTGTACAATATCACTTGCGCATTTTCACACGCTGGGGCGATATGGTGTTTGAGTCAAAATCGCCCGCAGAAGCATGGAACGGCAAATTGGTGGGGAGCGATGCACTACCTTCAGATGTCTATGTCTATGTAATTGATTATCAACTTACTAATGGGCAAGCTGGACAAGAAAAAGGAGATGTGACATTATTGCGATAAAAACAAAAAAGCCACTCCGATTGCTCTGAGTGTCTTTTTTGCGTGGATGGAGTTCTGGTTAAGATGATTGTTTGCCAGAATCAGTTGAATTTCAACACACTTCTAAACTTATTGTCGTTCAAATTTCACCTGGTATCGAGTATTGTTTTCGATAAGCTCTGCAGTCAGGCTTGCCTCGGAAAGGGCACTGATGTCCCAGGTCTTTTCATCTCCATTAGTGTAATGAAGCGTTACATCCTGTTTGGTTTGGTCTTCTGTCCAATCCCCGCTGAAAGACTGGGTTGATTTTCCAGTAAGCGGTACGGTAGTTGTCACGTCAAGACTGAATTCCTGGCTTCCTTCCAGTTTTAGGTCGAAAGAATAAGACGCCGTAGCATCTACCCCCCCAACAGAAACTTGCGTGGAAACCCAATGCCCAACGAGCTCGTCCTTGAAGGATTTTTCTTTTTTGCAAGCGACAAAGGCGGAGGCCAGCAATAGAAAGGCGACGAGATTCAAAACAGCGTTTTTCATAATAACAAAGATTTAATAGATGAAACTATACGGGAACCGGAACAACCCGTTTGTAATCGGTTGGCCCATAAATGCCCATCAATCCATAATTATTGCCGCGCACGCCCCCCCTTTAACGAAACACTAAGCAAGTGCATTAAGGTATTGTTTAGAAAACCCTCCTTCATGTCTCCTGACTTCAATAAGTAATTTTTTATATGGAATGATTGTTGTTTAATGTAACTTTGCTTTCAATTAGCGTCTAGAAGAACGACAATTAATCCCGCTCGCTCTCGGTGGATCTTTCATTTTCACCCACTCATCCCAATTTTTATGGTAAAGAAATACGCCATCCTTACAGCAAGCATGCTGTTTTCGCAAATTATTTTTGCCCAATTCCATTTTTCTGTTGGAATGAACCTCGGAGGTTCTCAATTATTCCACAACACGAATTTTAAGGCGTCAAATCTCCAAAACGACTATTTAGTCACCAAGCAACGGATTTGGAACACCTATCAGCTTGAATATACCTGGGAGCAATACGAAGAAGGAAACAAGCTGAGGTATGATTATTTTCAGCCACGTATGGGCTTTTCGGCAAGTTTACGCTTTCGGGAATGGCCCTTGATGATCATTGCAGAAGCCATGAGTTCGCCCTCTACCTATGAAAAAATGGCTTATGGAGCGACTATTGCACTTGGGAAAAATTTTGATTTGGGCGACAGTGATTATTTTCTTACCGCTTTTGGCGGATATAAATTTGTCAAAGACATGGGCTTTGGGAACAAAACCCTGGTCAACAGTATTGGAGACAAAACCATCAGGGAAAACATGGCCACCTATTTTGCCCCTGAAAAGCCATTAGGCCCTCAAACAGGCAGGTTATTTTCATTGCGTGTGGGCGTAGGTAAAACTTTTGGGGTGGACGACCAAATTACGGCTGGCATTGAAGCGCTTGGAGAGCTCGATATGACCGACAAAATAAAACGGCAATCCCGTATGACCAATATTGCCTTTCAGGCCTATGCCCGCTTTGATTTTGAATTCAGGCTCCGCAGGAGATTGGAGGTTTACCCCGATCCTGCCGGAGGGAGGCGAAATTGATCCCTGTGGTCAATTTTTTGATGTGGTCAATGGGGTACAGGAAGTTTCATATCTAATTGCTCCAGCCTGTCCACGATTGTCTTTGCCATAAAATAATCGCGATACCAACGATTGTCCACCGGACAAACATGCCAGGGTGTGGTGCTTTTATTCAGGACATATTCATAGGCTTCCATGTATTTGTCCCAAAGTTTCCGTTCCTCCCAATCCCCGTCGTTGTGCTTCCAGTATTTGGTTGGGTCGTCGATCCGTTGTTGTAGTTGTATGCCTTGTTCTTCAAATGAAATGTGCATATAAAACTTGAAGATCAAGGTGTTGTTGTCAAACTGGATCAGGTCTTCAAATGCATTGATGGCTGCCATGCGCTTTTCTACACGCTCCATATCAATCCAGTTGTGTACGCGCTGGATCAGGATATCCTCGTAGTGACTGCGATTGAAAATTGTTGTCATGCCTTTTTCAGGCGCCCAACGATGTACGCGCCAGAGAAAATCATGGGCGAATTCCTCTTCTGTCGGTTTTTTGAAACTCACCAGGTCCAAACCAGCGATCGTGCAGTGGTGGAACACATTGCGAACGGCACCGTCTTTACCGCTTCCATCCATGCCTTGCAAAATAACGAGCATGGAGTATTTGCCCTCAGCATACATGATATTCTGGAGCTCGCCCAACCGCTCAATGAGTTGGGCGGTTTCTTCCGCTAAGCCTTTCTTTTTGAGGCCTTTGGGGGCTTCAGCGGGGAAGGAAGAGAGTTTGATCATTGTTGTGGATTCGAGTATTGGCGGATTTTGTTATTTGAGGAATAGTTTCAAATTTGCAGCGGAAGATTTCTAATCCTGATTTTTTGCTCATCAACAACAATTAAAGAACCTGCAATTAGGTTTTCCGCAAATTGTGGAAGATGGGTAACAAGGAATTGAAAAAAGGTCTGAGCAGAAATTACCTTCCATCTGAATAATAGAACCGAAGGTCGTTCGCTTCCTGTCAGAGCGAGTATAGTGCCAAAATCAGTATCGTGAGTAATGATAATTTCTCCTGAAGTTGCAGCAAATTCAGAAATCTTGAAATCTGGGGTGTTGTTGTAGCCTATTTCATTTACGTGTCGAGCCTCAAAACCGACATTTTGTAACAACCTAGCCAGCGATGGCGGCATATTTTCGTCCAATAAGAATTTCATTAGGCAACCTTTTCGAGCGGGATTACCTGGTCATTTGCCAAAAAAGAAGAGAACGCTAAAACCTGCAAGACATCCTCTTTCGCTACCCAATGGAATTCCTTCAAGAAATCTTCCACACTCATTCCACCAGCCAAATAAGCCAACACCGAACTTACTGGGATGCGGGTGCCTTTGATACGAGGTTTGCCCATGCATATCTCTTGACTCACGACTATACGGGGGAAGTTTGAAAACGAATATTCCATAAATCTCAATTTGGTAGTGAACTACAAATGTACTGAATATCAATCCATAATGAAGGCTTGAATTTTCCAAGACAAAGCCTCATGCAATTCTTTGGGGGTATCGTAAAGTATGGTCTGCATGGTTTTAAGGTCAAAATGCACATTTTCGTGGTCGTCTCTTTTGCAGGTGTAAATGACTTTTAGTCCTCGTCCCAGCGCATAACCGGCCTCAAAATACACCCCATTTCGTTGGTGTGTCAGATCAGCAATGCAAAATTTTGATTGCTTAATGCTCGCGATGATAAAGTCGTTGATGGTCTGCTCGTTTTCCGTGTGCTCCTTGTCCACTCGGATGGGGCGGAAGTTGTTGTCTTCGATGGCTTTGACGATTCCTTCATTGTAGAAAGATTCCATCTCGGCCTTGAAAGACATTGCAACGAAGCATTTATTGGAGTCCTTGCCAGATATCTTGAGGCAATAGTTGAGCCCTTTGAATGAAACATAAGGTTTAAAAGGGATTTTACCTGCCCCATAAGTATCCCAATCTTTGGGAGAAGGCGCAATAAGTTCATCTCCACACAAAGAAGATAAATACAAGATCAACTCATCTCGGTTCAGAAACCCTAAATGATTTACATCAACTGCTTGGAGCAATTTTTTGAAATCAATTTTGTCGCCATCGAATTCCTGCCACTCCTCAAAAAACGTCAAAATCAAATTATCATATTTCTCCTGAGGCGGGGCGTCAAGTGGCAGTGCTGGGCGTTTTCGTTTTTCCATGAAAAGGTCAGAAAGGGTAACATGAGTTTCGGGGTCAGTATACTGCCAAATATTCCTAAAAACCTGGTGGCATGTCATCAAAATCCGGGGCAATGTAAAGGGTCATCCCTTTGGCGAAACCCGCCTTCCGCTTTTTCAAGGGAGGCTCGGTTTCAGGCATGGCTGAGCCATTTGCTTTCACCCCATTCGTTTTGAGCAACTGCTCAATTTTGTCCAAAACCTGATAGTCTTGAAGTGATAAAATCATTTGTATTAAGGTCAATTTTTGCGCTTCTGCTGTCATGTCAGAATGATTTTGGCAACAAAAATAAGGATTTAAGAGACACAAACCAAGTGTAAGCACAAGGCGCCCTACAAGCCCGCCTCTCGCATCATCCTTATCACGGTCTCTAACACATCCTCCACCTGAGGCTTGGAATGATAATCACCATCCTGTCCGTAAGCTGGCCGGTGGGGTTTTGCGCAAAGTGTGACAGGCGCTGAATCGAGCCAGCGGTAACCTCCTTGTTTTTCCAGCACTTGTTGTAAAAGGAATGCCGAAGCACCGCCTTCAAAATCTTCATCGAGGAAAATAACGCGGCTTGTTTTTTTCAAGCTGTCCACACATATATTGTTAATATCAAAGGGCAGGAGCGTCTGAATGTCCACAATTTCAATGGAAATGCCCTTTTGGGCCAGTATTTCCGAGGCTTGCTCTGCCACGCGGACACAGGCCCCGTAGGTGATGATGCTCAAATCCGAGCCTTCACGCAACACTTCAGGTATGCCGAGTGGCACTGTAAATGTGCCAACATTATCAGGCAACTGCTCTTTAATTCGGTAAGCATTCAACACTTCTACTACAATGGCAGGATCATCGCCGCGCAACAGCGTGTTGTACATGCCTGCAGCCTGGGTCATGTTTCTCGGCACACAAATGTGCATACCACGCAAGGAGCCGAGCATCATGCCCATGGGCGAACCACTGTGCCAAACACCCACAAGCCGATGCCCGCGGGTACGGATGATGGCAGGCGCAACTTGTTGATTGTTAGAGCGCCAACGCAGGGTACAGAGATCGTCTGAAAGTGGGGAAAGCCCGTAGAGCAGGTAGTCGAGGTATTGTATTTCGGCAATTGGACGAAGCCCACGCATGGCCAATCCAATGGCTTGACCCATGATGGTCCATTCCCGAATACCAGTGTCAAACACGCGCTCAGAGCCATATTTTTGCTGCATTCCGCGCATTCCCTGGTTTACATCGCCGATATGGCCCACATCTTCACCAAAAACAAAGAGCTCGGGCATTCTGGCAAAATTGGCGTCGAAACAGGCATTTAAAATTTCGTATCCGTCTTTTTCCGATGATTCTTTGGAATATTGGGCTTTTTCTACCGGTACATTTAGCGGCGATTTACCGGATTGGCTCAACAAATTATCGGAATAGATCGTGTTGCCCTCTGATTGTTCCCGACTTATAAATTGCTCAAGCGCAGCAGTTTGTTCATTAGGTGTCGGGATACTTTGTAGCGCTCTACGAGCAGTTTGCAACAGTTCATACCGCAGCGGCTCGCGTTTTTGTTTCAATTCTTCCAGCATCGAGTGAGCCGAAAGGTTCCCTAAAATGCCCATCAATTCATTTTTCAACTCAGCCACCTTGTTGTGATACCCACGAAAAGCACGCTGAGCAGCCTCGACGGCCTCGTGTTTTGCTTCTTTTTTTATCTCCTCAATTTCTTCTTTGGTCGCAATTCCACTGCTAATCATCCACAAAGCCATGCGGTGGTTGCAATCAAACTCTTCCTCGAATTTCAGGCGTTCCGGCGATTTGTACCTGCGGTGATCGCCGCTGGTAGAATGGCCGAGTTGTTGGGTAACTTCCTGAATATGTAATACCGCGGGCCGGTGTGTTACACGAATTTCGCCCACTACATCCCGATAAAGTTGACATAATGCAGGGTAATCCCAGGCCTTGGCTTTATGAATACTGATTCCATTCGTATCGCGTTCCGAGTCCGCTTCAAATCCCGCCAGCACCTCACTAATACTCTCTTTGGTGGTTTGAAATTTTTTAGGCACGGATATTCCGTAGCCGTCGTCCCATACGCTGATTGCAAGCGGCACCTGAAGCACACCGGCCGCATTGATAGTTTCCCAAAAAGCTCCTTCGGAAGTAGAGGCATCCCCTATAGTTACAAATGCCACTTCATTGCCATGCTCACTGAGTTCTCCGCAAAGCGCAGGGGTTTCGCGAAATTTTTTACTGGCAAAAGCCAATCCAAGCCCGCGCGCCATTTGGCCGCCAGTCGGCGCTATATCGGCTGAAATATTGAAACGATTTTTCAAGTCGAGGAAATTGCCTGCATCGTCCACAAAGCGCGTTGCAAAATGACAATTCATCTGTCGCCCGCCTGAAAATGGGTCTTGGTAAGGGTCGCCATAAAGTTGTGCAAAAAATTCGTCCAGGGTCATCAACTCAAGCGCAAGCATCAAGGTTTGGTCCCGATAATAACCGGAACGAAAATCTCCTTTGCGCCAGGCACGCGCCATGGCAACCTGCGCCACCTCCTTGCCATCGCCTATAATGCCAAAGTTGGCTTTGCCGGTCAGTACCTCCTTGCGCGCGATAACGCTTGCCTCTCTGCTAAGGCAACAAATTCGAAAGTCGCGCCATACCTCTTGACGAAAATCTTCAGTAAAGTTGGAAGTGGTGGTGCTTTTGGCGCGTTTGGCAGCGGGCATGGATGTCATGTTGCTTATTAGATTCGAGGGACCGGAAAACATGGGTTCTGGAGATAAAACTGGCCCGCAAAAGTATAAAAAGTAACACCAATGAGGAGGCCTTTGAAGGGTTGTCTTAATCAATTTCAAGTATTTTTTCCTTTTACCCTTTTGAACATTACAAATTGGGCTAATTTTGCCGCCCTAAACTTACCTGAACAACCTCGCCATTCTTGCCAGGCAAGCGCCTGGAAGTTGGCAGAAACACTTAACATTATTTCAAAAATTCACCTCACCATGTCGAACGAACTAAAAGTGCGCTACAGCGACGAGGATTTACAGGAGTTCAAAGCAATTGTTGATGAACGACTTGTTCAAGCGCAAAACGAACTCAGCACAACAGAAAAGCAAATTGCCGACCTCAACGAGAATGGCTTTAACCAACAAGGTGGGGATTGGTATGACGATAGTACTGCCCATACCGACCTTGAAATGCTTCAGCGGATGCTGCAACGCCAGCTGCGTTTTGTTCAAGACCTGAAAAACGCATTGCTCCGCATTCAGAACAAAACTTATGGTATTTGTACCGTAACAGGCGAACTTATTAGGAAAGAACGCCTCCGTCTGGTACCTCACGCCACTAAAAGCATGGACGGCAAGGCAATATCAAATTCAAGCACCCGACCTGTTACTGCAAGCAGTATTGAAACTGGCGATTCATTTGATCTGGATTCAGAAGACCGCCCTGGAGGCAAACCCATCGGCGACAAAGTGCGTCTCACGAATGGTAAGCGCCCCACACACGCCAGTGGTGACGATTGGGAAATAGACAACGAATCCATGGAAGACTCCGGCTATACCCGTCGTAAAAATGACGACGACGACGAGTAGTTTCTCAAGGCATACGACTTTGTAAAAATGGTTGCCAGGATAAATGGCAACCATTTTTTTTCTCATCTAAGTTTTGCCGCCCGCATGATCAAGCAACGTTCTTCGTCTTTTACCTGAAGCAGGTAGATACCATTAGGCTGTTCTGAAAGATCGATTTTTTTTGAAAAAACTCCCTCAATGGTTTGGATTTCAATAGTTTGTAAGATGCTTCCCTGCATGTCCAGAATAGTAATGCTGATCGTTTGAGAAGCATTTATTCCGCTTAATATAATAGCTCCCGAACTTGGATTTGGGCTAAGGCTTAAAGAAAATGCAGCGCTGGGTGCTAAAGTTCGATTGGTAAGGATGGTTCCGGAAACACTTGCGGTACACCCTGCTGCATCGGTAACCACAATGGAATAATCACCTGGAAGAAGGTTGGCGAAAACACTGTCTGGTTGGGCCTGCCCGCCATTCAAACTGTAACTATAGGGCATCGTCCCGCCCATTGGAACAGCCGCAATGGATGACCCGCTTATTCCTGCAAATGCCGTTAGTACTGAAGGCAATTCTATCTCGATGGCGGTTAATTCGAACATTTGCCCACTTTGATCAAATACAACAACCGAATAATTGCCTGAAATCAAATCCTGAAAAGTGTTGGCCGCCTGTATCACACCGTTATCGAGGCTATAATGATAAGGTGGCTCTCCCCCTTGGGCCACAAGCACAAGATCGGCCAAACCATCGCAGGGGTCAAGGTCTAATAATGAAGCAGAGCAGATCAACGGTTGATGATCAATGGAAAATGCCGTATTGAATGAGCATCCATTGGCATCGGTTACCTGCAAAATATAGATCCCATTTGGCAGGTTTTGCAAATTTGGGTCTGGCGCATTGCTGGTCCATGCATAAGGCGGAGTACCTCCGCCAATAGTAACTGAGGCATTATTTTGATTCACCTGAACAATTACCTCCATCGGAGCAGGACTTTCCAATACAAGCACATTGGTGGTGGTGCTGACGCCATTATGATCAACTATACTGACCGAATAACTCCCCGGAGGAAGCCCTGTGAACAAACCGTTAGACTGGGCAGCACCACCGTTCAGGCTAAAGGTATAAGGCGTTTGCCCGCCTTGAACGATGGTGTTTATGGCGCCGCTATTTATCCCACTACACAGGAGCGGTTGTGCTTCCACCAATTGAGCCGACAATGGCAGCGTTTTAACTGAATCTGTTAGTGCCAGGATGTATTCCTGATAAACACTTCCATGCGCAACAATGGTATTATTGTTTTGATCTACAAGGAATTGAGGGGATTTTTCCCAAAAAGCCTGTGCGTTGTTTTTGCGTTGAAGAAGCCCCAAATTTTGTTCCTGTACAAATGCAAATGGGTTGTTGGCATAGAAATATTTCAGGCTGTAGTCATTGGTGCTCTGATGGGAGTAGTACATCCCGAAGTACAGCTGATTGTCCACCAAAACAAAACCTTCAGCAGGCTCTACCACATTGGGTAATTCTTCCACGAAATACAGGTGTACAAAATCCGAGCCCTCAGATGATGACAAAACCAAACTGTCGCCGGAGGCAATTTTCAAACTTACTTCATCTGCATTGGTATAGGCAAAGCTGCTATTCGTCCCAATTGGGGCAGCAGAACGCCCCCAGGCTTCATTTAAGCCAATGCCCTGAAAGTTCATGAGCTGTCCGCCTGGCCCACCCGTAACATTGGGCGCAATGCCACCCGCCGTTTCGTCAAAACGGAAATATGCTGACAATCCGGGTTCGGCTCCTTGCAATTTTTTGCACATATTGGCCCTGATCTCTTCGATAGTTCGCGCCCTGTCCCAGATTCGCACCTCATCGATTTTGCCTTGAAATGTGTAGAAGCCTGCGAACGAACCAATGTACACAACCGGGTCATTATGGGGCGGAACATTTTGGGCTTGGCTTACCACTTCACCATTCTTGTACAGGATCATTTCTCCGATAGCAGCATCGTAACTTACCGCTACATGGATCCATTGATTGGGTGGCAAAACTTTAGTATCAGCTACCTGAAACCAGGCACTATTGTGTCCGGCAGCCAAAAGGCCATTGGGCGCCCAAAAGGCGGTGTTTGCAGCCCCTGAAATAATGTTGCTACCTCCCTGCCAGCTTACCCATGCTTCTTTTGTGTAAGAGCTGTTCAGCACGGAACCCACATAAACCAAGTCATTTGACCCATCCAGCA
The DNA here is from genome assembly GCA_046160345.1 of Saprospiraceae bacterium. Lineage (GTDB taxonomy): Bacteria > Bacteroidota > Bacteroidia > Chitinophagales > Saprospiraceae > M3007. The sequence continues at coordinate 33,086 of JBJXGO010000271.1, forward strand.
ACAAACAATTGCCAGAACCTGACATGATACCTGGAATATTAAAATTGGGCAGGACATGGTAATTGTCAATCATCAGGTTATAAAAAGTAAACAATCCATGGCCATCCGCATTGAGCACCCAGGCATCGTCGCCCGCATGGCCTCCGTAAGACAAACTGGTATTGGGCAGGTTCACTGCTTGATCCAATTCCAAAATCAATTTGTTGCTGTCAACCTGAATTCCAATTACTGTAGCAGATGCACCATGGATTCTGAAGTCCGCAGCACTTCCCGGTTCTGCTGTCAAAGCGGAAAGGGCATCCGTAATGACCGTGATTTGCGAATTCATTTCATTGCTGAAACTTGCGCTAAGTGCCTGAATATTGGTTTGTTCTCCCGTGGGAGCGTTATAGAGGTTGGCGGAAATTTGTTTGTAAATTTTTTCACCCAGTGCCTTGTAACCCAACACATTATAGTGGCAACCGTCATGTCCGTTAATGCCATTGGCGGTGACGGCGTAGGTGTTGGGCAGGTAATCTTCAAAAGCCCGTTGATATGCTCTCAGCTGCAAACTTGGGGAGCCACAGCCTTCTCTTACCTGTACTACATAATAGCCTTCAATATTGGGCAAATTTTCTTCCCAATCAGCGTGCAGGGCTTCAAAAAGGGCTTTATGAATGTCGGCACGATTGCCATCAGACTCACCCTGATAATATATCATAGCGCGGATATTATCGGTTAGTCCGGCATTTAAGAGCCTTTGGAACAAACGGCCGTAATTGGTGGCGGGGTCGTTGTGCTGGGTATCGTTCCTTTGGAAAAACTCGATTGGCTTGCCAGGATCGGCACCGTTGATTATGGCAACCGGGATACCAAGATTTTCTTGCAACAAAAACCCCATGCGCAAAGCCCATTGCCCTATGGCACCAGCTGAAAAATAGCCGTTCCCTTCAGCAATATACCAGTTTTCATTGTCAAAAACTTCAGGGTTCGATGTGCCAAAGGCGCGCACAAAATTGTTTTGCCATACATTGGCATTCCCATTATAGGCAATAGCCTGGGCATTGGACTGGCCTTGTACCGCAAAAACATCCCCGGTTACAACATTACCAGCCTCCTTAAGCAAAAGAAGATTATTCGCGCTTTTTCTCTCTGCCTTGAAATCATAACTCCACAATCCCGCTTCAATTTCAAAACTCAGGTGGAATTGGTTGCCAGTCAGGTCATATAACGATAAAGCCTTGGTTTCCAAGGTTCCGTCACTTTTTTCCAACGTAAATATCAGGCTGTCAGGACTCGCGGCAGCAGTTCCGCTTAAATGTACCTGGGCGGTATTGGAAGCCAGGTTCCGTGGGTAGAGTTGGAAGGGTTTTGGAAATTGCTGGAAAAGGACCTGGGAAAAAAGGGCGCAGGGAACAAAAAGCAGGCAAATGCAGCCGGTAGCGATTTCTTTCATAAAAATGGGCAAATACTAGAGATGAAATTTTGCCCAATGTAGAAAGAACCTTGAAATAGTCAAGAATGTTGACTGTGAATCTTGGTAAATGCCCTCAATAAAAAGCGACTGTCTCCTTGGTTGCTCAAGTTGTACCAGAACCCCCAAGAAGACAGCCGCTAATTATTTTGTAGAGAAATTTTTAATAACTTACTCGTTTGGAGCAGATTGCAACGGAATCTGAGCAGGTGCATCCTCTGTACCGGCACCGCCTGTTCCAACTGTGAGTACTGCTACGATACAAAGCACAATAAGTGCACCAGCAAGTACCCAGGTAGCTTTTTCTACAAAATCTGTGGATCGCGCTGCGCCGAAAAGTTGTTGTGCCTGGCCACCGCCAAGGCTGGCATCAATGCCTCCGCCTTTCGGATTTTGAATTAAAATTGCCGCTATCAGCAATACACTCACCAATGCGATAAAAACTGTTAGAATGGATAACATGAACGCCTATTTTTTAAGTTTGTCAATTTCGGCGGCAAAGTACGCGCTTTTTTCTGGAAATAACAAAGCAAGTCGGGCATACATCTGGGCAGATTTGTCCCGGTAACCTTGTTTGGCGTAAAGTTTGGCAAGCGTTTCGGAAATAACATCCTGGTTTTCAGCCACACTGCGCTCGGCCAATTGTTGGGCAATGCCTGAAGTCTTTATTGATTCTTCCGTTCTTTCTTCGTGGAAGGGAGCCGCCTCAGGTATAATTGCAGGAGCTGCTCTAGTCACCAATACGGGCGGCCTGAAATTTCCGATCCATTCTGAAAATGTTTGGCGAACCGGGGCAATTGATGCCGTTGACACTTCAATGGATTCAGCAGGGTTCAGTTCAACAAGCTCATTTTCTCCAAAGTCATCCAGATCAGGAGCAGAACCCGATGGTTCGATTTCTGTTTTAAGGGCTTCTGAGGAGGGCAGTTCATCCCTTGGTTCTTCCTTTGAAGTTTCGTTTACGGGTGATACTGTGGCTGCCATTACTTCTACCGGTGGCATCGCTTCCAGATTTTTTTCTTCCCGTACCACAACTGGGGAGAGCGCTTCCAGTTCTCTTTTTACTGTCTCGATTGGTTTTAATTCGAGTACTTCTTCTGGCGCTAAAATCTGTTGGGGGACAATGACTTGTGGTGCGATAAGCAAAAAAAGCTTCGTGCGGTCAAGGCCATAGGCAGCAGCGGTGGCGAGGTTGCGTAAAGCATCAGGGTGGTCGATCTGACTGGATTTCAAGGCAAGCAGCGTGCGCAAATTGTGCGCGTAGGGATAGGCCAACGCGAGGGTTTTCAATTCCTCGTAGCTAATGCGCCGGAGCAATGCCGGATCCTCAATAATTTGAGCAAATCGTTCCTGTGTCAATTTTACATGTAGATTTGTTGATTTGGGGATTGCCCGCTACCAATCATTGAAAGCTGCATTAAAGATATCTTCAAGTATTTGTGGGAAAATCGTCTCTCGAAGCAACTGATCCTGGACACTCAGCAAATCAACAGTATTGTTGAATTCTGCGAAATGTCGGAATGTTCGAGGGCTAGGCCAACTCTTTTTGTCGTTTTTGTTGTGAATGAACAAGACGCTTACTCCTACCTCCAATCGGTTGAGCTCTACTACTTCACCTGGCCTTGGCGCAACAGGAATTACCCTGTAATCAACCACTTTTCCCGCAAATTCTACATCTGAATCGGTATTTTTCAAAGTCAGGCGACTTTCTAGCCGAACTTTATCTTTCAACCTTTCGGTAAATTCTAATGCCAGGGTGGGAGGGGCATTGCTTGCCTCGGTTTCAAAAATTTGAACAAAAAATGTTTTTACATCCGGATCGATTGAAATGCCTTTCAAAGAATAGCAGCAGCCCTGATTCAGGAGCAGCAAATAAAAGGCTGTCAGCAACGTACTATAGACAATGGACGATTTTTTCATCTTAACAGTTTTCCTGAAAAACGGTTGATAGCATGCGTTCGTTGCTTTCGTTGCAAATGTAAATCGAAAGACCCATTTCCATTTAACTTCTAACCGCCTCAAAGAATTTTTCCAGCTTATTAGGGTTCAGCCTGCCCTCGCTGCGCACTCCACTGCAAAGGTCCAGGCCATACGGTTGCACAGTTTCAATTGCGGCCCGCACATTGTCTGCCCGCAAGCCTCCCGCAAGATAAACAGGTACTGACACTGACTCAACAATCCGACGGCTGATGGTCCAATTGTGGGTGCGGCCAGTACCACCAAGCTCTTTTACCGCTAGATTTGGATTGCCGCTGTCAAGTAGGATATAATCCACATGTGGCGCTATTTTTTGGGCTTCATCCAAACTTTCCTCTCCAACAACATGAATGACCTGCACGAGTTTTACATCCGGCAGTGCCTTTTTGATTTCAGCATAAGTCCCTGATTTCAAGGAATCTACGATTTGAATGGTATTAGCCAGCACCTTTTTTTGATGGGCAACAATGGCTTGCGCTACTGTTTTACTGGTAAGTAGAAACGTGTCGATATTGACCGGGACGCTGCTTGCAATCTCTGCGATCAATTCATCTGAAATGACCCCGGGGCCGCTCGGCATTTGTCCAACAAGCCCAATGGCTGAGGCGCCAAAGTCTATGGCCGTTTTTGCTTCGAACAAACTGCTGATACAGCAAATTTTCACCTTTGGTTTCATTCCCATTCAATCGTGGCAGGTGGCTTGGTTGAAATATCATAAACCACCCTATTTATGCCCTTCACATTGTTGATGATCTCGCTGCTGACTTCTGCGAGGAATTCATGTGGAAGTCGGCTCCATTCGGCTGTCATACCATCGGTAGAACTTACGGCTCGTAGGGCGATCGTTTTTTCATAGGTGCGTTCGTCACCCATAACGCCTACCGATTGGATGGGGAGAAGGATAGTGCCTGCCTGCCACACTTCATCATATAAACTGTGTTCACGAAGTTTGGAGGTAAAAATTGCGTCGGCTTCCTGGAGAATTTGCACTTTTTCAGGCGTAATATCACCCAGAATACGAATACCCAGTCCCGGGCCCGGGAACGGGTGACGGTTAAGAATACCAGGCGAGACATTCAGTTCCCGGCCTACCCTACGTACTTCATCCTTAAAAAGCGAGCGCAAGGGTTCCACGATCTTCAGTTTTAGTTTTTCAGGCAATCCACCCACATTATGATGGCTTTTTATGGTTACAGAAGGGCCATGTACGCTGACGGATTCAATCACATCCGGGTAAATAGTGCCCTGTCCAAGCCATTGAAAATCAGGATGCGCCTCACTTTCTTCTTCAAAAAGATCTATGAAAAGTTTTCCGATGACTTTTCGTTTCTGTTCAGGATCGCTTATGCCGGCGAGTGCTTTGTAGAACCGGTCTTTGGCATCAACTCCTTCGATATTAAGCCCCATCCCTTTGTAAGATTCAAGCACTTCCTGATATTCGTTTTTACGGAGCAAACCATTGTCAATAAAGAAGCAAAACAGGCGCTCTCCAATAGCCCGGTGAAGTAACGTTGCAGCCACAGTACTGTCTACCCCGCCTGAAAGTGCCATGATAACCTTCTCATTCCCAATTTGCTGGCGTAAGGATGCGATGGTTTCTTCCACAAAATGCTGGGCCGTCCAATCGCCTGCACATCCACAGATATCGTGGACAAAATTTTTCAAAATCTCGAATCCTTCCAGGCTATGGAATACTTCGGGGTGGAACTGGATACCGTAAACTGGCTGGGCAAATTTTCCTTCCACAGAACGGAAGGCCGCATAAGGGATCGTGTCTGAATTGCCCAGCACTTCAAAACCTTCGGGCATGCTTACGATGGTATCCGAGTGACTCATCCACACCTGCGAACGTTTCGAAATACCCGCAAAAAAGGGATCATTGGGTGCATGGTGCTGGAGCATGATCTTTCCATACTCGCGTTTGGAGGATTGAGCTACTTCGCCACCGAAAAAATCGGCCATCAATTGTGCGCCATAGCAAATGCCTAGTAAGGGCTTTTTGCCTGCAATCTGGTTCAAGTCCAACCTAAGGGCGTTTTCCCAGCGCACTGAAAAAGGGCTCCCGGAGAGGATAACCCCTTGAATATCATCGGACAGTTCGGGCATCTTGTTGTATGGAACAATTTCGCAATAGACATTCATCTCACGTACCCGTCGCGCGATGAGTTGTGTATATTGGGATCCAAAATCGAGAATAAGGATTTTTTGCATAAAGTCAAGTAGTGCGAACTTCAGTTCGCAAAGAAGCTGCAAAAGTATGGAAAGCCTTTCACAAGGCAACCTTTTCAGATTCTCCCAACGATCCATATTCAGGTATTTTACAAAATATATATTGCAAAAACAAAAAAGTAGCTACAAGTAGTATCAACATACCCTTTAATACATTATTTTTGCGCGCTATACCTCCCGCATTAATAATCGCACCTCCAAAAAAAACAGCCTTTCTATGGATACTTCACAGGCCTTCGACCCCAAGATCAAACTTCAAGAACTGCTTCGTGCAAATAAAATTGAGGAGACCCTTGAATTGCTTCGCCAAATCATTGCGCCTACTGCTTCGGACAAAATCAATCTTCACATTTTATTGTCTGCTGATTTAAGTGCGTTGAAAGCCCTGCGTATGGGCGGTGTGGAGGATTTGGATACCCTTATCCGAAAAGAAAAAAAACTTCGCAATTCCGTACTCGAATTCATTAATATTCTCTCGGAGGTCGACTTGGACCTGTCCGCAGCCCGCCCTGCTCCAACAGATGCCCATTCCTATGCCCCGGCTGCCGCTCCCGCCAAGAAGAGCAAAACGGGAAGCGTACTTTACGCCATTCCGCACACGATGCAGGTTAACACGGAAAAAAAATGCGTGGTACGTTTAGCGTTTGACGAAAAATACCTCCTGGAGAATTTTTTCCAGGGAAGTGGCACTCATATCCAATCCATACGACGCATAGAAGAGCGCATGGAAGTGGAATTATTGGACCCCAACGAGGAAAAGGTGTTTGTAGTGCGAGAAATTAATAGCACAATGCAAAAGGTTGAGCAAGAAGACTATACAGAGTGGCTCTTTTTTGTTAAACCGCTTTTGGAAGGCACTTTCGAGCTTTGGATAAAAGTCACTGTGGTCATTAAATCTGAGGATGGCTCACCAGACCGAAAAGAGATCGTGCTTCAGGAGAATATCGAAGTTGTTACCCACGCTACTACCGCTGATGCGGGTATGGAATTACGTCATACAGGATTTATCTTTTCCATCGGCGGTGGCGGAGGCCTGGGCACCTCAAGTGACAGTGGTGGTAATCAAGCCCCTCCACCTCCACCCCCGGGTGGCAGTGCGCCGGGTTTTTGGAGCTCGGTAGCGGGCAAAGCAACTGCGGCAGTAAGTGCCTTGGCCATCGCGGGGGGACTATGGTATGCCAGTACCAGGGACTCCGACAACTCGCTTTCAGGCGGCGCCATTGGCGACAGCAAGCTGGCACAATTGGTCAGCAATGAGATCAAACCGCCTTTTAAGGAGATTGACGTGCCCATGCAAACCTTTGTTATTAACCCCAGTCGTGATACTACCATTAAGCTCCCTTCGGGTACAACATTGACTTTTAGTGCCAACAGCATTGTAAATTCCGAGCAACATTTTGTAACAGATATGATTGAAATTCGTGTCCGCGAGTTCAAAAAATCACACGAAATAATTGCCAGCGGCATACCTATGCGTTTTTTGGATGGAGAAAACAAAGCCCAGTGGATGCAAACTGCTGGCATGTTTGAAGTTCAAGGCTGGTGTGGTGGCAAACAAGTTGCGCTGGCAGCAGGCAAAACCATTAAGGTCAATCTTATTTCAGAGGTGAGTGGATCTTACGATTTTTGGGTTTTCAATCAGCGGACCGGCAATTGGGAGAACAAAGGTTCCACCCCTGACGCCGTGCGCGTAAACGTGCCACCCAGTCCGGCAATTCAGAAGGAAATCAATGATTTGAAGCGGGAAACCAAACAATTGAAGCAATTCATTGGCAATCAATCGGGCAAACCGCGCACCTATAATGGTTACAGTTATAAAAAAGGAGAGATCAACGTTGATTGCTGCCCTGAGTTGCTGCGGGAGCCTGTAGTTGTATTGACCTATGCGGGTGACGATCCGGCCAAATCTTTGGATCAGAACACATGGGTGGCCAGTGACAAATGGAAAGGTACCTGGACGCAGAAAAAAATTACGCGGCTTTCTGGAAACCATTATCGGTTCGAGTGGCGCGGCGATACGGTTTTCCGGACGGAAGTTAAACGACCCGGCCAGGATGACTTTGCAAAAGCTCAAGCCCGCCACGACAGCCTGAGCAAAGTTTACGAACAAAGAATGGCCATGCTTCAAGAAAAAGAAGCCATAATATCTGGACAAGCTCAATTCCGTCGCAGTATGGAGGTACAGGGCTTTGGCATTTACAACTACGACATCCTTTGGAAAAAAGAAGACGCTGTTCAGTTGACTGCCGACTTTGATTTTGGCCCTGAATATGACCTGGTTAAAGATCAAGTGATCGTTTACCTCGTTACAGGAGATGGCCGCACAGTAGCTGCGCTACCATACCGAGATTGGTCAAAATTTAGTTTCAGCCCCTCCTCAGATAACAAAATGCTCGCAGTGCTGCCGGGCAACAAAATTGCCGTCTTCACCCAGAAAGACTTCAAACGGGACTTGGCTGAGTTGCTCAATGCCAAGGGTCAAAAACATACCTTCAAAATGCGGGTTCAAGACCAAGCTGCCGACAGTCTAAATGACCTTCACATTATCTTACAAGGCGCAGATGAAGTGCTATGATGCTGGGGTACATTTTTTTGTTCAAGGAAGTGTGGCTCAGAATTGAATGTACAGGACAGGCCCTTTAACAGCCATAATCTTTTAAAAACCGCCTTTCTAATGAAACAATTGCTACTGCTAGCCCTGGCAGTCCTGAGTGGATTGGCATCTTTGAAAGCACAGCGCCAGGAGGTAGTTTATCCTGTGCGGGTCAATCATAAAATAGGCCATATTTTTATTTGGAATACTGATTTTGCAGTGGACACGGCAATTCCGCCCCGTTTTGATGCGCTTTCGGATGTTTATTTGCGCTACAATCGCTTCCGATTGAAAACAAAGAAACGAGACTCCATTCCATACTCAACTTATAAGCTGTTTGAAGTGGATGGGAAACTCGGTTTGCTCAATCAATATTTTGACGAAATCCTTCCTAACAAATACAAACGCATTCGACCACTTACCAGAGAGTATTTCGCCGTCGAAAAGGACTCACTTTTCACTGTAATAGACAGAAGTGGCAATGAATTATTGAAGGGCAATGGCCGATACAACGACATTTATCCCTTGTTGGCTAAAAATGAAGAAGTGCCAGAATATTTTTTGGTAAAAACGGGTAAAAAACTGGGCATACACAAGAAAAACGGCCCTCTTTTGGTAAAGCCCGAATACGGCGTCATTGAGCCAGCTGGGCACCCTGATTATTTCAAGGTCAAAATAGATACCAGTCAGACCGCCGCCTGGCGGCTGATATCACCTGAAGGCAAGACCGCAACTTTTGCTGAGTATCAGGATGTGATCGTTTTAGATGACCACCTGCTTACCTTTAAACCTGTGCCTGAAAAAGGAAGTGAATTCAATAACAGTTGGCTTTTGCGTCCCTTCAACCGACCTCCATCCTATTCTGACACACTTAAGTTGGCAGAAGGTTTTATGCCTGTATTAATGATTTCCGAGTTTGCCGCAGGCATTCGCGACTTTACAACCAAGTACAAAAACGTTCAAAGATTGAATAAGCACTTGGCCGAGCTTCAATTAATGGACACAGCCAGCACCATCCTCTTGTACAATATCCCAGCTATGCAGGTAGTGCAAAATTCCGGGTTCGTCGGTTACCAGCCTTTGGACGATGAATATGCGTTGGGATTGCTTCCCCTTGATGGGAAGGAACGAGAATTTTCAATGTTAGGCCCTGATGGTGCAGCCTTATCGCTGCCCAAAAATTACAACGAAATATTGCCCTCTGGGATTTCGGGGGTCTATCGAGTCCGCTCCGATAAGGCATGGGGACTTCTGTCTATCAAGGATACCGCGATGGAGGTACTGCCATGCAAATATTCCTTTATTGATAAATTTGACCAGAACATTGCGCTTTGCCGTTATGGGATTGTTTGGACGGCTGCTTTTTTTCGTGATTCACTATCCGACCTGCTTAGTCCAATAATTTATAGCGATTTGGAGGTTTTTGGAGACAGCATTTTACTTGGACGAATAGGCGATGCAACTACGGATTATATAACTTATTATGTTGACAGGACAAATGGCAAATTTGTCAAAAAGGACTTTTACGGAGGCACCTTCAGTGATGGCGCCAAACTCGGCGAAGTCCGCTTTTTAGAGGCCAAACCGCAATATGCAGATTTGGGGGACAGTGAGGCCTGGCAATTGGATAGTGTTGTTCATAGATACACCTCTTTAAAAATCAAACCCGAGGTGGAAGTGCAAGGAATACGAAGGTTTAGAGACGATGCCCCACTGACTGCATTTATTGATGCAAACCGTAAAATGGGGCTTATAGATCGAAAGGGTCGACAAAAACGAGATGCTCGTGGGCAAGCATTGAGGTACACTTATATTGGCCAATTTATCAATGGACGCGCACGAATATGCAATGGAGGGGTATTGGCAAGCGAGGTGGACGGAAGTTTTGAATTAAATCAACCTGGGGAATTCAGGATTACAACAGAGGAAAGTATGGAGTTGGATTTTGCTCCGTATGGCGAAGTACTTCAGGATACCCTTTCTATTATGTATCAACCTCAAACTCAAAAAAATGAGTTCCAACACATCATATATGCAATTGAAAACGAGACATTTGGTCAACCGCAATGGGGGATAATTGATGAAAAAGGTGAGGTAATTGTACCCCCTACCTACGATTTTATCGAGGATTATTCCCCAGCAGACAGTACCGTTAGGGTGTTGCGAAAGAACAATAAAACGGACCGGATCAATTCAGTAGTTGACTATGGGTGCCTGGATTATCAAGGTAAAACCATCCTGCCTGTACGGTATTCCAAACTGGTGCCCTTGAAAGACTATTTCCTGGTGGCCTTTGATTCAACCCCTACCCTGCACTTCAATAACAGAGGCCATCAATTGATCGCTAATCGTAGTTATCCCAGGGAATATTCTGAGGGCTACTATTCTTTTAGGGAAGATACGACTGGCAAATGGGGTTACCTGGATACGATGGGTATAAAAGTAATCCCTGCACAATTTGATTATCCAACACCTTTTTCTGAAGGCTTGGCCGCAGTTAGTAGCCCAACATCGGAAACCATCTTTTTCATTGATAAAAAAGGCGATACCCTATTTACCACGGAGGTGCCAAGAAAATCCAGGGGCTTTATTGGCAAATTTAAATCAGATCGTTGTAAAATTGGCAGAAGAATTGGCGAAAAAACGGTATTGTGGGGCTTCCTCGACCGAAGTGGGAAAGAGCAGATCAAAGTAGAATACCTGCAAGCGGGCCATTTCTGTAAAGGCAGCGCTGTAGTGCAAAAATCGGACAAAATCTATACAATTATTGACACTACAGGGAAGGCATTGCTTCCCCCGGACTTTGCCTTAAAAATTGATACTTTTGATACTTACGGTCTCGCTCGATTTCAAGACAAGACTGGAAAATGGGGATTGGTAAACACACTTGGTGACATAGTCTTGATACCAAAGTATATTCAAACGATTCAACCCTATGTAGAAGGCTATGCCAAAGTCAGCAACAACGGCAAATATTGGGGCTTGATTGACACAAAAGGAACAGAGCTATTGCCACCTAATTATTTTGAAATCGGCACAGTAGGCGATGGGTTGGTTGCGTTTAAGACCTCTGCATGGGGCGACTGGTATTTCTGGGATCTGCGTTTGGGGAAAGTATTACCAGGCACTTTTAGTAGCACAAAACCATTTAACAGCGGCTTTACCCTGGTCAATGGTGACAAAATTATTGACCGAAATGGGACGACAATCTTGCAGGGCGCAGGCAACTTGTTATTTTCAGATGGGATTTTTGGACGCATTCAGAAGGATTCCTGCGTTTTCACAGATGCCTATGGTGATAATCTGTTCCTTCGGGACTTTCGGGATATTGAACCTTTTCAATCCAATGTGGCAAGAGTAAAACTTAAGGAAGGAACGCAGTTCGCGGCCATCAACAAACGTGGGATCGTCATTGTGCCACCTAAATATAAATCCCTGAACAGAACCGGGCAAAACATTATACTGAACCCCAATTTTGTATATGGTCTGATATCGAAAGATGGTAAAAAAGTGCTGGTAGAACCTCTGTACGACCGCATCAGCTTATTTCAAAATGGTATTTTCAGATTGGAATTTGGAGAAAAAATTGGTTACGGACGTTTGGATGAAACAGGCGAGTTTATATGGCTTTGGGACTTCCAGTATTAGCCCCTTTAACCGCTCCAACAACTATGCTTATCAGATTAACACCACTATTTGTCCTCGTCTGCATGCTTGCATGTGGGTGCTCAAGCGTCAAACAAGCTAAGCCAAACCATCTTGCCAAGTGGCTTACAGGTGATTTCAGTACTAAACCAAGTAAAGGTTATTTAACTGCTCAGGCACACATCCGCCCCATTTGGGAGGGCGGGCTTTATGCCAAATCATCACAAAAAAAGGATCAATCCGTTTGGGCTCAGGACAAAAAAACCCGCTGGCTTTATGTTGAACAATCCGTAACGGAGGGCAACTTCGACAATGAACCTTATCGACAAAGGGTGTACAAATTGACACAGCAGGACAAACAAACGGTTGCCTGCAATATTTTCATGCTGCCCGAACCGCTTTCAAAATGGCAAGGCGGATATATTAATCCGTTAATTTTCAACGAAATATCGCCTAAGGACTTGCTAATGAGCGATGGCTGCACCATTTTGTTTACCCTGAGAGCAGGCAAAACCTTTATTGGCAAAATGAACCCTAATGAATGTTTAAATACCCTTTGGGGAGCAAAATATGTCAAGTCTGAAGGTATCCAGGTTCAAGAGAAATCTTTCACGGTATCTGACAAAGGGGTGGACGAAAAAAATCGAATCAAATGGGGGAAAGGCCGTTACACATTTGTGAAAGAACGCAAAGGCGATTGAAATTAGGGATGACCAGGGTGCCAGGGCGGTCAATTAATCTTCTCAAACACCCCGCACAACCAATTTCCCCTATTCTTCATTTCTTTTTTCGAAAAACCTGCCGCTTCAGCGGCTTCGGTCACGATGACCTCATCCGTAAGCAGGATACCTGAAATAAGCAGCCAGCCTTTGGGCTTCAGCAATTTAGCTAATGCGGGCAGGGATTCCAGTATGACGTGGCGATTGATGTTGGCGAGAACACCGTCGAAATCATGGCCTTCCACTGCGGAGAGGGTTCCAAGGCGGGCAATTACGTTGTTCACCCCGTTTGCGGCACAATTATCAAGGGTATTGTGATAAGATTCAATTTCAATATCAACGGCCTCTACTTCCAATGCTCCTTGCTTGGAGGCTAAAATAGCGAGAATACCCGTGCCGCAGCCGAAATCCAAGATCTTAGCCCCGGCAAGCGGCAAATGCTCGATGGCTGCGATGCACTGCCAGGTGGTTTCATGGTGACCGGTGCCAAAGGCCATTTTGGGGTTGATGACCAGTTCCCATCTTACACTTTTGATGGGGCCATGAAAATCTGCGCGGACGGCGCAAAAATCCCCCACCACTACGGGCTGAAAATTACTTTCCCAAAGCTCGTTCCAATTTTGGCCGAGTACCAGTTCTTTTCCCCAGGTAAAATCAAATTGTTTCTGCAAATCAAGCAATTGCGCTTCAATAAGTGCTTCTGAGGCTGTTGCGGGCGCGTAGGCGTTAATCCCGTCAGAACATTCTTCAAAGGTGTCGAAAGGGCTTTCTGAAAGGAAAGCCACGAGGATATCGAGGGTTTCGGGATCGGCCTTGAGTTCGTATTTGTGATAATTCATTGCGGCTCAGTTCAAAATATTGTGCCGCAAAGAGACGGAAAAACTGTTCATGTTGGAAATTATACTAGGTTCAGTGTACAAACACTCGCAATAAATGAGCTGATTAATCTGAGATTTGGGATAATAACCGTTTTGATAAGCAAGTTTTTCAAACGTATAATCAAGTCCCAATGAAGTTTTAGAGCCGAGTTGGTAGTAAATGGCTGCATTTAAATTAAATTGGGTTTTAAAAGCGTCCCAATCTGAAAAAGTAATGGTGGAAGTACTTGTTGTTTCAGGTTCAGGCTTGAATTGAATTCTATTCTCTTCAAAGACATTCAGCGCAAAAACCCGTGAGACCCCGCCCCCTAAAGCCATGGAGAATTTACCGTCTTTTTTAAACCTGTAATGAAGCTTTATCGGTATTGAAACACTACTTTCCTGATGTTTTTGTTTGTTTTCCTGATAAGCTTGCCCACGTTCAAAATAGGTTCTGGAAAAGTGCTCCCCATTTTTGACTAAAGCATTTCGGTAAAGCAATTCCGCTGAGATACGAAAGCGGCTGCCTAAGGGTAAAGACTGCCAGATCCCGATTGAATAAACAGCACCAGCCTTCTGGTAAATGGTCCTGGTGTCATTGTTAGAATAAACATCTAGTTCAGTTTTTTCAAACGGGAGAGAATAATTGCCTGCCTTCACCACAAACCCAAATTCGTGTTTCCCTTGGGAAAAGGCGAGCGTTGCGAGGCACAAGAAAAGCGGTAGGAGTAAGATTTTTTTCATGTCGAACATAGATTTGCTTCCGGCAAGACAGCGATGTTCGATAGAGACGTTGGGTTAAGCTGTGGCAAAATTCGTCGTGTTTACTGATAGGATGACTCGGAGTCATCCTATCAGTAAACACAAATAAAACAGCCCAGCGCTTCCTAAAACCGCCGGGCCGTTCCCATATTTGCTAGACCAAAAGACCCTCACATGGCAAATCACAGGCTTATCCGATTATACACATTCAATAAGAAAGACTCCTATCATAATGACGATTTTATTAAAAGTAATCGAGTCCGATAGGCCCGCCACAAATGCAGCTATGAGAAGCGCAATCGCAGCACCTAGGGCTAGACAACCCCAGAATCCCAGCTCCGGTCCGGATTTAACAAAAGTTGTCATTGTTTCACGAGCAAGTGGTATCAGTGTGTCAGACAATCTACTCCATTGATTTATGACAGATAATTCAGCACTGTCAAGACCTAACTCGCCACTCTTTTGTATGTTCGCAGAGGATTCAGGATAACCACGGATTTCCACTGTTTTACCATTGATTTGACATGTGATTTGAACTTCTTTAGCGTTAGGGCTGGTATATTTTATAACAATTCTTCCATTTAATATTACATTTCCTTGAGAAATAACTAACCCTAACGCAGTCTCATTTTTGTTGCTCGAGATAACCTGAGACGTTGCGCGGCCTAACTCATTTCCAAGGTTACCGTACCCAATTATGGTGATACTCTTTGTGCCTGGAATTGCTTGACCAACATACTTTATAATCCCTGTTTCTTGAAATGTGTCCGTGGGTGCTGGTAGAGAAAAGATATTCCCTGGACTCGGGGGCGATACAGTATCAGAACCCGGAGGCGATGGCAACACTGGCGACACAGGGTCAGAAGGGGTGGTTGGCGGATTCAAAACATTCATGGGGCGTTTCTGCAGTCCGACTTTTTTAGCCATAGCAAAAAAATTTAGAGCTTGAAAATAGTAGTTTACAGGCCGAATTCAAGTTAGGGGTTCAATACATGAGAAATAAAGGTCTGCTGCTAAGCTGAGGGCTGCTGAACAGCCAGTAAACAAGCCCGCGTCGCATGCAGCTACGGCAATCGCAAGTGCTAGACCTATGGCTAAACAAGCCCAGAATCCCGGCTTCTGTCCCGGGCCTGATGTAACAAAAGTTGTCATTGTTTCACGAGCAAGTGGTATCAGTGTGTCAGACAATCTACTCCATTGATTTACGACAGATAATTCAGCACTGTCAAGACCTAACTCGCAACTCTTTTGTATGTTCGCAGAGGATTCAGGATAACCACGGATTTCCACTGTTTTACCATTGATTTGACATGTGATTTGAACTTCTTTAGCGTTAGAGCTGGTATATTTTATAACAATTCTTCCATTTAATTTTACATTTCCTTGAGAAATAACTAACCCTAACGTAGTCTCATTTTTGTTGCTCGAGATAACCTGAGACGTTGCGCTGCCTAACTCATTTCCAAGGTTACCGTACCCAATTATGGTGATACTCTTTGTGCCTGGAATTGCTTGACCAACATACTTTATAATCCCAGTTTCTTGAAATGTGTCCGTGGGGGCTGGTAGAGAAAAGATATTCTCTGTACCCGGAGGTGATGGCAACACTGGCGACCCAGTATCAGAAGGGATGACTGGAGGATTCAAAACATTCATGGGGCGTTTCTTCAGTCCGACTTTTTTAGCCATGGCAAAAAAAAATTTAGAGTTTGAAAATAGTAGTTTACAGCAATTGTTTTAAAACAAGTATGGTCAACTACTGATGTACCCAAGTGTGTGGTTTGTAGTCAAGTTACAAAGGTAATGAAGGACATTGAATTAATTATTTTTTAAGGACTTTTTTTAAAAATTCAAATTATAAATCTGATTTTTTGATTTTTAACAGTTTTTATTGCTACTGTTTTCTTAAAAACTCCGTTTCAACTGCCATTTTATAGTTTCTTAAAAGAACAGCCCGGCGACACAAAGTCGTCGGGCTGTTCGATAATGACGTAATGATCTAATTGACTCCCAATTACCGCTTTTTAAACCTCGAAATTCCAGCCTTGGGTACAGGCATGCCCATACCACCAGGCGGCATACCCATTTTACTGGCAGGCATTTTGGATACCTGGTGCATCATTTGCCGCATTTGACTAAAGTTTTTCATGAACAGGTTGATCTGGTCAAGGTTTTGACCGCAACCTATGGCAAGCCGTTTTTTACGCGACAAGTTGATAGAATCAGGGTTGGCGCGCTCCCAGGGAGTCATACTTTGAATGATGGCCTCTACCCGCAGAAGGGCTTTATCGTCAATTGGCGCATCTTTAAGCGC
>JBJXGO010000272.1:0-2552 GCA_046160345.1 Saprospiraceae bacterium
CGGCAAAACCGCAACCCGGGAAATGGTCGAAAAAAGAGATCCTAGGGCATTTGATAGATTCGGCCAGCAACAACCAGCACAAATTTGTGCGCACGATTCAAGCGGACAAACATTTGGAATTTGTAGGCTATGCCCAAAATTTTTGGGTGGAGGCGCAAGGGTATAATGATGAGAATTGGTTGGAAATCATTGCTTTGTGGGAGTATTACAACCGGCATTTGGCACATATTATTCGCAATACCCCAGCTGAACAACTAGAAAACACTATCTCAATTGATGGCTCACAGCCCTTTACACTCCGGTTCATCATGGCGGATTATGGAGAGCATTTGAGGCATCATTTGAATCAAATTCTGCCTGAAGGCGGATTCACGAGTTCCTTTGAAAATTTGTATTAAAAGATCGTCAACAGTCTAATCATGGCCAATTTTTTTCTTGAAAATCAACACCTTATTTACATTGTCATCCTTAGTATCTTGTTGGGTATCGAGGTGATATCGAATGTGCCGGCTATTCTGCACACGCCCCTGATGTCGGGGGCAAACGCCATTCACGGAGTGGTCATCATAGGCGCCATTATCGTAATGGGGCACGCCCGTTCCGACGATTATCTGGCCCTTATCCTGGGTTTTTTGGCCGTATTGCTCGGCACCCTTAACGTGGTTGGTGGCTTTGTGGTTACCAACCGAATGCTCGCAATGTTTAAGAAAAAGAAAGGTTGATGAAGGTTTATGCGGTTTAGGAAGCTTGATCAAAATGATCGGCAGCCTGTATCGACCCATAACAATTTTTATCAACCCTTATCAACCATTAAAAAATGTCCACCTTTTTATTAGAACTCTCTTACCTCATTGGGTCTATCACATTTATCGTAGGCCTCAAACGATTGAGCGGTCCAGACACCGCCCGTAATGGAAACTTGCTCGCAGCAGCTGGCATGGGCATTGCGATACTGGCCACAATTCTCTTCCACCAAAAAGACGGTCAACCGATTGGCAACATTCCCTGGATATTGGCCGCTATGGGCCTCGGTACCGTGGTTGGGTGGATGATGGCCATGAAAGTAAAGATGACCGCAATGCCCCAAATGGTGTCGTTTTTCAACGGCATGGGCGGCGCTTGTGCGGCCATTATTTCGCTGGTCGAATACCATTCGCATCCGGAAGGTTCGGCAGGTTATTTGCTCATCGTGTTCCTGGGACTCATTATTGGTAGCATCTCTTTCAGCGGCAGTATCGTTGCCTATGGCAAATTGGATGAAAAGATCAAGGATATCTCCTCCAAAACCCTGACCTATCTCAATTTGTTGCTTTTGGCTGGCATAATGGTGATTCTGGTGGTGGCAATATGGCAACCTGTTATGTTCGGGGGCTCTGTTTTATGGATATTGCTTGCACTTTCCCTCTTGTACGGGGTGTTGTTTGTGATGCCTATCGGTGGAGCGGATATGCCCGTGGTAATTTCACTGCTCAACTCCCTTACAGGAATGGCGGCGGCTTTTGGCGGCTTTTTGTACAACAACCCGATCATGCTCACGGGGGGTATTTTGGTAGGTTCGGCGGGTACGATCCTGACCGTCTTGATGTGCAATGCCATGAACCGGTCCCTGCTCAATGTGATCATAGGTTCCTTTGGCGGCGGCGGTGCAGGCGGCGCAAGTGGCGCTTCCGGCGACCAAACGGTGAAGGAAATTACCCTGACCGACACAGCCATTTTGTGCGCTTATGCGAGCAAAGTAGTTATTGTGCCAGGTTATGGTCTGGCCGTGGCGCAGGCACAACATATTTGTCATGAATTGGAGAAAAAACTCGAGGAAAAAGGCGTCGAGGTCAGTTTTGCCATCCATCCGGTGGCTGGCCGTATGCCAGGCCACATGAACGTGCTGCTCGCCGAAGCAGACGTGCCCTACCCCAAACTGGTGGAAATGGAAGATGCCAATCCAAACATGAACTCCTGCGATGTGGTCATCATCGTAGGCGCCAACGACGTGGTGAACCCCGCTGCCGAGAACGATCCGAGCAGCCCCATTTACGGCATGCCCGTACTGAAAGTGTGGGAAGCCAAAAATGTGGTGGTGCTCAAACGCAGTATGCGCGCAGGCTACGCAGGCATTGAAAACGAACTTTTCTTCCACCCAAAAACGAAGATGCTTTTCGGGGATGCGAAGGATACGCTGCAAAAGTTGGTGAGCGAATTAAAAGACCTTTGAGTTTTCTAAAAAACAGCCTTCAAACCTGCAGTTCGATTTAAGCCGGCAGCCTCGCTAAAGATGAGGCTGCCGTCTTTTTTTCCGGGCAGGCTGCCCGGTTTAGCAGCCTTGACAAATAAAAAGCAGGAGATCTGCCTTCCAGGGAAAATTTATTGGCTGGGAACCTGCTAATTTGTCCAAATTTCTCGGAACTTCGCCTACAGAAGGATTGTTGATAATTGCTTGAAAAGTGCAAGGTCAGGCAATCCTTTGGAATGGGGGATGCTTGTTAGGGGAGTTGCGGGAGACCATAGTTGGCACCAATAAGAGGGGATAACCAAGCGCGGGACGGTCAAGCGAAGTT
>JBJXGO010000273.1:0-26519 GCA_046160345.1 Saprospiraceae bacterium
CATGGAAAAGACTGGGAGCCCTATTGGAAAAGCGAGGACACGGCTCTGGTACACTTCATCGGCAAAGACAATATCGTGTTTCACTGCCTTATTTTCCCGGCAATTTTAAAAGCTCACGGCGATTTCATCTTGCCCGTAAACGTACCTGCAAACCAGTTTCTCAACCTGGAAGGCCGCAAACTTTCTACCTCCAAAAACTGGGCGGTTTGGGTACATGAATATTGTACAGAATTTGAAGGACAAGAAGATGTGCTGCGCTACAATATGGTCAAGAAAATGCCCGAGCAAAGTGATTCGGAGTTTACCTGGAAGGGTTTTCAGGAGACAAACAACAACGAATTGGTGAACAACCTCGCCAACTTTGTGCAACGGGTTCTCGTGCTTTCACAGAAATACTATGGAAGCGTGGTGCCGCGGATTGATCACGAATTGACGTTTAAAAGCGGGTGGGATGACGAAAAAACCGGGCAATACAATGAGGAACTCAAGCTTTTGTATGATAAATTGAAGGAAATGGGCGCCGCCATCGAGCGCTACGAGCTGCGTGAGGCGCTCCGGATCGTGATGGAAATATCGAGCGCCGGCAACGCGCTCCTTCAATTTAACGAACCATGGAAAACCGCTAAGGAATCGCCAGAAATGGTGAAAGTGGTGCTCAACCTCGCCGTTCAGTATGTCGCGGTACTTTCTGTGGCCGTTCGGCCGTTTCTGCCTTTTGCGGCAGAACGCTTGCGTAACATGCTCAATTTGAGCCCTTTACAAGAGAATGGCGATTTGCTGGATGTACTCAATGAGCTTGTAGAAGGAAATCCCGTAGTACCGCCCCAACACGCACTCAACAACCCCGAACACCTGTTTAGCCGAATTTCGGACGAGGTAATTGACCAACAAATTGCAAAATTGACGATGAACATTCCAACTGAAACAATTGTTGAAAACACATCCAACAGTCCGGATTTGGCACCCATTGCATACAAGCCAATTGCCGAATCCATACAATTTGAAGATTTCGCCAAACTTGACCTTCGCACCGGAACCATTGTAAGTGCAGAAAAAATGGAAAAATCCAAAAAACTCCTTAAACTCAGCGTGGATCTGGGCCTTGAAACCCGTACGATACTTTCCGGCATTGCGGAGCATTTTACTCCCGAACAAATAATCGGCCAGCAGGTGGTTATAGTAGCCAATCTAGCACCCAGGGTCATGATGGGCACCGAATCACAGGGCATGGTCCTGATGGCCGAAGATGCCGCCGGGAAATTGAGTTTTGTCAGCCCGGTAGCGGAATGGCCAAATGGCATGGGGGTAAAATAATTCCTTCGTTTTATTGTTTTCAAAAGTCGTAAACTCGAACAAAATTATACTTCTTGTTATGCGTACCTTGTTTTTCATTTTCTCCTTTCTTTTTTGGGTCACCCTGACAGCGACCGCTCAAAACGAAGCTCGTTTTTATGTAGAGGCAAATCCTGTGGAAGTAGCCGTTGGCGATCCGATAAAAGTCTCGTTTATACTCGAAAACGGAAAAAACAATGGCAGATTTACCCCGCCTGATTGGGAAGCAGCGGGTTTTATGCTGATCGGAAGCAGCCAATCTTCTAATCTTTCATTCATTAATGGTCAAACGAGTTCCTCTGCTTCCTACAATTTTACCATTACCCCGCTTGAGGCGGGCAATTTTACCATTCCCGCTGTTAGCCTAAACAATGATGGCGCTGAATTGAATACCGAACCAGTTGCGATAAAAGTTTTGGCAAATGCTGACGGGATAAGTCCGACCTTGCCGAAACGTTCGCCGGCCCAACCCCAACGAGAGCCCAAGAAGAAATACAAGACTATCAAAATGTAACTCCCTTGATCGGCTTTCCAATAAAGTAAAAATGAAGGTCTATCGCCTCATCGAT
This sequence comes from Saprospiraceae bacterium, assembly GCA_046160345.1. Lineage (GTDB taxonomy): Bacteria > Bacteroidota > Bacteroidia > Chitinophagales > Saprospiraceae > M3007. The sequence continues at coordinate 1,902 of JBJXGO010000273.1, forward strand.
CGTTTGCAAAGAAATGCCCCGGCCTTTGGTTCATGGGTCAGTGTCTTGTTTTTCCTTTCGAATTTCCACCTATTACTGGCGCAAAGCAGCCCTACTTTCGAAGCAAGCATCGCGGTCAAGGAAGTGGTTGTAGGCATACCCTTTGAATTGACCTTTACATTAAAAAATGCGGAAGGCACTCGGTACAGCCCGCCAAATTTTTCAGGTTTTAAAGCAGGCGGAATTTCTGAAATGAGGGGGATGAGCATCGTCAACGGGCGAAGCAGCACCAGTCAATCCTGGATACTGGAACTGACAGCTACTAAAGCGGGCAGCTACACGATCGGACCGGCAAAGGTGATTTGTGAAGGCCGAAGCATCAGCACAAATCCGCTGAATATCAATGTGTTGGCTACAGCATCCAGCAAAAGTAAAGTAAATGTGCCCCCTGGGTCTGATGGCCAGGTATTTGTGGCTGCTGAATTTGATCAAAAGGAAGCCTGGGTTGGCCAACAACTCACTTGGCGCATTCGGCTTTACACCCAACTATCGGTGGAGGGTTACGACATCATTGCACTCCCGGATTTCAAGGGCTTTTTTTCAAAGGAAAAAATTCGGTACGACAAGCGTATAGAGTACATCAACCTGCGCGGAAAAAAATATGCCGTGCGCACACTGCACGAAGAATCACTTTTCCCGCAAGAAACCGGCGACCTAACAGTCGGGCCGGCGCGGGTAAGTGTAGGCATCGAACAGCCTGGTCCGCAAAATTTTATTTTTGGGCCAAAACCCGTATCGCTTCAAACCGAACCGATTGCCCTCAAGGTTAAGTCGTTGCCTCAACCCGCTCCTGCAAGCTACAGCGGCGCAGTAGGCAAATACGAATGGGATGTAAAAGCCGATACAACTCGACTTAGCACCGATGATGCGTTGACAATTCTGATTGAAGTAAAGGGAAATGGCGATTCGCGACGGTTTGCCCCGCCCAAAATTGAAGTGCCGCCAAACAGCGAGATCTTCGAACCTCGTGTTTTGGAAGAAGAGGAATATGAAAGCGAAACATCGATTTTGCACCGAAAAAAATTTGAGTATGTGGTGCTTCCAAAAGATACTGGTATCCAGGAAATCAATCCGGTTCTTTCCTATTTTGATACCGACAGCAATCGGTATTGTTTGCTGCAAAGTCTGCCCATTCGTTTTGCAGTAAGTGCTGGAATAAACTTTCAATCACCCAATTCCATCCCTTTGCCATTGCCTGTTGATCCAACTGTTAACCAGACACCAGGTTTACTGGAGCGAGCGGTCGGCTGGTTAAGTTCGCCCATACTTTGGGGGATACTGGTATTGCCATTTCTCGTGTTGGGTTTAGTGGTATTTTTCAAAAAAAGGAAAGCTGCCCCTTTGCACGAAAAAACCTACGCACCAGTAGTGCCAAACCAGTCAACAGAATATCCAAACAATGTGCAAGCAGCAAACAGCGCCAGTCACCAGTCTGCCAATCAGCGCTTTGTCAACGCAGGCAACTATTTGAAAGAGGAGGATACACGCCGGTTTTACGACGAACTCTTCCGGGCCTTGCAAGCCTGGCTTACTACACGTTTTGGCATGCAGCCCGCACAGATGAATGATGCTGACGTTAGTGCCCTGCTCCTTCAAAGGGGCGCAACCCCTATTCGAGTTCAGGCATTTGTATCAGTTTGGCAAACTTGTGAACAAGCCATTTACGGCGCTCAGGCGCAAACCGAACAAATGGAGGATGTTTATCAATTAGCCCGGCAGGTTATAGAGGCTTTGGAGCGAGAAACAGTGGGGATTCCTGGGCGATAAAAGGCTGGCAAGCTGCAATTATTCTCCAATCCTTTTGGCTTTTTCCCACAGTACCGACTGTTTTCCGCGCAATAGGCGCACAAATCCCGCGTACATTGCCCAGTTCATCAGGCAAAAATAATAAGGTATAAAAAGGGCCTTTACTTTTAATTTGTGTTGTTCCAACATCCAGCCAGCCAGTGCAGCAAGGTAAAAAAGCACTTGCGCCAACAGCAGCATGTTATAGAACCCGCCTCCCTGCGCTACAAGCAAAACATTGGTTATGAGCAAGATCGGGAGCAAAAGCGGCGCAAGTGTCCAACGGAGCACCCGATGCGAGATATATTGAAAGCTCAGCACTCCATACCGAAATGGGTTAAGCAAGGATGCCAGTCGCCATACTGCCTGTAAACCTCCGGCAGCGATGCGTACTTTGCGTTTCATCTCTTCGGCTACCGATGCTGAAGAAACTTCGGCAGCCCAGGCGCCCGGCTCGTACTTTACCCGCCAGCCTCGTTGTGCTATCCGCATGGTAAGGTAAAAATCTTCTACTAGTGTGTCAGGCGGCACAGGCTCGTAACATTTGGTGCGGAAGGCGAACAGCTCTCCTGCTGCGCCCACCACCGACCAAAGTTCGGCGTCCCATTTTTTTAGCAAACTTTCATATTTCCAGTAAATTCCTTCACCCGCGCTGCTAGCCCCATCTTTTTCTGCCATGGAAATCCGTTTCTCACCTGCCACCGCACCTACTTTAGGATCATTGAAATGTCGTACGATCCGACGGAGTGCTTCCGGATTCACGAGGGTATTGGCATCTGTGCTGATGACGACAGGGCTTTCTATCTGTTTCATGGCGCGCTGAAATGCGTGGATCTTACCCCTTCGCTCGGGCTGATGAAGCAATTGCCATCGGAGGTCTGCAGGGAAAGGATAGTGTTGTATCAACGCTTCCGTACGGTCGTCTGAACCATCCGTTACGAAACAAAACTGTATCAACGAACGCGGGTAGTCCAGGGCAATTGAGTTTTCTATTTTTTGACAGATCCAATCTTCTTCATTAAAAGCACATATCAGGAATGTGACTTCAGGGAGCGGCTCCGTCTCTACGCCTGGGGGCTTGCAGGGTACTAAAAAACGCTTTAGGCGCACAAAAGCCCACAATACAATCCCATAGCCAAGATATGCATAAAAAACAAGGGCAAGCCCAGACCAAAACACTATTTTGAGCACGCGGAAAAGGTTTAAAGCGGCAAAGGTAAGGCGAGGGCTTGTCGGATAGTTGCCTGCTAGTAAATTTGGGCTAATTGAGTACGCCAATCAGGGGATTTTCAGGATTTAACCAAAATGTCCTACAAACCACTGTTTTGCTTCACGAAATTGATAACTAAGTCATTATACAACTATATTGTTAATAATTGTTGCCCAGATGTGCTTTGTTTCTCCCACAAGCCAGTTTTTAAAAGCCGGAATTTTTATAAACGGCATTATCTTTGTTCAAATAGAAACCATTGCCTGGTTTTTATTTAATCTCCCCCCTTCTGTAACAGCATAATACGTTTGGCAAACAATTGCAAACACTTTTTGGCAACCCCGCAGGGGTCGTCTAATCATTGACCAAAATCGATTACATTATGAGCAGAAGGTTACTTCTCGTTGAAGACCATGATGGTCTTCGCCGAATTATCGGCAATTTCCTTTCAGATAACTTTGATGTTGTAGGAGCCAAAAACGGCCTCGAAGCCATGAGCCTGCTTAGCAAAGGCGAAATGCCCGACGTGATCGTTACTGACGCTGCCATGCCTGTGCTCGACGGAGCAGCCCTGCTTTCCAACCTCCGTTGTAGCGGCCTTTGGGCCGAAATTCCGGTAGTTGTACTGGGCAGCGGCAGTAATGATGACCATGCAGAAGAACTTCAGTTCAAGACACTTGGTGCCTATGAGTACTTCGCCAAGCCATTCAGCCCATCCCGGCTGCAAGATCGACTTATCGATATAGTAGGCTGATTGCCAGGGACAAACAAAACAAACACCGATTCGCTTAATTTTAATCATGCATCCCAACCCGCACACCTCCGATTACAACCTTGCTACAGCAAGAGAACTGCTCTTTGTTGGCTTTGAAACGGATTTTAAGGACCGTATCAACAACTTTCCCTACCAAAGTCCAAACTACAATTATGACATGGAAAGCAACAGCTTTCTGGCTTTTTTGTGGTTAGAAAAACGTGTAGACGAGCTGGCTTCCTACAGTCTTCCTTATGCCGTGTTATGCGACCTGGATTGGCTCATTTCCGATCGGTACCGGCTGGCACAACAAATGGCGGCCCACCCTGACCTTTGCTCAGTGCCCTTGGTTGCATTCACACGAAAAGGAAAGCCCGCCAACAAATCTGCGCTCTATTCCAACGGGGTGGACGATTGTTATACCGTTCCGGTTGATTGGAAAATGTTGGAAAAAAGACTGGGTTTTCTAAACCAGTATAAAAGCAGGGTTTTAGAAACTTCCTACCGGGTAGCGCCTGAAAACTTCAGGTTTCGAATTCCCTGGCAAAAGCGCATTTTTGACCTCGTTGGCGCCACAATTGGTATCATATTGACTTCCTTTATTTGGTTTCCAGTAATGCTGGCTATTTGGCTCGAATCAAAAGGCCCGGTGGTTTACAAATCAAAACGAGTAGGGGCTGGTTATCAGATTTTTGAGTTTTTCAAATTCCGGTCTATGTATGTGGGTGCAGAAGAGCAATTGACGGAAATGAATCACCTTAACCAATACCCAAACGGAGCCAACAATAGCAAACCGATATTTCACAAAATTGTGCGAGACCCCCGTATTACCCGTGTGGGGCGGATCATCCGAAAATATAGTATTGACGAATTGCCACAACTAATCAATGTGCTGCAGGGAACCATGTCGCTCGTTGGCAACCGCCCGCTCCCAATCTATGAGGCCGAAAGCCTTACCCGCGACGAATGGAGCACTCGGTTTATCGCCCCGGCAGGAATTACGGGCCTTTGGCAAATTTCCAAACGGGGAAAACCGGACATGACCGCTGAGGAGCGGATTTGCCTTGATATTGCCTATTCTCTAGAAAAATATTCCATTTGGACCGATTTCAAAATTGTGCTCAAAACCTTATTTGTTTTCGTGCAAAGAGAAGAAGCATGAAGGTCTCCATCATCACAGTTAACTACAATGAGACGGCTACAACTTGTGCTTTGCTTGACAGTATCCGGCGGCAAGGTTATGATGATGTGGAAGTAATTGTAGTGGACAACGCGAGCCGGGAAAACCCCACAGCGATTTTTCAGGCCCAATTCCCGGAAGTAATATTTGTACGCAGCGAAACAAACCTGGGTTTTGCCGGTGGCAACAATCTGGCACTTGCCCGAGCTTCAGGCGAGTTTCTTTTTTTTGTCAACAATGATGCTGAAATAGAAGCAGGATGTATAGAACGCCTGCTCCAACTATTTGAAAACCACGCGAATATTGGTATTGCAAGCCCCCTCATCTGCTATGCCCCTGACAAGCGCACTAATTCCTCTTTTTACAGGCCACCATATAGGATACAATACGCAGGCATGACCTTGGTCTCGCCTTTCACAGGGCGGAACAAAACCATAGGCGAGCGCGAAATGGATATCCGACAGTATGCCGAGCCTTTCCGAACCGGATACGTCCATGGTGCAGCCATGATGTTGCCGCGGAGGGTTTTAGAGCAGGTAGGGGCCATGTGGGAAGGTTTTTTCCTTTATTACGAAGAACTGGATTGGTGTGAACGGATACGCAAGGCTGGGTTTGAGGTTTGGGTGGAGCCCCGCGCCCGTGTTTGGCACAAAGAAAGCCTTACGCTCGACAAGATGGGCACAACGAAAACATTTTACCTCGCCCGAAATCGAATTTTGTTCATGCGCCGCAATTTTAAGGGTTGGCGGCTGGCGGTCTTTTTCATTTTTTTGGTGTTGGCGACTTTGCCTAAAACCTGTTTATTATTCCTTTTGAAGGGTGATTTTGACAATTTAAAAGCATTTTTGCGGGGTGTCTTTACTAATGTCAGGCTGAAACCTTTTCATGCCGAAGCGCTATGAAATTTTTATTTGTATTTATTTGTCTGCTCCTGGTTTTGCAACTCGTGTACCCATTCGTCACGATTTTGATGGCCCAAATTTTTCACCGCACGCACCAACAACAACCAATACCAGAAGCCCTCAATTACCCAACACTAAATTATGCCTGCATCATCACCGCCTACCGCAACGCAGCCATAGCACGGCCATTGGTGGATTCCCTGTTGCACCAAACCCACCCAAACCTTGGCATTTATCTTGTCGCCGATGAATGCCCGGAGTTTGATTTTGCCCTGTCAGATCAACGCCTTGTTGTACTAAAACCTTCAAGCCCGCTAAGGTTGAAGGCCAAAAGCCTCCTTTATGCCCTGGAGAATTTCAATCAGCTGCACGATTATGTGGTTGTTTTTGATGCAGACAATCTTGCCCACCCACAGTTTTTGGAGGAAATCAACCACTTTGCTGCTGCGGGATTCCGATGTGTACAGGGACAGCGCAAGGCAAAAAACCTCGACACTATTTATGCTGCCCTCGACAGTATGGGAGAGCATTACAAAAACTACATTGAACGGGATATCCCTTATCATCTGGGCGGTTCAGCCGTCATAAGCGGTTCTGGAATGGCCACGGAAACCGCTCAGTATAAAGCCTATTTGACCGGCCCGGAGATAACCCAGGGCCAACTTCAATGGAAGCGGATGTTGCAGGAAGACAAGATTTTGCAAAATTTCCTGGTACGTAAAGGAGAACGGATCGCTTATGCCCGGCGAGCCATCGTATTCGACGAAAAGGTGGAAACCGGCAAAGATGTGGAAACCCAACGCAGCCGGTGGCTTTTTTCCTATTTTCAAAATGTGCCCAATGCATTGGATATTGTAAAAAAGGGCATTTTAGGGCTTAATTTCAACCAATTGTATTTTGGTTGCGTCACTCTTGCCTTGCCCATGTTTATACAATTGGGCATGGCGATGATAATGATGGTATTAGCAATATTTATCGCTCCGAGCTGGAGCCTCATTTTATTTGCTGCAATGGCCATTTTTGCCCTGACTATCATATGGGCCTTATATTTGGATGGGGCTCCAGCAGCAGTTTTACGCGCTGTATGGCAAGTGCCTAAGTTCGTATTCTGGCAGTTTGCCGGGCTTTTCAAAATGCGCAACCCGGACAAATATTTCAAACACACCGAGCATCGAAAAATTATTTCGTTGAACGAAGTGCCCGGACAAACCGCCGAGCCAGAAGAAAAGGCCTGACCACTAAAATCCTCAGCCTTGTTATTGATTTGTTTTTCAATGCTATACACTCCATGTCTGGCTTGCCTTAAATTTTTTTAAAAAATTGTTGCCCGCCCACCCAACCAAATTGTTTGGCATCGCGTATATAATTATGAAAAATAGTTTGCAAAATATTTGGATTTTCCAATTAAAAAATCTTACTTTGACCCAATAATAAAATAGGAGGTTCGCCATGACAACTAAACGCTTTCAACTCGCCATCATTCTCTTCGCCTCTTTTACCATTTCTCTTTCTGCTCAAAGCACTGCAGAAAAAACTTTCACCAAAGCTTTTAATACGGACGACAAAGGCATGGTGCGGCTCGAACTTCCAGGCACAATCGACCTGAAAGTTTGGGATAATTCCAGCATCCGTTTTGAAATCAGTGTCAGTCTGCCTTCCGGCAATGGCCCGATGCTAAACGAACTTGCCAATATCGGTCGCTACAACCTAATTTCAAAAGCCGATGGGGATGCACTCGTGATCACAGCTCCTAATCTACAGAAACAATTGAAATTAAAAGGTCAGGAATTCAAGGAGACCATCAATTTTGTGGTCTATGTTCCGAAAGGTTTAGAAATTCAAATGCTGCCACCTGGCAACCCTCCTTTGGCCGATGCCAAAAAGTGAAAATTGACAACTGGTTTTTCTACTTAATAATTTGATTAGACAATGTGCTCGAACGTATTTGCGTTCGGGCATTTTTTTGTTTGGCTACTTGCGCCGACCTTTGCTAAAAATATTTCATGAACATGAAACAACCCCTTTTGCTCTCACTGTTTTTTTTGCTCGCTGCGGGCAATATTGTCCAAGCCCAAATGGAAAGGACGATGTATCAAGTGTTTGAAGTGGATTCGGCCCAAACGGTTCAGTTTGAGGTGGCCGAAAAAGACGAATACGATGTGCTTCCATGGGCTGGCAACTCGATACTCCTTGAAACCAACATCAAGATATGGGATGCCTCTCGCGAAATATTGGGCCAACTGATCAAGGATGGCCGTTATGATTTTACCACGGATTCTACCGTAGCACCTAACGCCAAACAAGTGAAGATATTTACCAAAAACTCCAATCGGAAGCCTCTCAAACGGCTTGATGGCCAAAAGTGCCTCGAAATTGTGGTCACCAAGATCTTTGTGCCAGACACCTTCTATATTTCGGATGACAAGCAACGGCTGACTCGAAAGGGAGGCTGAGCAAATAAAATATTTTCCCGATAAAAACGGGACGTAAACCTTTATGCCACAGATAGTTGAACTCGTGCTGCTTCCGCACGAACGCGAGAATCAAAACCTGCTGCGCCAAAAAGCAGCCCGCCAATCAGGCCTTCGCCCTGATGAGGTTTCTCACCTCGAAATATTAAAATCATCCCTGGATGCGAGATCCCGCCAACCCGTATATCGGGTCAGGGTAGAAGTGTTTGGGCCTGATGAAGTTTTCAGCCCTATGCCTGCCTTGCTCGAGGGGTTCAGGCCTGTAAATGGGAAGAAAAAAGTTGTCATCGTAGGTGCTGGTCCGGCAGGTTACTTCGCGGCACTTGAACTGCTGGAACTTGGTATTCAGCCCATTGTGCTTGATCGCGGCAAAGATGTGCAACTTCGTCGCCGTGATTTGAAAGGCATTCAACAGTATGGCGTAGTCAATCCACATTCCAATTACTGCTTTGGCGAAGGCGGTGCAGGTACTTATTCCGACGGGAAATTGTACACCCGCTCTCTGAAACGGGGCAACGTGCAAAAAGCCCTGCGACTTTTGGTAGAGCATGGCGCCAACAGCGACATACTCGTTGAGGCTCACCCGCATATCGGCTCGAACAAGCTTCCCGGAGTAGTTCAAAATATTCGCCAAACCATTCTACAATATGGCGGCGAGGTCCATTTTGAGCAATGTGTGACAGATATAATCCTAAAAGACGGAAAAATGCTGGGAGTGCGCAGCCAATCGACCAGGGAAGATTTGGCCAGCTCGCAGGAATGGCTGGCGGATGCGGTCATTCTTGCCACCGGACACTCTGCACGAGACATTTACCGATTGCTCCATTCAAAAGCCATTCGAATCGAAGCCAAGCCCTTTGCGCTGGGCGTTCGGGTAGAACACCCACAACCCTTGATTGACAGCATTCAGTACAAGCAAAACCAGCGTTCAGAGGAACTTCCGGCTGCCAGTTACAGCCTGGTATGTCAGGTGGGCGGTCGCGGCGTTTTCTCTTTTTGTATGTGTCCGGGCGGCTTGATCGTGCCTTCCGCTACTGCACCCGGCGAAATAGTGATCAACGGCATGAGCATGAGCCGCCGGGATTCGCCTTTTGCCAATTCAGGCATGGTGACATCGGTAGAACCTGAAGACCTGGCCCCATGGGCAAAACACGGTGTTTTTGCGGCTATGGAACTACAGGCTGAAGTGGAGCAACGACTCTTTTCGGCAGGCGATGGTGGCCAAAAAGGCCCGGCACTGAGACTGCCTGATTTTATCACAGGAAAGCTGTCGCAGAATTTGCCTGGTAGTTCTTACATACCGGGGCTTTATGTCGCTCCGATTCATGAGTTGCTTCCGGGCTTTATTTACGACCGGTTGCGCCAAGGGCTGACTGATTTTGGCAGGCAAATGCGTGGTTTTCTTACCGAGGAAGCCAATGTGGTCGCCACAGAAAGCCGCACCAGTTCGCCTGTTCGTATTCCCCGTGATTCGGCCACCTTGATGCATCCGGAAGTAGAAGGGCTTTTCCCCTGTGGAGAAGGCGCAGGCTATGCGGGAGGGATCATCTCGGCAGCAATGGATGGACAGAATGTGGCCAGGGCGGTGGCAAATAGCTTGTGATCTGAAAACCAGGCGGTATCCTTGGAAAACTGAGATCCGGTTCTGCACTATAAAACGACGAATCGGGGGTTGTGTCAAAAGGCTCGGAATTGAAAATGCTGACAAATTTTATTTCGATTTTCTCGACCAAGACCTTGCAGGTTTTGAAAACCTGCAAGGTCTAAGCACTCGAACGAAATTAAAATCGGTTAGTTTTTCGTAGCCAGGCCTTTTGACACAACAGCCGATTTCATTAGACTTGTTACGGTTCCCCTAAAAATCAAACTTGATCCCCTGCGCCAATGGCAACGACTCCGAATAATTGAGCGTATTGGTCTGTCGGCGCATATAGGCTTTCCAGGCATCCGAACCGGATTCACGACCGCCGCCCGTTTCTTTTTCGCCGCCAAACGCTCCACCGATTTCCGCACCTGAAGTGCCGATGTTTACGTTGGCAATACCGCAATCAGAGCCGTTTACCGAGAGGAAACGCTCGGCCTCACGCAGGTTGGTGGTCATGATTGCGGAGGAAAGTCCTTGTGGCACAGCATTTTGCAGGGCAATGGCCTCTTCAATGGTCTTGTATTTTATCAGGTAGAGAATCGGCGCGAAAGTCTCATGCTGAACAATGTCCCAATGGTTTTCCACCTCGGCGATACAGGGCTTGACGTAGCAGCCGCTTTCATAGCTGGGGCCGGAGAGCACTCCGCCTTCCACCACGAATTTGCCTTTATGCTTTTTAATTTCTTCGACGGAATGAAGGTAGTTTTCCACTGCGTGTTTGTCAATAAGCGGGCCTACATGGTTGCCAGCATCCAGCGGATCGCCGATGCGGAGTTGAGGGTATGCTTTTGAAAGGGTGGTTTTCACCTGCTCGTACACACTCTCGTGGATGATAAGTCGGCGGGTGCTGGTGCAGCGCTGGCCAGCGGTACCGACCGCGCCAAATACCGCGCCTGTGAGCACCATTTTCATATCGGCGGAGGGTGTGATGATGATGGCGTTGTTACCGCCCAGTTCCAGGATGCTGCGGCCAAAGCGTGCAGCCACGGCCTGGCCTACGATACGACCCATGCGCGTACTGCCCGTGGCGCTCAGGAGTGGCACACGATGGTCTTTTGTCATAAACTCACCCACCTTGTAATCCCCGTTGATGATACAACTGATACCTTCCGGCAAGTCATTGGCTTTCAGCACTTTTTGGAAAAGATTCTGACAGGCTACTGCACAAAGGGGCGTTTTTTCAGAGGCTTTCCAGATGCATACATCGCCGCAAACCCAGGCGAGGGCGGCGTTCCAGGACCAAACCGCCACCGGAAAATTGAAGGCCGAAATGATGCCCACGATGCCCAGGGGGTGCCATTGCTCGTACATGCGGTGGCCGGGGCGTTCGGAGTGCATGGTGAGGCCGTAAAGTTGGCGGGAAAGACCGACCGCAAAGTCGCAGATGTCGATCATTTCCTGCACCTCGCCATATCCTTCCTGCAGGCTTTTGCCCATTTCGTAGGATACCAGATGGCCGAGCGGTTCTTTATAGTGGCGCAGGACATCGCCGAATTGGCGCACGATCTCGCCGCGCTTGGGAGCAGGCATATCACGCCAGGTTTTGAAGGCTTGTTCTGCTGATTGCAACACTTGTTCGTATTGTTCCCGGGTTGTAACACTAACAAAACCAATGGATTGCCCGTTAACAGGAGATACGGATTCTATATACCTGCGGCTACCCGAAATGTCGTTTTGGCCCGTAGAAGTGCCCTGATTACGGGTGCGGAGGCCGAGTTTTTTTAAAAATTCTTTTGGCTGCATTTGTTGTGAACGTTAGATGATACGTTTTTAGGTCCATGTAAGGGACAATAAAAAACGGGCCGCAAAAGTATGGAATAGCAAGGTCAAATTATGTTGCATCAACGCTTGGAGCATTTTAGTTGCCAAAAGCGAAATTCGCGCCATTTTGTGCCAATTCGAGTCATTTGGGGAGTTTGAGCCATAACCTAACTTGCGGAACCGATAATTAGGGTTAATTTTGGCTTGCGGTTTAGTTCGCCGTAGAATCTTTCACTTCTTCATTTCATCCCCAAACTTTTTTACCATGCAAAAAACGATCAATGTTTTGGCAAACACACGCCAAATTTTTGTCACACCCCAAAGGCAAAGCCTAGCCCCCCACGCTGTAAGCCCATCCAGTAGATTCTCTCTACGCTCCCTTCTTTCCGTCCTGATAGTGTTAGCCATTTTACCAAAGATTGGGTGGAGCCAAGAATTCGAGTGTGGTAGTCCAGACCCCACTCCTGAGCAATATTCTAATATGCGTAGCGAAGTGCCTAGGATTTACCAAATGAGTTTGTCCTCATCACCCAGGCCTAACATTGAAATCCCTGTATATTTCACAGTTATAAGAAATGCCGATGGCACCATTCCTGTTGTTGGAGATCTAACCGAAGCGGATATTGACACGAGGGTTGCTTTTTTGAACAGTCAAAAAATAATATTTTCGTAACAAAATACCCGTCTCTAGTCGTGTTTACAGGAGGCGTGTTTCTCCTATTTTTCATGAAAAATCTTCAATTTTATTTTCTAGTCACTTTGTTCTTTGGAATGGCTGCACCATCTTGGGCAAAGATAATATATGTCAACAAGAATACTTTTGGCTCCAATGATGGCAGTAATTGGAACAATGCCTATAACGAGCTAAGCTCCGCCCTTCCTATGGCTTTACTTGGCGATGAGATCTGGGTGGCAAAAGGAACATATAAACCATATATAGAAGGCGTGACAAATTCTTTCACAATGGTAAGTGGTATTAAGCTATTAGGGGGATTTGCAGGATGGGAAACCAGTGAAAATCAGAGAGATTGGGAGTTGAATGAAACAATCCTGACCGCCCAATATATGGTTAGCCAAAGTGGTGCAATAATACCTCCATATAATATACTGTATTGTGCGTCAACCGATGTCAATTCTATTGTTGATGGCTTTACATTTAGAGACATACTAGCTGGGCCATTTGATAGCGAACCTTGTGGCACAGATCAACACAAATGCTATGGAGGAGGCATCTTTTTGTATAGCCCATCCCCATCTATCCCAACCTTTTTAACCATTCAACATTGCCGATTTTTAGACAATTGTTGTGCCGCGGGTGGGTCTGCAATTGGAATAAACTTCTCTGATGGGGTCGGAGGATATGTCATTAAGCATTGCTATTTCAAAAACAATACGGCGTTTGATGGCGGTGCTATGAACATTGTTGTTGGTTCAGGTTCTCAGCATAAAATGTTGATAGACAGTTGCGTTTTTGAAGAAAATAATACTCCTCCACTTGGTACAGTTGGCGCGGTATCCATTTACAATGCAAACTCTAATATTGATTTAACAATTTCCCACACTATTTTTAAAAAAAATTCATCTGTGAATGGCGGATGTGTATCCCATCAAGCTTATGATAGTGTAGCACCTTTAAAGATTACAAATTGTTCGTTCATTTCAAATGAAGCAGGGTATCTTCAATTTCTTCTCCCAGGCACAGGTGGAGCACTTTTAGGTGGAAATTTTCATGTCAACAGATGTTTTTTTCAGAGGAATAAAGCTTACATCGGTGGCGCAATTAATGCGGATTGGATGAGAATTGAAAACAGTGTATTTATAGATAATTTTGGCACACGAGAAGGAGGGGCAATTAGGGCGTACCTTACAAATTATTATATAAATACGGCATTCATCAATAACAATTCGGAATTAAGTGGAGGTGGGATTAATAGTGGAGGGTTTGGACACTCTTTTGACACGCTCATAAATTGTCTATTTTATGGAAATCGGGCAAATGGCCAAAGTAGTTGGATGACTACATATGGCGCATCTGTCCACATAACCAATAGTTATGTGGACCTCGAAAACTGTGAATCTTTGAAGAATGGATTTGCCACAGGAGACTCTTTATCCTGCGGACCCAATATGTTCTTCAATATAGACCCGCTCTTTCGAGATACGGCTGCGGGAGATTTTCGGTTAAGAGGCTGCTCCCCTCTCTTGAATCAAGGCGATAGCACATGGGCCGCGTCATTTGGGTTGCTAACCGATGTTGCTGGCAATTCTCGCTGGCAAGATGGCCTCCCAGATATCGGGGCTTACGAAACTCCGCGCTTCCGTACAGAATCCGAATGGCAGGATGTTCGCTGCTATGGTCAAGCAAATGGAGCGGCAACGGTGTCTGTGGAAGGCGGTTTACCCCCGTATTCTTTTCTTTGGAATGACAGTCAGCAAGACAGCATACGCTCGGATTTATCGCCGGGTATTTACATAACCATTGTACAAGATAGCGACCTCTGTGCAGACACGCTCAATTTTACGATAGTGCAGCCAGATTCTTTGCAAATTGCTGCTACAGTAACCTCTAATAGCAATGTGCAAAACCCAAATGGCAGCATAGTACTCAACACCGTCTCTGGCGGCACCATGCCATACACCTATGAATGGAATACTGGAAGTACGCAGGCGGAGATTAGCAACTTAGTATCAGGTACTTACACCGTGACGATCACCGATGGACAAAACTGCCCTACGTTTCAGGAATTTGAGGTGTTGTTCGTGTCTGGTACAAGTCAGGCAGATGGCTTGGGAAATCTGCTGATCTATCCCAACCCAGCAACTGATTGGGTCCATATTCTGCTCCCGGAACTGGAGCGCGATATCCTTTTGGAAGTCGCCGACGCTTCGGGCAAAACCATTATCACGCAGTATTTGTCCACTCATGATAAAGTTTTCAACCTGAACTTAAAGGAATTCGCAAGTGGCGTTTATACCTTGATAATCAAACAAAATGGACAGGCAACGCATATAGGGCGGATAGTAAAACGATCGTGAAAATGAAAGGGCAACCATAGGCGGTCGCCCTCTTATTTGTCTAATAGAAAAATGCCCTAATTCGCATAGTCGCTCAAAAACTTGAGCCGCATCAGTTGAATTTCCTCCCAGGTGATCTCATCGTCTTTGAGTTCCTGAAAAGCCACGTCAATCGAGTCGGTTTCTGCTTCTTTAAAATATTCGATCACGGTGTCGCGCACATACTCGTCCACCGCTTTGTTGAGGTAATAGTCGAGCCGAAGTTTTGTGCCAGACTGGACGATACCGTCAAGCTCTTCCAACAATTCAGCCATGCTCATATCGTTGACCTTGGCTATCTCGTCGAGCCCGATTTTGCGGTCGATGGCCATGATATAGCTGACTTTTGTTTTCGACTTGTTCGCCACCGTTTTGATGGTGATGTCCATGGGCCTTTCGATCTCGTTTTCCTCACAATATTTTTTGATGGCTTCCACAAACGGTTGGGCGTATTTCTGCGCTTTTCCCTGCGAAACACCCACAATTTTGGACATATCCTCCATCGAAATCGGGTAGTTCGTGGCCATTTCCTCGAGAGATGGATCCTGGAAGATTACGTAAGGCGGCAGGTTGTTCTTTTTGGCGATTTGCCGGCGCAGGTCTTTGAGGATGTGCATCAAAGGCTCGTCAAGCACTGCGGTGCCACCTTTTTCATCGTCGATATCGTACTCGCCGTCTTCGTAGTCGTGGTTGATCGTTATTTGAAGTGGCTGTGGGTTTTTCAAATACTCCCGGCCTTCGGCCGAAACCTTTAGTATTCCAAATTGCTCTATCTCCTTGTAGATCAAGTTGTTGATCATTGCATGGCGGAAGATAGAGCTCCAGAAATTTTCGTCCTTGTCGTCGCCTACGCCAAAATTTTCCAAAGCGGTAAATCGGTAGTCCTTCATCTCCTTCGTCTCCCGGCCCATCACAAAATCCATGATGGTTTTCATGAGATAGTTCTCGTTGAGGTCCAGAATTGACTGCACCACAGCGACCACTTCATCCTTGACCTCCATTTTTTCCTTCGGATTCTTACAGTTGTCGCACATTTTGTGGCAGTTCACTTCTTCGAACTCTTCGCCAAAATAGTGCAACAGGAACCGGCGGCGGCAAGCGGCGGTTTCGGCGTATGCCACCACTTCCTGCATCAGTTGTGCTCCCATTTCGCGCTCAGCCACAGGCTTGTCGCGCAGGAATTTTTCGAGGCGCAGGATGTCTTTGTAGTTGTAAAATGCGATACACTTTCCACCGAGCCCGTCGCGACCGGCGCGACCGGTTTCCTGATAGTAATTTTCGATGGACTTTGGCATATCATAGTGCATGACGAAACGCACATCGGGCTTGTCAATGCCCATTCCGAAGGCGATGGTGGCGCAGATCACATCAATGTCCTCCATCAGGAACTGGTCCTGGGTTTTGGCGCGCAATTTTGGGTCGAGGCCGGCGTGATAGGGAGCGGCTTTGATGTCGTTCACCATCAGCATCTCGGCAATGTCTTCGGCGGTTTTTCGGTTTTGGACATAAATTATGCCCGAATTCCCCGCAAATTCTTCCTTGATTACCTGAATAATTTGCTTAATGGCAGTCTCTTTTTTGACCTTCGAACGAATTTCGTAAAAGAGGTTGTCACGGTTGAACGAAGAAACAAAAGTGCTGTCTTCGGTCATCTCCAAGTTTTTAAGGATGTCCACCTGTACCTTGGGCGTTGCGGTAGCCGTGAGCGCCATAATGGGCACGTCACGAGCCACTGCATCCAGCATTACCCGGATACGCCGGTATTCGGGGCGGAAATCGTGACCCCATTCCGAGATACAGTGCGCCTCGTCAACCGCCACGAAAGAAATATCGGAGTTTTGGAAAAACTCGATGTTTTCTTCCTTTGTGAGCGTTTCGGGGGCGACATACAGGATTTTTGTACGGCCATCTGTAATATCCTGTTTCACCTTTTTCATTTGTACCTTGGTGAGCGAGGAATTGAGAAAGTGCGCTACCTCATCTTCATCGGAATAGCCTCGGATGCTGTCAACCTGATTTTTCATCAGCGCGATGAGCGGACTGATTACAATGGCCGTCCCTGGCAACATAAGCGCAGGTAGTTGGTAACAAAGGCTTTTGCCTCCACCGGTAGGCATGATTACAAAGGTATCCTTCCCATCCAGAAGGCTTTGGATAATAGCGGCCTGGTCCGCTTTGAATGCATCAAAACCAAAATATTTTTGAAGGCTTTCGATTAGCGCGTCGTGGCCGGTAGCAATTGCTGGCATCTTCTTAGTGCGTTGAATAATATCGTATTTTAATCGGGCAAACCCGAATTTTGGCCCAGAAATAATAAATCGGAGAGAAGCGTGATCTTTGAGCCAATGCCCCCTCCCCGAAAAAGCCGCCAAAGATAGAAAAACCAAATTTATAAAACCCACAAATTTTTACCTATTTTTTTTAAATAAAATGCAAAACATCAGTTTATAATTTGGCAAGGCCAATTAAACCGCCGCTATTTCAAAATTAAAATTGGAAAATGGAGACAATTCTTACCAGGTATGCCCGACTCCTTACGCATTATTGCCTTCAGGTCCGACCGGGAGACAAAGTGTTTATTGCAAGCACCCTGCTTGCTGAGCCGCTGGTGCGCGAGGTGTACCGCGAAGCATACGCAGCAGGGGCAGCCCTGGTAGAATGCGATCTCGCTTTCCGTGAGCGCGAACGGCTTTTTATTCAAAACGCCTCGGATGAAGCCCTGCGTCACCCGCCCACCCTCCAGGGAATTGCCATGAGCACATTTGATTGTTACCTGAACATCCGGGCGCCCTTCAACCTTCGCGAAACTACCGGCGCTTCGGCCGAAACGGTCCAAATTCGCAACGAGGCCCTCGCCCCTGTCAACAAGGCCTACTTCGAGCGCACCGCCGACCGTCGCCTGCGTCGCAACCTTTGCCAATATCCAACGGATGCTTCAGCCCAGGAAGCGGGCATGAGTTTGAGCGAGTTCGAAGCGTTCGTGTTTGGGGCCTGCAAACTTTTTTCAGAGGACCCGGAAGCAGCCTGGCTCGAGGTACGTGCAAGCCAGCAACATATTGTGCACCATTTGAACCGCTGCGAAACGGTACGCTATCTTGCCGATGGCACAGACATTCAGTTCAACACCAAGGGGCGAATCTGGATGAACTCTGATGGCCAGACCAACATGCCTTCAGGGGAGGTCTATACAAGCCCGGTGGAGGACAGTGTGAACGGCACCGTGCATTTTTCTTATCCATGCATTCACCAGGGCAATGAAGTAGAAGGTGTAACGCTCTGGGTAAAGGATGGCCTGATCGAAAAATGGGAAGCTGGTCGTGGACAGGACTATCTCGACTATATTTTCAGCCTGCCGGGCACCCGACGCTTCGGAGAAGCCGCCATTGGTACAAATTACGACATCCAGCGCATTACCAAAAATATCCTCTTCGACGAGAAGATCGGCGGCAGCATCCACATGGCTATCGGCCAGAGTTACCTGCAAACGGGTGGCAAAAACGAATCGCCCATACACTGGGACATGATCACTGACATGACTCAGGGCGGGGAAATTTGGGCAGATGGAGAGAAGATTTATGAGGATGGGAAGTTTTTGATTTGAAAACATTTTTTACCTGTCCCTTGCTTTTTTGGTTTTTTAAAATAACTTTGCATTTCAAAGTAATTTTAAAACAAAAAAATTAAGCATGGAACCTATCCGTCCGACTGCATCCCAAAATCCCTCCAATCAACAGGAGCCCGCCTTTTCCCAACGTTTTGGCACCACGTTCAAAGGAGTGGTCATCTTTTCCCTGATGCTTGTGTTGCTCATTCCAACATCTATGATCGAAAGCCTGATTCACGAGCGGGAAAGACGGCAAAATGAAGCGATCAATGAAGTGAGCAGCAAATGGGGGCTCCGTCAAACGGTCAGCGGCCCTATACTCGTGCTGCCCTATGAGCAGACCCATCTGAATACCGAGAACAATGAGGTGTATAAAGAAATCAAATATGCTTGTTTCCTGCCCGACGAACTGCGCTTTAACGGTCGGGTAAACCCCGAAAAACGCCATCGCGGCATCTTTGATGTAGTCTTGTACAGCAGCAAACTGAGTCTTGAAGGCAATTTTAGTCCGCCCCTTGTGCAAAAACTGATCCCTGCGGATGCCAAGGTTCTTTGGGATAAAGCCACCCTGGTACTGGGCATCCCCGATCTGCGTGGCCTGGAAGATCAGGTAAGCCTGCAATGGGGTGATCTGCCCCTTGTTTTCGATCCGGGTATTCCAATGCCTGGCTTGGCTGAAAGCGGTATTCACGTACCTGTTACGATCGGTACCGGCGACAAGTATCCTTTTAAAATTGAACTTGCGCTGAAAGGCTCGGGAGCCTTACTGTTTACACCGCTTGGCAAGGTGACAGATGTCCAAATTACTTCGCCCTGGGCAGACCCCAGTTTCACGGGCGCGTTTTTGCCCGACAGCAAAAGCGTATCAGCAGAAGGATTTGAGGCCAAGTGGAAAGTCCTGAATTTGAATCGAAATTACCCGCAGCAATGGACCAGCGATGCCAAGATCAACTTCAACGAGAGTGCCTTTGGGGTTGATTTCCTGCTTCCTGTGGACAATTACCAAAAATCCATGCGTTCCGTGAAATATGCGATCCTTTTTATTGGACTGACCTTCCTCACCATATTCTTTATCGAAATGGGACAGTCGAGACGGGTACATCCCTTCCAGTATGCGTTGATTGGTCTGGCCCTGGTTATTTTTTATACCCTGCTGGTATCTATTTCCGAACATGTTCCGTTCAATTCCACCTACCTGATTGCAGCAGTTATGACCATCGGCATGACAGGACTTTATGCCCGATCGCTGTTTCAATCCAATAGAATGGCCTTATTTGTATGCGGGACATTGGCCATACTCTACGGTTTCTTGTTTGTGGTGCTGCAACAACAGGATTACGCCTTGTTGATAGGCAGTTTGGGCTTGTTTGCCATTTTGGGTGTGGTAATGTACGTGTCGAAGAGGATCAATTGGCAAGGGTGATACGGATGGTCGTTCGCTTATCGCCCTGATGGAATGTTAGAAAATACACCCCTGCAGGCTGTCCGGTCAGATCGATGCGGCAATCACCCAGAACGATTTGTTCCAAAACTGGTCGGTTCATCAGGTCAGTAACGCAGAGAAAACCTTCATCCTGGGCTACACGGGTGATGTGTATGCCGCATTGGAGAAACTGCTGGAGAAAAAGTAAGCGACTGTTTATCCTGACCTTGCGAGAAAGTTCAAGGTAAACAGCCGCTCCAAAAGGTATAAACTAACCGCCAAACTATTCAAATCCAAGCGCGGACATTGGCTTTTTGGATATTAAGGAACGTGTGGTGGCGGCGTTCAAAGAATCAACGGGCAATGGCAACCGTCGAGCTGGCTTTCGACACTCCGTTGACAAAAAGTGCCGCCGTATAAAGCCCCACCGACAAATCACCGACCAACAATTCGACGGTACTTGCACCAGCCGACAAGTCGGCCTTTTTCACTTCTTTGCCGGTGGCATCGAACAGGCTTATCCAGTTATTGTCGCCCGCGATGACAGTTGTGAGCGTGACGTTGAGCTTGGTCATGGCGGGGTTGGGCGAACATTTAATCTTGATTTCCTTCAGCGGGACGGTTATGAGCATTTGCCGATCTTGGGCAGTCTGTACTGCACCTTGGCCAAGCAGCAAGGACTCCAAACGGACGAGGCGTGCTTCGAGGTTTTCGATTTGCCGGTTTTTTTCGAGCAGTGCGTTGTGTTGTTCATCAATCAAGGTTCGTTGCTCCTCGATCTGCTGTTGTTGTTCTTGAACGGCTTTGACGAGCGGTACTGTCAACTGAGCATAGCGAAGCGAATATAGCCCATTTGCATTCCTTGGCCTCTCCACGCCACTAAAATCATACCCCGTTTCCTTAGCGGCTTGATCCACCTCCTGCGCGATGAATCCCGTCATGCGTATTTTTTCAATGTCATATTTTCCTTCCCATTCCGCTGTATCAGGCTTTTCTTTGCCATACACCAGTTCGCTTTGTTTGTGGATATTCAGGTTATAAGTAACCGGGCGCAAGCGGTTGATGAAGGACAAACCCGGAACATCGGCTTTTATCGCTTCTTTTATCCGGGCATCGCTGTATATGCCAAAATCAACCTGGCCTTTAATGGATTCAACAAACATATTGCCCACCTCAACGCTGTTGCTCATACTGGCAAAAGTGCCCACATTATACCCAATACCCGTATAATTGCTAAATTCTGCTCCCGTAGGAGGATAAGCTGCAAAACCTATTGCCGTGTTGTAATTACCTCTGGTGTTGGTAGACAAGGCACTCCTGCCGACTGCAGTGTTGAAACTGCCATCCCAATTGGTCGAGAGAGCCTCGTTGCCGATGGCAGTATTGGAGCTTCCGATTGTGTTTTTGTTCATGGCGTGAAAACCAACTGCTGTATTGAAACTTTGGAGGTTTTCAAAGAGCGCATCCCTGCCGACTGCAGTGTTGAAACTGCCTTGAGTATTGTAAAAAAGAGCACCGCTACCGAAGGCTGAGTTAGATTCACCTTCATTGTTGAAGGTGAGCGATTGGTAACCGGTGGCAGTATTGGTCGCTCCTGACAGGTTGCGGCTCAGGGCTTCAAAACCAATTGCGGTATTGAAAGATCCATTGACATTTTCCTTGAGTGCCCCATTTCCATATGCTATATTGTTAGAGCCGGACTTGTTTTGGTTCATGGCGAGAGAACCAATTGCTGTATTGTTAGACCCCACGTCGTTTAAGCGAAGCGCACCTGTGCCAATTGCGATCTGGAAATTAGCCAACAAATTAGAAGCGAGTGCACTGTGACCGATTGCGATGTTGGAATTGCCATTCGTATTGGCATTAAGCGCGGCCCATCCGATTGCTACATTGTTACTGCCATCCTTATTGGCATTAAGCGCCCCATATCCGAGCCCAGCATTTGCCGTACCCGAGCTGTTATTATAGAGCGATTGATAGCCGATGCCCGTATTGTGAAGGCCGGTCTCAGTTTTCCCGGCGCCCAGACCAAAATAGGTGTTCCGAGTTGATTCATTCAATGATCCGGATAATATGTTATGCACCTTGAATCTCAAAGGACAATTATTGGTGGTTCCAATGAAACTTGATGCACCAGCACTATTGCCACCCGTCCACCAGTATCCTTGCGCCTGAGTGAGCGAAGTAATCGCCAACACAAAACTGAGTGTTGCAAAAAATCGGTTGTAGGTTCTTCCAAATGAAGAGATTTTAAATGTAGATTTCATGATTGAAAAAATTTAGAGGTGAAAGAATAAGTATATTCAAAAATTTTGTACCAATAATTCCTAAAGGTACAAAATCTTTATAAAATTACCATAGTGTGTGCGAAGGTTTGAAATGCACTTTTAGAGCCTACCCGAAAAACCGTTTCTGACTTGGACGCCAGCAAGGGTTCTTCGGATAGGCCCTTAATATGCGATATCATCCTATCGGCCCTCAATCAGCCATTTCACCGTCTGAGCACCCGATTTGCCGTTGACCCGAGCCACATAGACTCCTGCTGGCAGGCTCGCCGACGACAATTCCAGCGTCTGTTCTCCTTTCGGCAGCTCGTGTGCAGTAGCATGGACTTGCCGGCCCCTGAGATCCCATACGCTGAGCTGTACAGTTTGGGCCTCTGGCAGGTCGAAAAGGATTTGGGCAGTTCCGCCTGCGGCAGTCGGATTGGGAGATAATGTAAATCCCAGGCTGTTGGAAGGCTTTTTTGTTCCATTTGCCTGTCTTTCATCAGAACCGATAAGGGGTAGTGGGGTGCATATTTGATCATGGCAGTTTGGGCCACTGCTTGTCATTGTTTTATAGTTCCAACCCATTATCTGGTTAGAAGTACTCGTTACGGAAGAGGAAACAAGGTCAACCTTGGTTGGTGTAGGCGAAAACTTCGTTTCAGTGCATTGTGTCCAGTTTCGACCCATATCATCAACTCGGATTGCGTGCTGTGAATAGTCTGTCGGGGCGCCTCCAACCCATAAATCACTGCTGGTGACAAAATAGCCAGATGAACTGCCCATAATGGGCGAAATGCTTTCAGCAGAACTTGGATCAGGAGCTGTATCAAAATAATAGTTGGCCCATTTAGGTATTACACCCATAGCCAAAGGCATCTCCATGGCAAAAGTACGAGCAGGTAAAGTGGGGATAGTAATGCGCCCGGCCACGGCAGCATTTGTACCGTCTACGCTAAGGGATACTGCAGTGGCTGTAAAATCGGCATCGGGGAAGCCCTCATCCCTGTACGTGACGGCAATAGCACTACCATCTGTACCCAATCTTAATGTCCACATCTCCTGGTGAGTACCTGCTACACCTTCGACGATCATATCACCTACGATCATGTAGTATCCCGGAATGAGCTGTTGGTGAGGATCGACTCTATGGGGTCTATAGACTATATCCAAACCCCGGTCCTCCTTGAACCTTGAATGGTAGATCTTGGTATGGGCTACCGTGCCGGTCATCGCGTTCACGACAAGGTGGAAGGTATGACGGCCCCCAGTTTCAATGTCAGTTACACCCGTTACAGCAATTACATCTCTTATGAAAATGGTCCCAGCCGGGTTAGAAGGATCCAAAGAAAAGATGTTGCTGCCGTTGCAGGCTTCTTTAGGTTCAAAGCTCAAACCCGCCGATTCGTACCGGTTGCTCCATTTTAGGACGAGATTCCTGTCAAATCGAGCCATCACGATTTTTGACTTTGAGGCGCCGGGCGTAGCGCTGTGAGAGCTCCCGACTATTATGATATCCCCGTTCGACTGACGTTCTATGGATACTCCGCCTTCATTGCGTAATATTGTTAAACCCCTGACTGTCAGTTCGACATTTGGCAATTCGCAAGTCTTATCCGGATTTCCAATCAGATCAGTACGTATCACAATCAAACGCTTGTTCGTGCCATCTTCTGACGTTTTATAGCCTGTAATAAAATATCCAACATGGATGCCGCCATCATAGTCCAGTTCGAATGCAGTCCCATAGTAAGAATCTGTTGTTGGCAACTCGTCAACCGAGGTAGGTATCAACGAAGGATGGTTGCCGTTAGCGCAATGTCCATCTTCTTGGATCCCGAATAGTGAAATAAAGGATTTGGACATTCGCTCTGTATTCGACAAAACGATATAATGTTCCAAAGTCAGTGGAGACATAGGAATCGGTTTGCCATCCCAACACTGCGCGGCAGGATTGTAAGGGAAAGTGAGACCATAGGTGTTTTCAAAATACTGGGCGGAAACCCTGCCGACAAAAAGACAAAGCAGGATCGCACTGAGGATTAATCGGGAAGAAGAAATGTTAGGTTCCATGACTGAAAAATTTTAGAGGGTGAAAAGTTTTTAAAAGGAAAAGGCAGTGGGGCGCACCTCATTGTATTTGACTCCTTCACGACAGGTGACACACTCCGATACATTATTTTGGAAATATTTTTTTTCAGCTACAAAAAGCAGCGCTCAGGCAGCATGCTGCCAAAAAAACTGACAAAAATTATATATCTGGCAAACTGTAATCCTTGCTTAATGAATTACCTTTGAAGCACTTTGCTGCCCCGAAATCTCGACTACCATGGAGCAATCGGACTATTTATCGGCCATTCTTGCTGGCGAGCGTGTGGCGTTGCGTCGTCTGTACGAACAGCAACTCCCTGTCATTCGCGGCCTGATCCGTGACTACGGTGGAACGGAAGCGGATGCCAAAGACCTCTTCCAGGATGCAGTGCTGCTCGTGTATCAAAAGGCCCGGCAACCTGATTTTCAGCT
>JBJXGO010000274.1:0-5982 GCA_046160345.1 Saprospiraceae bacterium
CCAAATTTTAGTTACGGTCACAGGCACTAACGTGACCTGTAATAGTATGAACAATGGTACTGCTACAGCCAACCCTTCTGGAGGTTGGTTTCCATACACCTACCTTTGGAGCAATGGCGCCACAACCCAAACCATTACAAATCTGGCGCCAGGCACCTATTGCGTAACGGTTACGGACATTGACCTTGCCACAGGCACAGGTTGTATCAATATTACCCAGCCACCTGGAATAGGGGTGGATGTTTATTGTCAGAGCCAGATCTGTGGAAATGTGCCAGATGGCACCGCATCCGCAGTACCCAATGGTGGCACCCCGCCTTATGCTTATCTTTGGAGCAATGGCGCCAATACACCAGGAATCACGGGCTTGGTAGCGGGGATTTACACCGTTACCGTAACGGATGCCAACGGCTGCACAGGCACCGATTCTTGTGAGGTAGGGTTCTGGGACGAGGGCATTTGGCTCATGATTTCAGGCACCAATATACTATGCTTTGGTCAAAATAATGGTACAGCGCATGTTAGCATAATGTCCGGTGTAGGCCCATTTACCTACCAATGGAGTAATGGCGGAACCACCGCAGATATTACAAATCTTAGTGTCGGTTCCTATACAGTTACCGTAACAGATCTAGGTACCGGGTGTTTCAATTTTACCTCGATTGTCATCACTCAACCAAGCCTTTTGATCTGCACGCCTTCCTCTATCCCCGCCAATTGTGGGCTCAATGGAACGGCAACCATTTCCGTTTCTGGTGGAACTCCGCCCTACCAAATAAACTGGAGCAATGGCCAATCAAGTCCGAGCATTTCAGTTCCTGCGGGCACTTACTCGGTTACATCAACAGATTCTAAAGCATGTACTTGTGTAAATTCAGTTACAGTAATTAACAACAGTAACGCCTTGACTGTCACGGTGACACCAACCCTGCAGGCTGGCTGTGTTGTTGGCGGAAGCGCTTCAGCAATGGTGTCGGGAGGTTCTGGCAACTATGCCTATTCCTGGGATAATGGACAAACGACCAATCCCGCAACCAATCTCTCGGCTGGCCCGCATAAAGTAACAGTTGTGGACATAGCAACGGGCTGTCAGGGAATTGGCATGGTTACCATCGTGGCTGCCCCACCGCTCATCCCAACGGCTATGGCCACTTCTCCCGCAACTTGTCTTACAGGTGGCACCGCAACAGCTTCAGCAAACGGTGGCATTCCTCCTTATACCTTTAAGTGGGACAACAACCAGATGACCGCAAACGCGACAGGGTTGATCGCTGGTCAACACAGCGTGACTGTAACGGATGCTTCAGGTTGTGTAGGAATTGCTTTGGTGACTATCTTACAATCCCAAGGCCCGAATGTGAACGTCACGGTCAATGCTCAGGCTACCTGCACAGCGGGCGGCACAGCCACGGCTTCTGCTTCCGGGGGCGCAGGCCCATATACTTATATTTGGTCGGCCTCCGCTAATGGACAAACCACTGCGGTCGCTACCAACCTTCCTCCAGGCACGCACAGCGTGACAGTAACAGACCAGAACGGTTGTAAAGTAATTGGTATGGCAACCATTACCCAACCCGGAGCACCCACGGCAAACATTTCTGGCAGCAGCCCTTCGGCTTGCGGAAGCAATACAGGTTCGGCCACGGTTGTGGCTGCTGGCGGCACCGGGCCTTATACCTACAAATGGAGCAATCCCGGCATGAGTACTACCGCCACTGTAAACAACCTGGGCGCAGGAACTTATACCGTAACGGTTACAGATGCTGCCGGATGTACAGCCACTGCAGTAGTTAGCATTGCGGCTTCCCTGGCTCCAAACGTGGTCATTGTGGCCTCAAGTAACGCCAATTGTTCCACTCCAGGCAGCGCTACGGCGAGCGCTTCAAATGGCACTCCAGGCTACACTTACCTCTGGAGCAATGGCGAAACCACCATCCAGGCCGTCAACCTCCCTGCAGGCACCTATACCGTGACCGTAACTGACGGTGCGGGATGTACCGCCACCGCTTCCGTAACCATTGGCTCCAACAACAATGGCATCAAGATTGGCGACTATGTTTGGTACGACGACGATCAGAACGGGTTCCAACATCCTTCGCTTGAAATTGGGGTGCCAAACGTAAAGGTCATGCTAATTAAGGCAGGGCCTGACGGAATCTTCGGTAATGCGGATGATGTAACTGTGGGAATGGATACGACCAATGCTGCAGGAAATTATTGTTTTCTATGCGTCACGCCAGGTACCTATATCCTGATGTTCAGCAACAAACCTGCTGGTTATCAATGGACTAAAAAAGATTGGGTAAACAACGACTGCAAAGACAGCGATGTGAAATCTAATGGCAAAACAGATCCTTTCACCATTGTTGCTGGCCAGCCTGACAATCTTTGCTTCGACGCGGGCATTCACACCTTTTGTGACAATATCATTAATGCTGGCGTAATTTGTTGCAACCAAACCATTTGCGAGGGAGAAACACCGGCTGCCATCGTTAATAGTGTTTCGCCTTCGGGTGGTAGCGGGCAAATTCAATATCAGTGGTTGCAATTCCTGCAAATTGGTCAAGCGCCTCCAAACTGGATTGGAATTCCTGGCGCCACAGGATCAAGCTATCAACCAGGTCCTTTGTTCGAGACTGCCAAGTTTATGCGTTGCGCTCGTCGCGAAGGCTGTCCTTTCCTGGAGTCTAATATCGTGACGATCACCGTATTGCCGGCCGGTTCGCCTGGTTGTGAGGGATTCAACATGGATTTCACGGCAAATCAATCGGGGGCCACCACGGTATTGATGAACTGGACAACCAATCCAGAATCAACCGAATATTCCTATACGGTTCAGCACTCCACCAATATGCAAACCTGGCGAAATGTGGGCACCCTTATGGGCAAACAGGATAACGTGAACTCGAACTATTACAGCTTCTTGCACGAAACCCCTGTGATTGGCAAAAACTACTACCGCATTCGCCGCTTGAGCAGCATGGGCCAGGAAGCATACTCTGAAATCATTGCGATAGAGGTAATATTTGCTCCTGCTGAAGGTGTACTTATTGCGCCGAACCCGGTCGGAAAGACGCTCCATATCATGAACGCCATTCAATACGACACCGACGTAACTATTGACATTTCGGCCACTAATGGATCCGTATTGCACCGCGTAAATATTCCCGCGGGTGAAATGCATGTTGAAGACCTGCCAGTAGAAGATTTGCCTACGGGTCTTTACATAGCCCGTATCCGTTTTGGAAACGGTGATGTAAAAACACTGAAAATTGTAAAGATTTAAGCAAAGAGGATTGCCTTCAAGGGCAATGGACAAATAGCAAGGCGGCAATCCCGATACTCGGGGTTGCCGCCTTTTTTTGGGGGAAGGTCAAAGTAGGCAACTGCTTTGGTGTGGCAGTGTTGAATAAACAATATGCAGATTAATGTACACATGATTTCCAAGTCCGGCGTACATTAGCGACACAATGGCAAAGAAAAATCCCGACTTCAATCAATTCGTCGCTGCGCTTCAAAAACCGCACACCGAAGAGGACGTAAAAAACTGCTACGCCCGCCACTTCGACATTGCCTACAACACGGCAGACCGTCATAACCTCTACACGCCGCAGGCTTTTTTCGAGTTCAAATTTGACAAGAATTTCGACAACCTGAAAGCCCGTGCAGCCATTCTGGCGCAGACGCTATACTACATCCACCGGTTCAAATACGGCATCACCGACAAGCCCTTACCAGCCACGCTCGTGCTCGCCGACCGCAACGAAGCGGTGCTGACCAACACCATACTTTGGAAGGAATTTTATACTGACACCGCCGAACGTTACGATTGGGATTTGGCTGCAAGCAACCCAGACACCCAATTGGTCAGCGATCTCACCGCTACTGACGCGCTGCCGTTTTGTTATTTTTCAACGCTTTACAAAGAAGACGTGGAGCATTGCCACCGCCTTTTCCCCAATGCCGCCGACGTGTTCCAGTACGATTACCTCAACGACGACATCGGCAACATCTTCACCGAAGGGCAACTGCCTTTCGGCCTGACTTGGAAACTGCCCGAAAAAATCCTTGCCGAGCTCCAAAACCCTAAAATCAAATGGATTATCCTCATCAATCCGCCTTTCGCCACCAGCCAGACCGCCGGGACTTCAGGTGACAGCAAAAAGGACGTGAGCGACACGAAACTACGCAAACTGATGCATGCCCAAAATCTCGGCGAGGTGAGCCGCGAACTTTTTGCCCAATTCCTTTTCCGCATCAAGCAAGAGTTCAAAGGTAAAACCGCGCATTTGGGGCTGTTTTCAAAGTTGAAATACATCAATGCCAACAACGACCAGAAATTCCGCGACACGGTTTTCCAATTCCAATTTGAGTGCGGTTTCATGTTTTCTTCGGTCAATTTTGCTGGCACGAGCAAAAGTTCGCAGTTCCCTGTTGGCTTCCTCGTTTGGAATTTGAACAAACTCCAAAAAATTGAAGACCAATCCATTGTGCTGGATGTCTTTGACACCAACGTGGAAAAAATCGGCCACAAACAACTTCTCGTCGAACATCGCGACACGTTTTTGAGCAAATGGATTAACCGTCCAGCAGGTGTTAAAAAATTCCCCCCTTTTGGTTCTTCGATAAATGTCAAGCGCGACAACGCCGACGCACGAGACAGAATTAGTGAACATTTTTTGGCCTCATTGATGTGTTTCGGGAATGACCCTCAACACCAAAATTTCACCGCGCTTCTTTCTGGACCGTATGTGAGTGCTGGGTCGCATAGCATCACGCCCGATATTTTTGAGCAGGGCCTCGTCGTCCACGCGGTGCGCCGCATCCCGAAAGCCGACTGGCAAAACGACCGCGACCAGTTCATGCAGCCCAAAGCTGAATTGACGCAGGAATTTATCAACGATTGCGCAGTGTGGAGTCTGTACAGTAACAGCAACGAAACCGTAGCCATGCGCAACGTGGAGTATCTGAAACAGCGCTATCAAATTGACAACCACTTCTTTCCGTTTCTAAAATCGGAGGTCAAAAAGTGGAAAATCACGGACAGCGATATCGCCAGCTCGCTGGCGGTTGGCGATGAGCGTTTTGTGGCAAAATGGCTGGCGCAGCAAACGTTTTCAGAAGAATCAAAAGCCGTTTTGGAAGCGGGCACGAAGATTTGGCAATTCTATTTCGAGCACCTTCATGAGCTACGCACTACCAAGTTCAAAATCGAAACCTGGGACGCTGGCTGGTGGCAAATCCGCAACGCCCTCGCCGACCAAGACTTGGCCGCCGATCTTTTCACCGCGCTCAAAACCGCCCAAGATGCGCTGAAAGCTAAGTTGCTGCCGCAGATTTATCAGTACAAGTTTTTGAGTTGAACCTATCCAATCTCTATACTTTTGCACAAAATCGAACTCTATGCTTGACAAGAATATCGTAGCATTTGCAGTCAAACGCAAACTGGTCGCCCTGTACGGGGAACGCCTTGCCAAACTCATTCTCTACGGCTCGTATGCACGCGGCGATTCCCGAGAGGATTCTGATATTGACTTTTTGGTCGTGTTGAGTGACGACGAAATTCAAGTTGGCACAGAAATTCACGCCATGAGTAAGCACCTTTCCCAATTGGACTCAGAATTCAATACATACATCTCTGCGCATCCTACCACACTTAAAAAGTTGGAGCAGTCAGACTTCATTTACTACAAAAATGTACGGCGGGAGGGGATTGAAATATGAAAGCGGAAACCGTCAAATTTTTACAGCGAGCGGAAGATTGCCTGTCCGATGCGGAGGCAATTTTTCCACTTGACCGGCTCATCGTGGTCGTCAACCGCTCTTACTATTGTATGTTCGATTGTGTGCGAGGGCTTTTGGCAGAAATTGATTTACAGCCTAAAACCCACCAAGGCGTGTATGTAAAGTTCAACGAACTGTTTGTAAAAAACGGGGCGTTTTCCAAGGAGCATCGGGATAACTTCAGGGAAGTCTTCGAAC
>JBJXGO010000275.1:0-3707 GCA_046160345.1 Saprospiraceae bacterium
AACTCTTTTTTTGATTGCAACATGGCATTGATTTTTTCCTCAAAAGTGCCTTGAGTAATAAACCTATGTACCTGCACATTTCGTTGTTGGCCGATCCGGAAAGCACGATCAGTCGCCTGGGCTTCTACTGCCGGGTTCCACCAGAGATCGTAGTGTATCACATTGGAGGCGGCGGTAAGGTTAAGTCCAGTGCCACCTGCTTTGAGCGATAACAACAACACTTTTGCTGTACGCTTGTGTTGAAAATCCTCCACCATCTTGTCGCGTGCTGCGCGCGATACCCCGCCGTGCAGGAAAGCCACGTCTAAGCCCATTTGATCGCGAAGCAAAGGCACAAGGAGCTCGCCCATTTCGCGGTATTGTGTAAAAATCAACGTTTTTTCTCCATTTTCCAATATCTGAGCCTGCAGCTCCAGCAGCAGTTGTGTTTTGCCGGAAAGGGTCGGATCGGCTACTGCTTTTTTAAGAAAATGTGCCGGATGATTGCATACCTGCTTGAGTGCAGTGAGCATTTTTAATACCAAACCCTGACGTTTGATATTGCCCTCTTTCTCTTCTTTAATAGCCTTGAGCGACTCGTCCACAACGTTTTGATACAGTGCTGCTTGTTCGGGTGACAGGCTGCAAAATTGATTCGTTTCAATTTTGTCAGGCAAATCACTGATGATGCTTTTATCGGTCTTAACCCGGCGCAGCAGAAAAGGGGCCGTTATCCGTTGAAAGCGGTCGAGGACAGTGTGGTTACGTTCCAATTCGATGGGCCTGGCGTATTCCTCGGTAAAAGCTTTCAATGTACCTAAGTAACCATGGTTGGCGAAATCAGCAATAGAGAAATACTCGCTCAGGCGGTTTTCGACTGGTGTGCCAGTCATGGCGATTCGCACAGGGGCTTTGAGTTTTTTGACCGTTTTGGTTTGGGCAGTTTCTACGTTTTTAATATTCTGGGCCTCATCAATGATGACAAGCTGCCAATCCTTTTTTTGGAAAACTTCGGTTTCTGAGCGCAGCACGCCATAAGTAGTGAGCAACACATCGGCATCGGCCAAGGGGGCCATCTTACGCAGGGGGCCATGATACACATGCACCTGCAGTGCCGGCGCGAACCGGGCAATTTCTTTACACCAGTTGGTCAACAAGGTAGTAGGTACTACAACGAGTGCTTTTTGGTCGCCCATCAGGATGCCGTCTTCTTTCAGACGCAAGAGGGTTGCGATGACCTGTACTGTTTTTCCCAAACCCATATCGTCTGCGATAAGGCTTCCGAAACCAAGTCGTGTGTTTTTGTACAACCATTCGAAGCCGCGCCGCTGGTAAGGGCGAAGGGTAGCCTGAAGCCCGGAGGGCAAAGGCACGGCGTCTGGGCGCAACAGCTCAGCTATCAAGGCTTGAGCGGATTCATCAAGCCGCACCGGGGTACCCTGATATTCACCTGCGAAGGCAATTTGCAAGAGCTTAAGACCCGTGGGCGGAGGCGTTTGGACAATTTTATCCATCAGCGCGGCGATTTCTTTTTCGTCCACAAAAGCATAGCCGTCCGCTAAACGAACAATACCGCGCATGTTCTTTACGAGCTTCAAAAAGGCATCGGGCGAAAGGATTGCTTGGCCCAGTGCAATTTGCCATTGAAAATCAATCATGCTGGCAAAGGACAACAGCCCCGTACCAGAAACTTTGCCTTTGTTGCTGACACTGAGCGACATGGATGCCGCAGGACGGAGGAGTTTTTGTAAAGCCTTGGGCAGCAAAACACGGATACCAAACAACCGAATAACAGGTAGCGCGTCAAAAAACACCTTCACAAATGTTTGGCTGTCAAAGCGCAGTTTTACCGTGCCCTTTGAGGCGATGACATCATTTAATGCTGGGAAAAACTCAGCCACCATACTGAGATCGCGCAGGGCGTCGAGCCGAAAATGTGCGTGTTTTTTATCTAAAAACACCTTTTCCAAGGGTACAGGAGCTTGAAATGTCTTGGTTTTGTCCTCAATCTGCACAGCTACTTCAAACAGGCCGTCCTCCTCCTGAACTTCAAACACCGGTACAAAATCTTTCTCCGCGATAAAAAAACGGCTCAACCAGAGGTGAATGTTTTTAGGGTATTCCCGGTTTTCAAAACGGTCAAAAGCAACAGGATCTCCTGAAAAAAACCAGTAGGGCAATGCTGCTTTCGAGGCAGATTTCCCAGCAGACATTTGGGCGAAATGACCCAAAAAAACGGATAAAAGCGCGGAAAGGTAATCAGCAGCCACTGGTTCGTAATCTGCGTTTTCATCCAGATATACCAAGACTCCGGGCGGCAAAAGCGTACTTATTTGCTCGCATATAAACCGCAGCTCGGCATTCAGCAGCGCGGGCACAAAACGAATAAAATAAGCCTGCTCCTTGCTACGCAAAATTTGCGGCACAAAAGCGCCCTTGCTTGCCATTATTTCGGCAAACCGATAAACTAAGTGTATAGATTGAATCTCTGGAGCAGCCACCCTCACTTGTGATGCTGGCAGGGATTGAAGCCATGCTGCCAACGCAGCTACGGAATCAAACTCAAGTACAGACTGATCATGGACATCAAACAGGGAGCATCCTACAAAGCCCCCGTCTGAAGCGTTCAGCATCAGCAGTACCTTTTCACTAAACTGCATGACAATTAACTGCTCCTCAGGTACAGGAGAAGCAGACGAGTACTGCCCTGCGCTGATCTGTTTGTAAGCTGCAGCAAGGTTTTTTTTGAAATCGCCTTCCGGGTAGAATACTGGCTTTTCTGTCAAAAGGCGCAACAAATTGTCGCGACATTCAGGGATATTCGAAAAATCAACCGTTGCAAGAAGTTCTTCATTGAAAGTAAAACGGGTGTTTTCCTCAGTGATTCTCTGTTGTAAGACAGCAAGATCAATGATTGGCACAGACGCTCCCACCTCCTCCGTATAACCACTATCATGAAGGGCTTTTATCAGATCAAATGAATGCAGATCGAAAACGATGAATGGGTTTTTGTCAATTTCATTGGCTACGAGAAAAAGCACAGCAGCCATGTGTTTACAGGGAACTGCCCAGTCGGGACAGGAACAGGAGCCCTTCAAATCGTCCCATTGCCGGGGGAAGATGTGAATACCTGCATCAACACAGGCCTGATTCAACTCGGGGGGCAACTCCCGGTTGAGTAGTTTGGAGAGAAACAGCGGGTTTTCCGTTACAATCCGTAACAAACGGTCACGACTTTCGCGGTCGAATGCCGGTACGGCAATGTTAACCCGGTATGGCTTTGGTTGTGAGCCGCTTACTTTGGCGGAAATTGTGTTGCCTGTTAGTTCCAGTCCATGGGCCAGCCCCTTGTTGGCGTATGTCTTTCCACGGGGTAGGCGGTTGGAGTAATCTATGTCTGTGAGCGCGTGTAGCCATTGTTGCCCCCACCAGGTGACGCCGTATGCCTTGCGGGTGGCGCCGGGGGCTGCTTTTGGAGCGCGACGTTTTTCGTAGTGCCAGAACATTAAGCAGGTATGATTTATAAGGTCTCGAAATTCCGATCAAATGTAGGGCGTGTTCAAGAAAGTGTGGCACACGTTGTGACAACACCAAACAGGTAGGATTATGGAAGCGAATGGCTGCAAGCCTTGTGCCTGCTATTCCTGCCGGTTTCACCGGCCGAACCTATACTTCAGTCCGGGGCGACCACGAGGGTCGCCCCTGCGCGCTCCGCCCACACCATCCAA
>JBJXGO010000276.1:0-7656 GCA_046160345.1 Saprospiraceae bacterium
TTCACAATCTGAGGCCAAAAAGCAAGTGTCCCTGGAGTTCCTTCACACTGGCGACTACTGCGGATGAGTTGTAGCCTTTAAGCATCATCACGATGCCCGTAACCACTTCGCCCTTACCGTCTTCGGTAACCGCGCCATATCGGGTTGCACTGCCAAAACCTACTTCAGCCACATCACCAATGGTGCGCGGAGAGCCGTTCCCGGCTCCTGTCGAAGGAGTAACAACGATGCGTTGCAGGTCATCGAGCGAGCGTGTCACGCCTTCACCGCGTATGAAATAAAACTGGCTGTTACGCTCGATGTATGCACCGCCAGTGTTCTGGTTGCTGTTTTCGAGGGCCGAGAACACGTCGCTGATGGTCAGCCCGGCGGCGTTGAGCCGCTGCGGGTCCACGGCAACCTCGTACTGTTTGAGCAAACCGCCCATGCTGTTGATTTCAGCCACACCAGGGATACCTGCCAATTGACGTTTCACGATCCAGTCTTGGATGGTGCGCAGATCCATGGCGTTGTACTTGCTTTCGTAGCCTGGTTTTGGCTCTACAACATATTGATATACCTCTCCCAAACCAGTTGAGACTGGTGCCAGTTCGGGTGTGCCCACTCCGGCGGGCAGGTCTTCCTCTACCTCCTTTAGTTTCTCGGTGATTTGCTGACGCGCCAGCCAAATGTCTTTGTCTTCATCAAAAACGACCGTTACCACGCTCAGCCCGAACCGGCTGATGGAGCGGAGCTCGACGAGATCGGGGATGGTTTTGGCGGCGATTTCGATGGGTGCGCTGATATATTGCTCCACCTCCGCAGTCGCCAGCGTAGGCGAAAGGGTGATGATTTGCACCTGATTGTTTGTAATGTCAGGCACCGCGTCTATCGGCAGTTTAGTGAACGACCACACCCCCGCTACGATGAGCGCAAGTGTGCCGATACCTATCACGAACTTATTGTGAATGGAAAAATGAATGATTCGATTGATCATGCCTGTTGCAGGATAGTGAATTAAGCCAAATGAGGAATACACCGTAAGTGCTTGACTTACAGTATTCGTTTTTGAAAAATCAAAAAACGGGAAAGGCTAATTCACACCCGTGGAGGCTGGAAGAGGGTAGTCAGATGCGCCGAGGTGCTGGGCGTATTATAACAGAAATTGGAGGCCCGGCGCTCATAAGACCAATTAGGGGTGAGCAGTTCAGTAAAAGTGTTTTTGAAAAAACCGGGAAAGGTCATACCGCCGGATACGCCGCAACCTGGGCAATGACAATGTCCACAACCATCGGTGTCAGGTGGGCAATCTTGTCCAGGGTGGATGTCGTTGCAAGGGTCGTCCGTCGAGGGGGCGCAATGGTCATTGGCGGATGACAGAGCGGCTTTTTCTTGTCCTTGGCTGACCACGGCATCATCACAAGCTTGAATCTGGCCCGTTGGCAGGGCAACGAGTGAGATGGTGAGCAGGAGCAATATGCCGAGGTAGAATTTCATTGTGCGTGCGCAAAGGTAAACGAATTGCCTAATCCAAAATACAAGTCACCACTATTCTTCCTTTTCTTCTTCAGCCGGGGCGCAGCACCCAACCGTCTCGCCACTTTTCAACGCCGACATAAGGAAATAAGCGCCTTTCACAACCAACTGATCGGTGGGCCTTATTTCTTGTGCAGGGTTGATTTCTATAAGGTCGGTGTCCTCCGCTCCGGTTTTGACTTCTATCATTTTATAGGCCAGAGGTATGGTATTGCCGCTCGCATCTTTGACCGTGTGCGGGTCTTTGCCGGGAATATTTGGCTTACTACACAATTCATCGTTGACGATAAAAACGTATTGCTTTTCGCCGGAACGCACCACTGTTTCGGTAGGTACGACCGAGGCGGCGTGACCGTCCACGTAGATGAGGGCGTTCACAAAAATGCCCGGTATCAGGTCCTGGCGCTTGTTGTTGCGGATTTCGGCATAGACAGAGATGGATTTAGTGTGGTTGTCCATCGCTTTGCCGAGCGTGGTTATCCGTCCTTCGATTTCGGCATTGCCCTGATTGGGCAGGATAATGCTGATTTTCTGCCCTTTTTTGATTTTGTAAAAATCCCGTTCGTACACATCGAGGCGCACCAGGATATTGGAATTGTTCACCACTTCAAAAAGCATCTTGTTGGGTTCGGCGTAAGCACCGATACTGCCGTTGACTTGTGTGATGTATCCGCTGATAGGCGACCGCAAAGCCAGCACGTTGGTGATATTACCCTTGTCCAATTCGGCGGTTGAAATACCAAGCATGGACAATTGGCTCGCCAGAGATGTCAGCCGCCCTTTTTCAACATTGTACCGCGAATCTACTTCTTGAAAAGCCTTCTGGGAAGTGGCGTTTTCCGCCAACAACACTTTTTTTCGCTGATAATCTTGTTCCAGAAAAACCAGATTACTCCGCGCACTGGTGTATTCCTCCTGGAGTTTCAGAAAATCAGGGTGTTGCAGCGTCATCACGGTTTGGCCTTTGCGGACATATGTGCCCGCCGAAACCTGAATGGACTTGATGATACCGCCCACATAAGCCGATATGCCCGCCTGATTCTGCGGCGGCACTTCGAGCCTGCCCGATACTTTAATGCTTCCGGTGAGGCGGGTCGCTTCGAGTTTCCCCAACTCGATCCCGGCGGCTTTGAACTGCCGTGAGGTGATGACCAAATCGTCCACGACTTCCTCAAGGGTGTCTTTGTGGGCGTGTTGCGTCGTAGCCGCTTCTTGTTCTTGTTCAGGCGGTGCCGATTGCTTGCACGCGGTAAAAATATATAACCCGGCCAACAGGCCGAAGAGCGAACTTGTGATTTGCTTTTTCATCTTAATTTATTTTTTAGTTGAAAGGGTGCTTGATTTTTTCTCGTTCGAGAAGAAAATGTAGAGTATCGGCAATACCAACAACGTCAGCAGCGTCGCCGAAAGCAGCCCGCCTATCACCACTGTCGCCAAAGGTCGCTGCACTTCCGCACCAGCCGAGGTGGACAAGGCCATGGGCAAAAAACCGAGCGATGCCACCGCTGCCGTCATCAAAACAGGCCGGAGCCGGACGCGCGTACCCGTGAGTACCCGCTCTTCGATGTTGACCACGCCTTCCTTTTTCAATTGGTTGAAATACGCAATCAGGACGATGCCGTTCAAAACGGCCACGCCAAACAGAGCAATAAACCCGACCCCTGCCGAAATGCTGAATGGCATCCCGCGCAGCCACAAAGCGAGCACCCCGCCGATGGCGGAAAGGGGAATGGCCGAAAATATCAGAAGCGTGTGGCGCAGCGAATTGAAGGTAAAATAAAGCAGCACCAGAATCAGCAGCAGGGCCACCGGGACGGCTATCATCAATCGTTTATTGGCCTCGATTAGGTTCTCAAACTGTCCGCCGTAGGTCAGGTAGTAGCCAGGCGGCAGGTCGAGTTCTTTGTCCAATTTCACTTTTATTTCTTCGACCACCGATTGCACATCGCGGTTGCGAACATTCAAGCCGAGGGTCATGCGCCTCCGACCATCGTCCCGCGAAATCTGCATGGGGCCTGCATTGAAATCAATTTGTGCCAACTGGCTCAAAGGGATTTGTGCACCACCGGGAATCGGGATGGATAGGTTTCGTATGTCGTCAATACCCGTGCGGAGTTCCTTGTCGAGCCGCACGACCATATCGAACCTTTTTTCTCCTTCAAATACCACCCCGGCCACGTCCCCGGCAAAAGCTGCTCGGAGCGTCCGGTTGATGTCGTAGATGCTCAGCCCGTATTGCGCGATTTGTTCCCGATTGTACTTGACCGAAATCTGCGGCAACCCTGTTACTTGTTCCGCTTTGAGGTCGGCTACTCCCTGAATATTCTCAATTGCGCGGATGGCTTCGCTGCCTTTCTGGGCGAGCATTTCGAGGTCTTCGCCAAAAATTTTAATGGCTACGTCGGAGCGCACACCGGTCATCAATTCATTGAACCGCAGTTGAATGGGCTGCGAAATCTCCATACTCACGCCAGGCAAGTTCGAGAGTTCTTTTTTGATTTTATCAGCCAGTTCGTCGCGTGATTTAGCGGAAGTCCATTCTTTTTTGTCTTTCAATACCACGATTATATCGGCCACTTCCACTGACATGGGGTCGGTCGGAATTTCTGCCGCGCCGATGCGCGAGACGACCTGTTTGACTTCTGGAAATTTTGACTTGATCATCTCTTCGAGACGAGCCATGATCGCAATATTTTGCGTCAGCGAACTGCCCGCCATCACGCGCGTATTCAAAGCGAGGTCGCCTTCTTCGAGCGTAGGAATGAACTCGCCGCCCATGCGCGAAAACAATATCAAGCTGCCTATAAACAGCGCGACCGATGCCACCACAACGGTCATTTTTTGGCGCAAAGCGAAATGAATTAACGGATTGTAAGCCCGCTGAAACAAGTCCATCATCCGGTCGGAGATATTTCGTTTGTGCTTGGTTTTTTTGCTCAAACAAAGGGCAGACATCATGGGTACATAGGTCAGCGAGAGCAGGAACGCGCCCAAAATGGCAAAGGAAACGGTCTGCGCCATAGGGCCGAACATTTTGCCTTCAATGCCCGTGAGCGTCAAAATGGGCAGATACACTATGAGAATGATGATTTCGCCAAAAGCTGCGGACGTTCGGATGCGGGAAGAAGCCTGATAGACTTCTTCGTCCATTTCAGTTTGCGTGAGCAAATTTTTGCCAATTAAGGATGTGCCAGTGATTCGATGAACAATGCTTTCGACGATGATCACCGCGCCATCTACAATCAGCCCGAAATCAATCGCGCCGAGCGACATCAGGTTGCCCGAAACGCCAAATACACGCATCATGCCGAGCGCAAAAAGCATGGACAAAGGAATCACCGAGGCGACCACCATGCCCGCCCGAAAATTTCCAAGAAACAAGACCAGAATAAAAACCACTATCAGACCGCCTTCTGCCAGGTTGGTAGTGACTGTATGGATGGCACGATCAATCAAGTCGCTGCGATCCAAAAAGGGTTCGATAACGACTCCCTGGGGCAGTGATTTTTGGATGATTTCTACCCGTTCTTTGACCCGCTTGGCCACCTCTGCTGAGTTTTGCCCTTTCAGCATCATCACCACGCCCACGACTACTTCACCTTCTCCATTGCGGGTGGCCGCGCCATAGCGGGTGGCATTCCCGTATTGTACCTTGGCGATATTGCGCACCAATACGGGCACACCCTCGGATTGTTTCACTACAATGGCTTCAATATCATGGAGGTTCTCCACCATACCCAGGCCGCGAATAAAATAGGAGTTGGGACCCTTTTCGATGTAGCTGCCTCCGGCACTTTCGTTGTTTTTTTCAAGCGCCTCAAACATCTCCTGTATGGTCACATTCATGGCTTTGAGCTGCTGAGCGTTTACGGCAATTTCATATTGTTTGAGGTGTCCGCCCAAAGTATTGATCTCGGCAATTCCAGGTACACTCAACAGTTGTCGTTTGACAATCCAATCCTGGATAGTGCGCAACTCCATATCTGAATAAAGTGAATCATAGCCAGGCTTGGTGTGCAACACATACTGGTAAATATCACTTAATCCAGTTGACACAGGTGCCAGGTCGGGGCTTCCCACACCTTTTGGGATATGTTCTTCGGCTTCTTTCAATCTTTCATTCACCATCTGCCGTGCTTTATAAACATCCACCTCATCCTTAAATACGATGGTGATGACCGATAATCCGAGCCTGGAAATAGACCTCAATTCAACCATATCTGGAAGGCTGGCACAGGCAGCCTCAATGGGTGCGGTCACATATTGCTCCACCTCCTGCGACGCGAGTGTGGGAGCGAGCGTAATGACCTGCACCTGATTATTGGTGATGTCGGGTAAAGCATCCATGGGCAGATGCACAAGCGAATAACTGCCCCAACCTATGAGCCCCAAGACAAATAGCCCGACAATCATTTTATGCTGAATGGAAAACTTAATGATCTGGTCAATCATGAAAAATATGCTTAAATGTTTTCAACTCACCCATCAAGCGGGCGGCGCACCAAGCACCGCCCGCTGTGAATCATCTCTATTTTTTCTTGCAGCAATCATCCAGATTATCATAGGCTACAGGGTCAGCAGCCATGTCTCCGGCAGAAAATCCTGTTTTCGCAATAGCCATTTTGATCTGCTGCTCGTTTATTTTGGCCGGGTCGTATGATACAGCGATTTTCTTTTCTGCTACTTTCATGTTGGCCGAATTGACTCCGGCAGTTGCGAGCAGGGCTTTCTCTACCCGCTCTTTGCAAGATTCACATTTTTCGCAGTGGTCGCAGTAGATTTCTGTGCTCAATGACACCGAAGTGCCACCTGATTTCTCTTGACCGCAGGAGAATGAGACGACCGATAAAACGAGGAGGGCGAGGAGGAACTGAATTTTTTTCATGATGGAAAAAGTTTAAGTTGAAAATATAGATGGATTTGTGAGAATTAAAGCAGGATTCCGGTCACCCAACATTTGCTGTTACGCCACCCGAAGCGCGGTGGCTCGTAGGATTGCCGGGATGCTGAATGTTACCAAATGGAGAACACCCAGCAAGTGATTGGCTTACGGCGTTTTTTGAAAATCAATAAAATGGGAAAGGCTAATTCAAGCCCGAGGAGGCTGGAAAAGTGCCGTCAGATGTGCCGAGGTGTAAGGCTCTTGGTAACAGTAATTGGCGGTACGATCAGAGTACAACCAGACAGGAGCCACCATCTCGAAGAAAGGGTTTTTGCAAAAACTTGAATATCCAATGCTTGTAGAGCCTCCACAAGGACAGTTACAATGTCCGCAACCATCGCTATCGGGCGGGCATTCCTGGCCAGTGTAGGCATCTATGCATTTGTCGCCCAGGCATATACAATGTTCGTCCTCGGCCTGAGTGCTTGACTTTTTTTGCCCCTGGCTAACCTTGACATCGCCACAAGCCTGAACCACGTTCGTTGGCAGCGCAACGAGGGTGGTGGTGAGGAGGAGCATGAGGCCGAGGTAGAATTTCATAATTCAAGCGCAAAGGTAAAGAAAGTCGGATGAAATGGCGCTTAAATTCTTTGTTATCCAAAAGCTACCAAGCTCGTTTCTAAAATGAATGGCGGTAATTTTACTAATGGTGAACCTCAACTCACCCATAATGGCTCATTCTTCCAATTAACATTAAGGCCAAGGGCCTGAATATCCACAGTTGGGTATTTGGCGAGTAAAGCAGTGAGTTTTGAACCAAAATGATGCCCAGGGCTAATCACATCAAGCAAGTATTTCATACAACAGAGATGCACATATATTTTATGGTGTTCGGTTACAGGAGGCACTTGAACAAGCCAAGGCGCAGGAGGCTTCCTTAGTAATTTAGGTCGCCCAGGAAGGTTCTTATTCCACAAGCGCCCATGATGAGCGCAGATATTCCGAATTTGCGCAATGGACTGCAACCAACTTTGCAGGTAGGTATGATTCGCGGTATTTAGTTCAGCGGCAATCACATCTTTGGATTTAACAGAAGGGTTCAAATTCGCATATATCTTGGAAAGGGTAGTAAAACTTACCACTTCCAACGTTTTCCAGGACGGTGGTCTTCTTTTGTCGGTGTGATATTTTGCATAATGCTCCTTAATGAACGTATCCTTCGATTGTTTCAGTTCTCGATCAATGGAGTCAAGACAAGT
>JBJXGO010000277.1:0-14503 GCA_046160345.1 Saprospiraceae bacterium
CGAAGCATAAGATCGAGCTGTCCTTCTCCTGTGCTTGTAGTATCCATGCTGCGAAGGCCATCTACCAGCATTTTTGCTTGTGCAGAATAAGGGATACTGTCAAAAACAGACATTTGGAAAGCCGCTGTTTCCAGGCCTGCTGACTCTAGTTTTCGTCTGCGGCTCATTTTGTACAATTCCATTTCTACCGAAGTGATTCCTTCGCTTGCTGCAGGCCCAGTCTCATCTGAACTGAACAAGGTACTGAGAAACATGGGCTTCATGCGTTCAAACATACCGGACGGCAATCCTTTTTCGGCCATTTTATCTTTAACCAGTTTGTAATCTTCGGCATTCAAAAGATCCTTAAGTGTCTTGCCGCCAGCCATGAATGATTTGGTAAGAAGGCTCATTTGGCTGCGCAAATTGGTCATTTCCTTCATGTCGATTTCAAATGTCACCCGCCGCACATTGTCCAATCCCTCCCGGATAGCACCCGGAAGTTCAAATTCTTTTTTTGGAATCATGTGTATGGTGCCGTAGAGGTACGAGGGCTTTTTCAATCCTTTACCACTTATCTTCCACGCCAGAGATTTTTCAGTTGGGACGATATTTTCTGGCGTGTAGCTGACCGCTTTTTCAGCGGGTTTGCAGCCAATTGCAGCCAAAATAAAAGTGGCAAGAAATATTGCTAAGTTTTTCATAGTCAAAGTAATGCGAAATTTATTTCGCGGTTCTGTAGCGCGAAATTCATTTCGCGCCACATTGGATCACCGCAAACGATTGGAAGACTGCACCAGATTCTCGTCCTTTTTGATAGCGCGATAGGCTAATATTAATAAAGGTATTGCCACTAAAGGATAGACACTTCCAAGTGCAAGCTGTGCCCGCGCCCCTCCAGGCAATTTTTGAGCATAATAATAGCCCAGAGATGCAAACAAGACAGTTAATAATACCGTTAAAACAGCCATTCCACCAGCCAACCGCATTTGACGAGGGCGGTTTTTATAGAGGAAAATGGCGTAAACCGTAAATACTGCTGCAAACAGGACGCTCATGCCTCCGGGAAATTCTTTGATCCAATAAATTCCGTCCGCAAAAAAGTTGTTCTCCGTAGAAGCCAAAGACGATAGATCGCCGGAAGCAGTTGCCAAAGGGAAAAAAATAGGGCTGGCCAGGGCGGCCGCAGCCAAAAACAAATAGATGGTTTGAATACGTTGAATCATCGTGCTAAAAAATTTGGTCTGCAAAGGTAGTGGTGCAGCTTGTACTTGTACTTGAACAATTTACAAGCGCAGAGGTTCGATTCCAAGGTCGTGCTTTTCGCAACCTAAGATTACCTTTGCCGACCGAATCAATAAATTTTATTCATGAACAAGACATTGCTGACATTATTGCTGGTTTTTTTAATAAAGCCAGTTTTAAGTATTGCCCAAATTGCGCCTTTCCCTTATTCCATCCAAAAAGAAGTTGTAGCAGATACCGCAATGGTCGTTTCAGCCCATCCATTAGCGACCAAAGTAGGGGTGGATATTTTGAAAAAAGGCGGCAATGCGATTGACGCCGCCGTTGCAATTCAGTTTGCGCTTGCAGTTGTTTACCCACAGGCGGGCAACATCGGTGGGGGAGGTTTCCTCATTTACCGGGACGCTAAAGGCAAAAAAACGCTGGCGCTCGATTACCGCGAAGTAGCCCCGGCTGCTGCAACAGAAACCATGTACCTTGATTCAGCTGGCAATGTAATACCCAATATCAGTCGTCTGGGCGCCTTGGCTTGCGGGGTCCCTGGCACCGTGGACGGGATGTGGCAGGCACAGTTTTATCACGGGCGACTGAATTGGGGCGAAGTTGTCACACCCGCTATTGATCTTGCTGAAAAAGGCTTTCGAATTACTGAACAGGAGGCCCAAAATTTGAACGCTGAGAAACTTACATTTGTACGTCAAAGCAGCTTAAGCCCGGCATTTGTAAAATATGAAAGATGGAAAGCAGGTGATTGGCTGGTTCAAAAAGAGCT
This sequence comes from Saprospiraceae bacterium, assembly GCA_046160345.1. Taxonomy (GTDB): domain Bacteria; phylum Bacteroidota; class Bacteroidia; order Chitinophagales; family Saprospiraceae; genus M3007. The sequence continues at coordinate 1,997 of JBJXGO010000277.1, forward strand.
TGCACAAACACTTCGCCGCATTGCAGGTGATGGACGTGATGGTTTTTATGCAGGTGCTACCGCTTCCCTTATTGTAAAAGAAATGGAGAAAAAAGGCGGCCTAATTACCCTGGAAGACCTCAAAAACTATAAAAGTGTGTGGCGAACTCCCTTAGAATTCGATTGGAAAGGACACCATATTATTACTATGCCGCCACCAAGCAGTGGTGGCATCATTATCCGGCAACTTTTAAACATGGTAGGCGATTATCCGCTCAAGGATTATGGATTTCATTCCGCCGCCGCAGTACATCTAATGGCAGAGGCCGAACGCAGAGCCTTCGCAGACCGGGCTGAACACATGGGCGACCCCGATTTTTGGAAAGTGCCTTTGAAAACGCTCACTGACTCCGCTTATATCAAATCAAGAATGGCAAATTTTAAACCAGATACCATTACGGACAATTGGGACGTATATGCAAGAAAAATTAAAGAAAGCGAGGAGACCACCCATTTTTCTGTAGTGGACAGGGAGGGCAACGCAGTGTCTGTCACAACAACCTTAAATGACAGCTACGGCTCTCGCACAGTGGTGGCAGGTGCTGGTTTTATTCTAAACAATGAAATGGATGATTTTAGTGCAAAACCCGGCGCTGCCAACCTTTATGGTGCTGTGGGCGGGAAAGCCAACGCGATTGCTCCTCACAAACGCCCGCTCAGCAGCATGACCCCGACCATTGTGACCAAGGGTGGAAAAAACTGGTTGGTCGTAGGCACACCGGGAGGCACCACCATTCCTACCAGTGTTTTTCAGATAATTGTGAATGTATCACAATTTGGCCTCACGCTGCCTGAAGCTGTAAAAGCCAAGCGTTTCCATCACCAATGGAAACCCAATCAAATTTCTGCTGAAGAAGGCTGTTTTTCACCTGAGGTAGAGGCAAAATTGACTCGCCTTGGTCACCGGATCAACTACCGCTCCCCAATTGGCAGGGTGGAGGCGATTGTCCGGTTGGCCAACGGGAAATGGCAGGGTGTGGCAGACGAGCGAGGAGACGATTCAGCAGAAGGGTACTAAGATCTAACAAATTTTTACGCACTTTTTCCTCCATATCGCTATCGATGGGCGATAAACATCCCCGGGTCGGGAGCAGGCATCACACCGCTTGCTCCACTGCTTTTATTGCCCTTCCCAAACGCCTTTCTACATCTCCTTCAATGATTGTGTAACGCAAGCCCCTTCCCTCTAATTCCTGCTTCAAGCGCTCGAACATCCAATCTCGTTGGCCTTCATACGCCCGAAGTCCATCGTTGACCCATGGGATGTCGGGGGCGCAAAGCAAATACAGGTCATAGCGCCGGGCATGATCGGCCCAGAAAATCCAGGGTTGACATTTGCCCGCAAAAAAAATTTCGCTCCAGACTTGCGTGACGATCAAATCGGTATCACAAAAAAGAAGTCGATTGGCTTCCAAGGCCATTTCATCTTCCCGGTAAAGTTGGCCTCCTGCCACATGTGCAAAATCCAGTTCAGTAGAGTCCATCCCAAATTTTTCGCAATACGTGCGACCGTATTCTTCTACAAAAACGGTTTTGAAATGCCGGGCTAAATTTTCAGCCAAATAACTTTTCCCACAACTTTCCGGGCCTACCAAAGCAATGCGGCGCAGATAGTGCGGCCGTACATTTCTGGGCAATAAATGCCAATAAACTTGAGGGTTTTCTCTAATTTCAGCGTTGGAAATAGAAAAATTTTCTCTGTCTGGATCAATGGAAATATGCTGAATACCAAGCTGTTGGGCAAGTGGTTTAAGTCTTTCTCCGCTATCAAACAAAATTTTTGTCTGGCCAGAATAATTTCCCTGAAGCTTTTCGAACTTCTTCACACAAGTTTCTGAAAACTTAAGGCCTTGGGAAAGTTCAGAAGCCGGCGAATCCGTCAAATGACGTACATCCAGTTCCGGAAACGTGTTTTTGACCCAATGATAACGCAACCAGCCTGGTATTTCATCGGACTCCTGGGAACAAACCAGCACCGTAAGGCTTTGGCATGCTGCCCTGGATTGCTGAATCAAAAACTCGTGGCCAAGGTGAAATGGGGCAAATTTGCCAAGGATAAAGCCGTGTGCCATGATATTTCTTGATGTTGGACTACTTTTGCGGGCATTATGGTATCCCTGAACACTTTTTTAGGGTACAAAACACCCGGAACCGCGTTCAGGGATATTAAAACACTCGTCGTGCCGTTAAAAACAACCACCACAAATAAAGTTCAAAAAATGGGGAAGCAATCCTCCATCCCCAAAGATATCCTCCAAAAAGCCTACCGGCTAATGGCTACTGCCAAGGCCATGACCGAAATTTACGAAGCCAATTTCAAGTTCGTAAGCAAGTATGTGCACGCCACTTCACGTGGTCACGAAGCTATTCAACTTGCCGTCGGGATGCAACTCTGCCCACAAGATTTTGCCTACCCTTATTATCGCGACGACAGCATGTTGCTCGGAATGGGCCTCCGGCCATATCAACTCATGCTTCAACTCATGGCTAAACGCGAGGATCCGTTTTCCGGTGGGCGTTCTTACTATTGTCACCCAGCTTTACGTGACGAAAACTATCCCAAAATTCCCCACCAGAGTAGCGCTACAGGCATGCAAGCCATTCCAGCGACGGGAGCGGCGTTGGGTTTTTGGTACCTGGAAAAGATGGCAGGTGATGCTTCGGAAGCCATTTCTAAGGAGGAAGCTTGGGCAAAAGGGAATGAGGTGCCAAAATTGAATGGCGAAGCCCTGGTAGATATTGAAAACCCCTACCCCTACCATTTTAAACCGGGCATCCAAAAACATTCAGCCAAAGGTTTGGTCGTTTGTTCCCTCGGCGATGCATCGGTTACCGAAGGCGAGATCTCAGAGGCATTTCAAATGGCCGTTTTAAAAAAACTGCCCATTCTTTATCTGGTGCAAGACAACGGTTGGGACATTTCGGCCAATGCCGATGAAACCCGAGTAGCAAATGCTGCCGAGTATGCCAAAGGCTTCCCGGGGCTTGAAACGGTTAGCATTGAAGGAAATGACTTCGACAATTGCTGGACCACCGTGCAAGAAATTATCGAAAAAATACGCCGGGAGCGAAGACCTTTTTTACTCCATGCCCGGGTTCCGCTGCTTAACCACCATACTTCCGGGGTTCGAAAAGAATGGTATCGAGACGATTTGGAAGAACACGCGGAACGAGACCCCTACCCAATATTAAAAAAACTACTGCTTGACAACGGATTTTCAGAAAAAGACCTGCAACAGATCGAACTGGAGGCAATAAAAACGGTTGCCTCGGACTTCGAACTTTCAAGAAAAGCTGAAGACCCCAGACCTGAAGACCTCTTCACCCACGATTATGCACCCACACCCATCACGGAAGAGCGTGGCCAACGAAGCCCAGCCAACGGCGAAACTAAAGTGATGGTGGACTGTGCCCTGTTTGCCATTGAAGAACTCATGCGCGAACATTCCAATTGTTTGCTTTACGGGCAAGACGTAGGTCGGAGGCTTGGTGGCGTGTTTCGCGAGGCCGCTACGCTGGCCGAAAAATTTGGCGATCACCGGGTGTTCAACACACCGATTCAGGAAGCATTCATCGTGGGAAGCACCGCAGGGATGAGCGCCCTGGGCCTACGGCCTATCGTGGAAATTCAGTTTGCAGATTACATTTGGCCAGGATTGAACCAACTTTTCACGGAGGTATCCAGAAGTTGCTATTTAAGCAACGGGAAATGGCCCGTAAGTTGTGTGCTGCGCATCCCAATTGGCGCCTATGGCAGCGGTGGGCCTTACCACAGCAGCAGTGTAGAAAGCGTGGTGGCACAGATTCGAGGGGTAAAAATTGCTTATCCGAGCAATGGAGCTGACCTTAAAGGCTTGCTCAAAGCCGCCTGGCAAGATCCGAACCCTGTGGTTATTTTTGAGCATAAAGGCCTGTACTGGAGCAAGGTGCCTGGCACCGAGGCGGCCCGAACGGTTGAACCTGACGCGGATTACATTATACCTTTTGGGAAAGCCCGTACGGCCTTATCGGCTGAAAATCAAATGATTGAGCAGGCTGAAAGCCTGGCAATTATCACCTACGGTATGGGTGTACATTGGGCCTTGAATGCTGCTTTAAAATTTCCAGGCCAGGTTGAAATCGTGGATTTACGCACCCTTTGTCCGCTCGACGAAATTACAATGTACGAAGCCGCAAAAAGGCATGGCCGGGTTTTGGTGGTGACCGAAGAGCAGGTGAACGGATCCTTTGCTCAAACCCTTGCAGCCAGGATTCAGGAAAACTGTTTCAACTACCTGGACGCACCTGTGCGCACGATTGGAGCGGAAAACATGCCCGCAGTACCCTTAAATTCAATATTGGAACAGACGATGATCCCCTCCGTTGAAAAAATTTCAAAAGCCATAACGGAGGTTTTGGGTTGGTAACTTCAAGTTAAAACCACTTAACCACCCCTTCCAGCAGCCATTGCCGCAATTTGCCTCCGTAGGGCGGCAAAAAGAAATCAGTATTGGGCATCCATCGGGCTTGATGCAGCACGCTACGTTGATTGGTAAACTCTAAAAAGCCAAATTCCCCATGGCATTTTCCTATGCCACTAGCGTTACTGCCTCCAAATGGCAATTCGGAGTTGTAAAAATGCGGGCCACAATCGTTTACTGTAACTCCCCCGCAGCGGGTCTCAGCAATTATTTTTTGAGTGCGCCGATTATCGGTACAAAAAATGTACATTGTAAGTGCCTTAGGATGGGTATTGATATACCCTATGGCTTGTTCGATGTTGGTATATTTGCGAACGATCAAAACGGGGCCAAATATTTCTTCCTCCCAAATTTTTGCTTCTTCAGGGATGTTGTTAAGGATGGTGGGCGCAATATAGAGGTCGCTTTCATGGGTTTCCCCGCCAAAAATAAGTTCCGCGCCTCTGCCAATTGCATCGTCAAGCAAGGCTTTGACCCGCACGAAATGTTGTTTGTGCACCATCCTGCACAAGTCTGGGCTTTGCTGAATTTCTTCAGAGGTTCGGCCATAAAACTTTTGGACCTTCGCTTTCATTTTTTCAAGCAAAGCATCATGGATGCTTTCATGTACCAGCACATAATCTGGCGCAATGCAAATTTGACCTCCATTCATACATTTTAGCCAAATAATTTTGGCTGCTGCTGCATCCAGGTCCGCAGTTTTATCCACCACTACCGGACTTTTGCCGCCAAGCTCGAGGGTCACTGAAGCGAGGTGTTCGGCAGCAGCGCGCATCACGATTTTGCCTACTTGTTGGCTTCCTGTAAAGAATATGTGGTTGAATGGCAGCGAGAGCAACTCCTGCGCAACACTGGCCCCGCCCTCAATTAGGCTTACCTCTCCTGGCGGAAAACAATCGCTAATGATCTGGCGCATTATTGCAGCGCTGTTTGGCGTAAACTCAGAAGGTTTGAGCATCACGCAATTACCTGCTGCAATGGCCGAAACAAGCGGGTCAAGCGTCAAGTTAATGGGGAAGTTCCAGGGAGCAATAACCAGGCATACACCCTTTGGCTCATAAACGATTTCAGAACGGGAGCGAAACAAAGTAATTGAACTGCCAACCCGTTTGGGGGTAGTCCAGGATTGTAAATGTTGTATGGCGTGCCGAATTTCATGAAGTACCACCCCCAATTCAGTAATGCTGACTTCTGTAGGGCTTTTTCGCAAATCAGCCCAAAGTGCAGCCTCGATCTCTTTTCTGCGCTGGAGGATAGCGTCCTGGAGCCGACGAAGTTTGGAAATCCGCTGCCGTGCGTTGCAGCGTGCTACTTCCCACTGGTGCTGTTGCTGCAAGGCAAATAAGCGGTGAATTTCGGACTTGAATTCCGGGTTGACTACGGGTGCCGTATAGATAGATGACATAGTGTTGTGTTGTGAGGAGTAAGGTAGTGGGCACAAGACTTTTTTAGGAAAAAAGTTTAAACGGGAGTGGTTTTTTTCTAAAAATTTTTGTTTGTTTTTTTGAAAATATTTTTTTCTATTATTCTTAATATCGCACAAATACTTACAGTTAAATCCGATTATTGAAATGACTAAAAAATTTAACTAAATTTATTTGTTTGGGAATTCAATAGTCACTAACATTGGGTGTTGAAATTATCGTTGGTTAAAATTGGCGCGCGGAAAGCAACTTCATCCAGTTGGTTAGCGCCTAATACAAAGATAAGAAACAGAGTTCTTTCGCATTGTTAACCATTAAAACATTCGCTATTCTATGATGAAAGTAAGTGTGCAATCGATTCATTTTCATGCTGATGCTAAGTTGGTAGAATTTATCGAAAAAAAGATTCAGCGGCTTGATCGCTATTTCGAAAAGAACCGTTCCGTAGAAGCAGAAGTGTTCCTTAAATTACAAGAAACCGGCGGGGCCGTTCAGGAAAAGATCATAGAGGTAAAACTCCTGCTTCCGGGCGGATGGCTGATCGACAAAAAAACGGGCCGAACTTTTGAATCGGCAGTAACAGCCTCCGCCGACACCCTTAAACGACAACTTTTACGCCACAAAGAAAAAACATCCACCATACCACACATTCGATTGACTGATTTGTAAAACAGATATAAAACAAATTTTCCAGGGACATCCCTGACATTTACAGCCACAATCAAGGCTGGAAGCCCGGTCACCCACGACCGGGCTTCGTTTTTTATCGTCACCAGAAAATTTAATACAGCCTATCCGATTTCTCCATTTATTATCTGTTAACATTTTTTAAAAACAAAACTTGCCTCCTGCTTTAGGCTTAAGTTTTCCTACTTTTGCAAACTTTTTTACCCGCCTTTGTCCCAGCCAGAGCGGGTTGATGTTTCATGTAACCCTGGAAAAGGCCAGGCTACTGCTTAACCTTACACCTAACTTTTATAAAAACACCAATCTACACCTTGTTCGGTATGTATAAAAATTTGATTGCTTCGATTGCCATAATATTTCTGGCCTCTACGGCTTCTGCCCAAAATGACCCGATCCTTTTTACAGTTAAAGGCAACCCTGTTACTGGTGAAGAGTTTAGATACATCTATTCAAAGACAAACCAGGACAAAGCCGACTTTTCAGAAAAGAGCCTGCGGGAATACCTTGACCTCTACACCAACTTTAAACTCAAAGTCCAAAAAGCCCGTGATATGCGACTTGATACTATTGCATCCTTAAATAGTGAGTTGGATGGCTACAAGAAACAACTCGCAAAATCCTATTTGGAGGACAAAGAAGTGACCGAAAAGCTGATCCGGGAAGCTTACGATCGTATGCTTTTAGATGTGGACGTAAGCCACATCCTCGTCAATTGCGATCGGAACAAACCGGCAGCTGATACACTTCGTGCTTACAACAGGGCTGTGGATTGGTCAAGAATGATCTTTAAAGGCGCCAGCTTTGATAAAATAGCTTACGACAGTTCTGAAGACAAATCTGCTAAAGAAAACCGTGGCAACTTAGGTTTTATCACCGCCATGCTCCCCGATGGTTATTATGCTATCGAAAAAACCATTTATGGATCGAAGCCGGGTGATATGCTTGGTCCAGTTCGTTCCAATACAGGCTATCACCTCCTACGCATCAATTCCTTCAGAGCAGCACGCGGCGAGATCGAAGTGAATCAAATCCTCATCCGAAAAGGCGACTCGCCCGAAAAAAACGAACAAAAAAAGATGCGTGCCGATAGTGCCTACAACGAACTTACAAGCGGCGAAAAGTGGGAAACGGTATGCCAAAAATATTCTGACGACAAGGGGACCGCGGCCAAAGGGGGCTACATTGGTTTTTTTGGCATAAACCGGTACCAGAAAGTTTTTGAAGATGCTGCTTTTGCAATTGAAAAAGACGGAGGTTATTCCAAACTTGTGGAAACAACCCTTGGGTGGCATATAATTCAGCGAAAAAGCATTCGGCCCATCGCAACTTTCGACCAGCTAAAGCGTGGTCTTTCCGAGCGGGTAAAACGCGATAGCCGCAGCGAAGCGGCCAAACAATCCATCATCAACCGGATAAAAAAAGAGGGAGCTTATTCTGAATATCCTGCCGTATTGGCTGCATGGTCTGCCAAACAAGTCGATTCCATTTTTCACACCTTCAAGTGGAAACCCGATCCGGCGAAGCCTCAAGAGGTATTATTCAGTTACGGAAAAGAAAAGTCCTATTCCGTTGCCGATTTCGAAGACTATTGCCAACGCTCTGGCCGCGATCGGATGCGCGGCGCAGGTTACCCTGTTCAGGAAACGATCAACAAACTCTACAAAACCTGGGGCGACGAAACTGCAATGTCTTTTGAGGAGAGCCAGTTAGATAAAAAATACCCGGAGTTTAAGTCGCTCATGCGCGAGTACGAGGAAGGCATACTGCTCTTTGAAGCTTTGAAACAAAACGTATGGGACCGCGCGAACAACGATACACTCGGACTCCAGAAGTATTTCGATGAGGAACTCAAAATGAAATACAAGTGGGATGAACGTGCCCGGGTAAGTTTCTACACCATAAAAACAGACGACCCAAAAATAGTGGCCAAAGTGCGCAAACTTGCGGCAACAAAGTCTGCAGACGCCGTAAAGAAAAAATTCAACAAAAAGGGGAAGCCTGAGATCGTGAATGTAATGGAGAAACCCTACGAAAAGAATAAAAACAAGGATTTGGGCAATCTTTGGATGGCTGGAGATATGACAGAGGCCAAAACAGACGCGCCTACCAAAACTGCAACATTTCTTAAAATAGAGCAAATCATGCCGCCAACACCAAAAGCGCTTTCAGAAGCTCGCGGTTATGCGGTAGCGGATTACCAGGATTTTTTGGAGAAAAAATGGATACAAGACCTTCGCAAAGAGTACCCGGTGATGATAAAGGAAGATGTGCTAAAATCACTGGTTAAGAAATAAACAGATCGCAAAAGGTTCAGGAGAAGGGCTTAGGCAGGTTTGTGTTGGATGGCTTGAAAATCGGATTAGGTATTCAAGCCAGGTCATGCTAACCGCCAAGCCCTTTTTCTTATTTTTATCCTTGCCCCCATAACACTGCGTTTTTGCTACATTTGTCCCAATCCAAAAAAGGACATTGTCGTCAAAACACTTTGCACAGACAAGGTTCTAAAAGAATAATCAGCTTTTTTTACATTTGCCCCCATGTCTGATATTATTTTTTCCTTAATTGAAAAAGAACTAGACCGCCAACGCCGTGGAGTCGAGCTCATTGCTTCTGAGAATTTTACCAGCCAGGCTGTCCTTGACGCCATGGGCAGCTGCCTCACCAACAAATACGCCGAGGGCTATCCCGGCAAGCGGTACTATGGCGGTTGTGAAGTGGTAGACGAAGTGGAAACACTTGCCATCGAGCGCATCAAAGAACTTTTTGGCGCCGCCTGGGCCAACGTACAGCCTCATTCCGGCGCACAGGCCAACGCAGCAGTATTCCTTGCTTGCCTTGAACCAGGGGATAAAATTCTGGGTTTCGACCTTGCCCACGGTGGGCACCTCTCGCACGGATTTAGCCTGAACTATTCTGGAAAAGTCTATAAACCATCGTTTTATGGCGTAGAACCAGAAACAGGCCGTATTGATATGGACAAAGTAGCAGCCAAGGCGGAGCAAGAAAAACCCAAACTTATTATTTGTGGCGCCTCGGCCTATGCTCGTGACTGGGACTATGCGCGTTTTCGAGCCATTGCAGATTCTGTGGGCGCCTTGCTTTTGGCAGATATTGCCCATCCGGCAGGACTGATCGCTGCCAAACTATTAAATGACCCAATTCCCCATTGTCATATCGTGACCAGCACGACGCACAAAACACTTCGCGGGCCTCGTGGTGGAATTATTTTGATGGGCAAAAATTTTGACAATCCCTGGGGACGCAGCACAAAAAAAGGTGAGTCTATTCAAATGTCCAATATTCTGGACAGCGGTGTGTTCCCCGGTATGCAAGGCGGCCCATTGGAGCATGTAATTGCCGCTAAAGCCGTGGCCTTTGGCGAAGCCCTGCAACCGAGCTATAAAACCTATTGCCAACAGGTAGTGAAAAATGCCCAGGCCATGGCTCAAGAGTTTGTAAGCAGAGGGTACGATATTATTTCCGGGGGCACAGACAATCACTTGATGCTCATTGATTTGCGCAAAAAAAACGTTACCGGCAAACTGGCGGACCATATCCTTGGCGAAGCCGATATTACTGTAAATAAAAACCTGATACCCTTCGACCCTCAACCCGCCATGACCACTTCCGGGATCAGGGTGGGTGCCGCTGCCATCACTACCCGTGGTTTCGTCGAGGACGATTGCCGACAAGTGGTAGCCTGGATGGATGAAGTATTGTCCAAACCCGATGACACATCAATCCATAGCAAAGTTAAGAGCGCCGTTAATGCGTATATGAAACGATTCCCACTTTACAACAACCAATAACCAATTCACCCGTCCACAAACCACTAACTCATGGCCGATTCTAAAGCAAACCTGCTCTACGTAGAAGACGACGAAAGCCTAAGCTTCGTCACCCGCGACAACCTTGAACTCCACGGTTATCATGTCACCTATTGCGCTGATGGTAAGACGGCCATGGACATCATTCAAGCAGGGCAAAAATTCGACCTCTGCATCCTCGATGTGATGCTCCCCGAGGTTGACGGCTTTACCATTGCCGAAGAAATTCGTTCCATAGACGACCATGTCCCAATAATTTTCCTGACAGCAAAGAGCATGAAACAGGACAAGATCCATGGCCTAACCATCGGTGCCGACGACTATATGACCAAGCCGTTCAGCATTGAGGAATTGCTGTTGAAAATAGATATTTTCCTGCGCCGTACCAAATACGCTGTTATCCTCAAGCCAGGCAAGCCTGTAAGTATTGGCAACTATGATTTTGATTACAAAAACTTGAGCCTCACCACGGAGGGATACTCAGAAACACTTACTCAAAAGGAAGCCGACCTGCTCAAAATGCTCAACGATCACCGCAACCAGGTAGTAAAGCGCTCCTTTATACTGATATCGATCTGGGGCAAGGACGATTATTTTCTGGGCCGCAGCCTTGATGTCTTTATCTCCCGCTTGCGCAAATATCTGAGCCTGGACGACCGGATTAAAGTGGAGAACATACACGGCGTAGGTTTCAAGTTCAGAGTGGACGATTGAGCTTGATTATTGGGATACTGTGAGATGTGGGTGTCTCATAAGGTTTACAGGGTTGATGAAGGTTTGGAAATGTTGATGATTCGCACTCAAAAGATCGGGACTTCCCCCTTTTCGGCTGCAAAAAAATAAACCTTCATCAACCTTATAAACTTTTATCAACTTCTGAGACCGTCTCATCTCAACATTGATAACTGTGCATCCACAAACCGATCAAAACGGCGGCTGTCTTCAAGCCTTTGGACGCGGGAGTTTCCTTGCCCTTTTGCTTGTTGCTATTCCATGCTTCCTTGTGCTGCGTTATAGGGCAGAAATCGAAGCTCAGATTTCGGGCTTGAGCGAAATGCCCGTACTTCAGCAACTAACCGATGATTTTAAAACAGGCGCCGAGCTGGTTGGCTCAACTTTTGCCGCTGAATTGAGCGCATTCTATGCCGATTCAACGCAGCACAGCTTATCAGAAAAACTTCCGAATCAAAAATCAATCTTTTGGCGCAGGGAACACGTCGAAGCCCAGCTCAGGGAGCGACTTGGACGCAAGTATCAGGCAGGTATGAGCAGGTACCTCGATTATGTGGAACAGTACCGCGATTTTGCCGAACTGGAAATGCGGCACAGCAAAATCCCGGCTTCCATAACCCTGGCTCAAGGAATTCTGGAGACCAATGCCGGACAAAGCGTGTTGGCCCTTAAAGGCAACAACCACTTTGGCATAAAATGCCGCGCCAGACCCGGGTTTCGACGTGATGGGGTGATTAACGACCGGGATTTTACTGCACATTCGCTTGCAGTTGACTGTATGCAAATGCACGACGATTATGTCTGGGATCGGTTTGAAGTGTATCCTTCAGCTCGGGAGAGTTTCCGAAGGCATTCAATTTTACTTCAAGACCGCCGCTATGGTTGGATGTTGCACAAATACGAGGTAGGCGGAATTTATCCAATTTCGAAGACAATCTTTGGGCACGATCGTGTGCCGTACTACGCTGCCTGGTGCGTAGGGCTTAAACAATCAGGGTATGCTACTGCCAGGCTTTATGCTGAAAAACTAACCCTAATAATTGAGACGTACCAGCTATGGAAGATTGATTATGAGGCAGTTGCAAGGTATGATTAATTGGTAATGTGCGGATTGGGGGATTTGGTCATTTGAGGTGCCAGAGCATGGTATTTGTTTCTACTGTGAGGTGAAGTATACGAAACAGAATATCTTGGAAAGTTATCTGAATGAAATCTATCTCGGGCAGGCGGGGTTCGTTTCGATCTATGGGGTGAGCGAGGCAGCCCATCGCTATTCGCCAAGACCCTTCAGGAGTTGACGGTCGAAGAGGTCGCAATGATCGCAGGCCTGATCAAGGG
>JBJXGO010000278.1:0-6591 GCA_046160345.1 Saprospiraceae bacterium
GTTGTACGGGCAAAGAACACCCAAAGCGGATAGCTGAACATCGCCATCATCGGTTTGGAAGCGGCGCTCAGCCCGTACCCCACTTGAACAAACGGCACTCGTCGGCCAATCCGGTCGCTCAAATTGCCAAAATAGCCTTTGCTAAGCCCGGCAATGGCTTCTGCAAAACCCTCCAGCACGCCAATCAATATTATGGAGAAACCAATACTTTTCAGGTAAACAGGCATGACCGGATACAACATCTCGCTGGCCATGTCGGTGAACATGCTGACAAGGGAAAGTATCCAGACGTTTCGGGTAATGATCTTTGAATCTTTTGACACGAGCCTGACCAGGTTTTGGATAGGATTTTTGGAATGCTCATCCAATCAGGCAACAAGATAGCAAGTCATTTCAATGCCCCAAGCCAGCAGCGGCAGGATTCAAGTAAAGTTCTTTGATCAAAATGTAAATGCCCATGACCAATATAAACCAGCCAAAGGCTTTTTTGAGTTTGTCGCCATCCACATTTCTGCTGAATCTGTTGCCGATAAATATACCAGCAATAGCCAGGGCCGTAACCGTGCCCAGCAAGCTCCAGTCCATTTCAAAATGTGAAAAGTCGCCCGTAAAACCAATCAGTGATTTGGCGGCAATAATAAGCAGCGAAGTGCCCACGGCTTGTTTCATCGGAAGTTTGCTAAACAGCACCAGGGCCGGGATGATCAAAAAGCCTCCACCGGCGCCGACAAGGCCTGTCAATATGCCTACCACCGCACCTTCCATCAAAATCATGGGGTAGTTGAATTTCTGAGCTTCGGTCTCCTGCTTGTCATCAGCGCTGTTTTTCCTGCTCCGTATCATGGAATAGGAGGCAAATACCATTAAAATGGCGAAAATGCCCATAATAAACATGGCTTTTGACACCAGTACACTACCTGCTGTAAATACCGGGTCGGGTATCATGGGCACCAGATAAGCCCGGGTAGCATACACCGCCAAAATGGCCGGGGCGCCAAAAATAATCGCAGTTTTTAAGTTAACCATCCCGTCTCGATATTTTGGGAAAGTGCCTACGAGACTGGTTGAACCAACAATGAAAAGAGAATATGCTGTAGCCAAAACCGGGTCAACCCCGAAAAGGTACACCAAAACGGGCACCGTCAGGATGCTTCCGCCGCCCCCGATCAGCCCAAGAGAAACGCCGATGAGTGCCGACGCGAAATAGCCTATGATTTCCATGAAATTAAGTTAGACTGAAACAATGCTTTGTCAGAATGACCGTGCAAAGGTGGGCCAGGAAGCGCTTGTTTCCCTGTGATATTTGTCACAAAGGACAAAATAAACATTTGGACTTTAAACCGCGGAGGTTCACAGTTTCAATATCTCGATACCGTTTTTTAGCAATCGTACTTTGCCGTCTTCCGACAATTTTTTCATCAAGCGAGAAATGACCTCGCGGGAAGAGTTGAGCTCCTGGGCAATCAGGGTATTGGTTATTTCCAACACATTGGTATTGAGTGCTTTTGCATGGCGACGAAGATAAAATTCCAGGCGTTCATCCATATTTTGAAACGCAATATGGTCAATCGTTTCCAGCAATTCCTCGTAGCGACGGCGATAGGTGCCTACGACAAAGTGATACCAGGTGCGATATTGCCGCATCCAGTTTTCGGTACGCTCCAGAGGCACTACCAGCAGCACTGAATCGGTCACAGACTTTGCCGTCACGGCACTAGTCCGAAAAGTCCGGTCGCAAATAAGGGAAAGCGCGCAGCCATCGCCGGGATGGAGGTGGTACATAAAAAATTCGCTGCCATCCTCACTCTCGCGATATAATTTAACGAGTCCTTCGAGGACAATCATGGTGCTGCGGATATTTTGGCCGCTTTGCAGCAGCGTTTGACCCGCCTCTGCCTTTAAGATGCGGCCATATTCTTGCAATTCACGCAACAAACCTTCTTCCAAGTCGGAGAACAGGTGGCGGTATTTTTCCATATTTTTCAAAAAAGCCTCCCAACAAAAGTGTCAGGCCAACATTGGTTTGCACCAGGTTCAAAAGTTTACTGCCCATCCGCTGTCACCCGACCGATCATACAGCTAACGTAAGATCTACGCCTTCTCTGCCGCTTTTTTCAATTCCACGGAAGATGCCATGCCTGATTTTCTCCAGACTGGTTCACCGTTTTTGAAAATGATGAGCGTTGGAATAGACCGAATGCCATATTGTTCGGAAATCGCCTGGTTCTTGTCCACATCAATTTTAAAAATGGAGATATCCTCTCCCATTTGAGATTTCAGGTCTTCAAGTACGGGTTTCATCGCCCGACAAGGAGCGCACCAATCGGCGTAAAAGTCAACGAGTACGGGTTTGTCGGTATTGGTTAATTCTGCAAATGTCATGAGTGAAATAATTTATGTGCTTTTCTGGCACAAAGGTACGGCAGCTTTGCCTCAAAGCACTTATGCTTTTGAAGGCTCTTGTTGCACTTTTTACTGATTAGTCTTGCCTGCTCGCTGAAAAGGTTTAAACATTTGACTGAAAAATCCATGTGGATAATGGTCCACGTCTTCAAAGCCAAGTTTGATGTCGCGCCCGTCGCTGGGAATCCAGTTTGTGCCAAACAGGTAATCCCACAAAGAAAGGGAAATACCGTAATTGACGACGAAACGGCCTTTTGGCAAATCTTTGACATGGTGCCAAATGTGCATCTGAGGGTTGTTGAGCAAATATTTGAGCGGACCGATCGGAAGATAAATATTGGCGTGATTGAGGTGCCCGATCAATATGGTAAACAAGTGGACGAGTATAAAATCCTGAATGCCAAAACCGATCATGGCCAGGGGCAGGTACTCGATGGTACGGTACACGATGGTTTCGCCAAAATGATAACGCAGGTGGGCTGCATAGCCCATTTCACGTACAGAATGGTGCACTTTGTGCACTTCCCAAAGAAACGGAACCCGGTGCAGAAGGCGGTGGGTATTCCATTGGATGAAATCGCGCACTACAAATAAAATGAGCAGTTGTGTCCAACCGGGCAATTGCGCCACATTGATAGCCACCAGATTGCGGATGCCAAACGTATTGGCGAGCAGATCGTTGAATGCCTGCGAAACTACACTCGACAAGGCTGCATAACCCACCAGCCCGAACAAAAAGAAATTGAAGAACATATAAAACGTGTCCAGCCAAAAATCTTCGCGGATTTTAGGTTGGTTTTTTCGCCAGGGGAACATCAATTCCAGCACATAAACAGCCATGGAAATGGCAATCAGCCAATAGAAATAATTGCCCCAATGCGGATTGAGCACCTCATCGGCCAGGTAAGTTGCATAGCCAGTAAAACTTTGAGAGAAGGTTTGCCAGTAACTCATGATAGTATCTTGTTAAATCTTAAAGGATCTTGAAGGTTTTTTCTTTTGATAAGAGGCAGCCAGATCGCATTCCTAAAAAACTTCCCGATCGAAACAGGTAGCGGCGCATCGCAGGGGGGCAAATCTGTCATGCGCTTTTGGATGATCAATGCTGAAAAAGCAGTTAGCCCGGCAACCGTATAAATGGCAACACCAACACCTGCCCAGTCGCTTAAAAAACCCGTTAACAAGGCTCCGGACAGATAACCCAAATCCCGCCAAAGTCGGAAAATGCCAATGCTTTCTGCGCGTTGGTCCGGGTGGGTATTGTCGGCTACAGCTGCTAATAAAACGGGATATACTGCCGCAGTACCCAAGCCCAAAAGAGCACTGCAAAGCGCATATTGTGTCAGGCTATTGGCCCACACGAATCCAAGGATACCTATGGCTTGCAATAACATTCCAAGCACCAGCATTTGTTTTTTTGAGACAACATCGGACCATTTTCCGGTCAAAACCTGCAAAATGCCCCATAATAATGGATACAGGCCGGCTACAAATCCAATTTCAGCAAGGGCGTAACCTTGTTTGTGCATCATAAGGGGCAACAAGCCCCACACCATGCCGTCATTCAGGTTGTTTATCAAGCCTGCCTGTGTCAGGGAGGACAGGTTTTTATTGCGCCAGCTCGTGTCAGCAAATACACCCCGCAGCTTTTTTCGACACGAGACTTTGGCTTCAATGGCCACATGTTTTCGGGTGTCGCGCACCCAAACGATGCTGAGCAAAAGTCCGACAAAGGCCAGTATCGTACCAATGTACAAAATAACATCAACAGCGTCAAAACGTTGCGCCAGCCAGGCCGAGCCAAAGGCCGTCAATGCAACGGCAACATATCCGGCAAACTCGTTTAACCCCATTGCAAAACCACGTTGCTGCTCTCCCACCAGGTCTATTTTCATGACCACCGTGCTCGACCACGCAAACCCCTGATGGATGCCGAGCAGTACGTTGGCTGCAATTACCCAGCCCCAATTGGGCGCAAAACCCAACAAAAAAGGTACAGGAAGTGCCAAAATCCACCCAAGTACCAACAGATTTTTTCGCCCCAAACGGTTAGACAGCCTGCCTGTCAGGTAATTGGCCCCTGCCTTGGCAGCACCGAACGCAGCTATAAACGAAAGAATGGCCAGGGAGGAGCTGATGCCAAACTGCTCTTCGGCCAATAGCGGCAACAAGGTGCGCTCCAAACCCACCATGCCGCCCACAAAGGCATTGACCAATACCAGTAAGGCAAACTGGTGAATGTTTTCCTGAAGTCCGAGCCTGGTTTGCATGCAAGTTTTTTTTATCTGAAATTATAGGCCACGCCACTTACTTGGGTCAGCAAGGTAGCCGGGGCATCCAGCACTTTTGCTGCTCCCTTGGGCATAGGGGTCACCGGGGAGTTTTTTGAAAGGTATTCTTTCAAAACCTTGTGTAAAGAGTACGGCAAATTTTTGCCTTCTGTCACGTTCGGAATACGGCAAAGCATGGTTTCCGGGTCGCCGTCGCGTTCGCAGGCAGCGACGGAATAAATGCGGGACTTGTCAAGGGCTTGACCGCCTACCGTCACTTTTTGAACCCTTTTTCCCTCTTCCCCAAAAGCATTGAATTCCACCTCCATACCCTTGAATTTAACCACCCAACCGCCAAAACGTTTAGAGGCTTCTTTGGCAAATACGTTATTCAACTCTTTTTCAAGCCAGGTCATCAATTGGGCCCCCGTCACTTTTGCGCTGCGTACAGTGGCATCCACGGGCAGCATGTCAAAAATAAACCCTTCGGTGATGGGGATGTTGCCCGTTGCATCCGGTGTGCTGCGTGGCGGACAAAACCGGAACCCATTTGAAAGCACAATGTCGGTGCCGACTTTCCATTCCAGCGCGTCGAGAATGAGGGTGTCTATGGTATTTTCAATCACAAAATAGCGGTAAAGCGGCAGGGTACTATATCCTACCACGCGCTCAATTTCGGCTACAAAAGGAGCCTCTAATTGATCTACCAGGGCCGAAATCTCCTGCTTGGCCTTGTATTTTTTTGGGTCAACCTCCATCAATTCGTATCGTTCACCTGTTATTTTCCCGTCCCTGACTTCCAGGTCGAGCCGGCCTACAAAAGACCCGAACGCACCTGGTTCCACTACTTTGGCGTATTTGCAAACAATTGGTTCGCGCACGCGCTCGTGGGTGTCGCCGCCAAAAATGTAATCAACTCCCTCGCATTCAGGCATATTGGCCAGCGCGATTTGCTGTGAAAGACCCAGATGCGCTACGATAATAACAAAGTCGCACTGTTCCTGTTCGCGCAGTACATTGACGTAATACGCCAGATTTTCTTCAGGCTTTGTATAGATTATGCCTTTAGAATAGTTGGGCGACTGGCGAATGGGTACCAGGTGATCGGTGTAACCCAAAAATCCGATTTTCACGCCTAGTCGCGACCAGGTAGTATATGCCGGGAAGATGAGTTCGCCTTTTTTGCCCTCGCCCAGGTCGTGGAACATATTGGCACAAACCTTCGGCGCATCCAGACCGCCGAGTAGGGTCTGCATGGCTTTTTTGTAATACACCACCTCCCAGTTGCCTGGCAAATAGAGATCGTATCCCATGGCGTTCAAGATTGGCGCGATAGCCTTGCCCGTAGTTTTTACGGATAGCTCGCTGCCTTGAAACATATCACCAGTGTCAATAATAAAGGTGTTGGGATTTTTTTTGCGCACTTTATCAAACAAGGTAGTGACGTGGGCATAACCAGCTGTTTTGCGGAACACGGCCTGGTCATTTTCCCAAAAAAGCTCGTCATGTGGATGGATCTGGCAGTGCACATCAGTGGTTTGCAGCAGGGTGATAGTGCCGTTGTGTAAACTTTCGGAAAGTTCCAAACTTTCCGAAAGCTCCGAACCCAAGTGCAAGGGAACAAGTCCGGCGCCCAAGCCGGTCAATAAGGTGTTGCGTAGAAATTTACGGCGGTCGGTCTTCATGTTGTTTATGTTCATTTTTTATAGAAATCTACGATTGGACCGAAAGGCCCATACTTGTGTTGTGCCTCCGGAAAGGTATCCAAAAATGGCCCAAACGGATGGTCAAAAGGTTTTTTCTCAATTTTTGGCCAATCTGAATCGAGAAATGGATGCTTCGGCCGGGGTTGAGAATTAACAAAAGCCGCTACATCCCATGCTTCCTCGTCAGTCAGTTGCGGATTTTGATAGGTAGC
>JBJXGO010000279.1:0-16063 GCA_046160345.1 Saprospiraceae bacterium
CGGTTCCCGGGCGGTCAGGAACAGTATTCTTTGTCCACCGAAAAACTCTCCCCTGGCTTCTACATGCTTCGCATCGAAGCAGATGGCGCAGTACAAACTTTAAAGGTGGTCAAATCAGAGTAAAAAACCCATCGCAAACTACTTTTAAGCCACGGCTCCTGTTTGGGGGCCGTGGCTTTTTTGTTGGATCTAAAAAAAGCGGAGGCGCGGCATTGCGCGGCACCTCCGAAATAAATAAACACAAAGTTTTGCTCAAGGAGATAAGCTTTCGTGTTGAGCAAGCTCAATTACTTACCTCACAATTGGCATCTACATTAAACACCTCACATCCATTGGCCGGAATTGCGATGGGACCAATTTGGTTGTTATCAGTGATTATGATGACTGAAGTGCTAAAATTGCAGGAAATTGAAAAAGACTGAGGCGCAGGTATTTCAAAAGAATAGTCCCCGGAAATTGTTTCTGCCCCGGTACCGTCGCCTACACATGAGCTGCAACCCAGTTCATTGGTGAAGGTGCCGCAATAGCTCAGCGGGTGATAGGTCAATGGATAGACATAAACCATACATCCGCCGCCACGATTTGTAGTTTTTATATCTGAGATAATTGTGTCCGGATCAGTTGTTGGATCTGCCTTACTGCAAAAAGCGAAAACAAGGGTGAGTGCGAGGGCAGAAATGGGAAAGAAGATTTTTTTCATGATGTTGAAAGTTAAGTGAGTGAAATTGAAGTTTAATTGTCGTTTTAGTACCTTATTGCGCGATCATTAAGACAAAGGGGCAGACAGTTTCGTACCATCAATTTATAATTGAAGCGTATTCAAAAGTCGCGAATAACCAATTTTTATTGCTTGACCACCGTGTATTGTTGCCAATACTCCCCATACAGTAATTGTAAAGAATAGCTCCCGGGTTGCAGGTTGGCTAAGTTGAGGCTGGTCGGTGTGGTTGTAACGCCTAGTTGAGAGATTACCAAATTAGAATTTTGATTGAACAGACGAATGTCCACGGATGCTGGAATGGTATTAGGGTCAACTTCTGGTGAAATTACCGGTGTTATCTGAAGTAAGTTACTCGTAGGATTAGGACTGAGGGTCCACTCTACTAGAGGCATCAAAGGGCCAACAGGCCACTTGAGAAACCTATAAATACCCTGCTCGGCATTACAATTGCCTCCAGATAATGCGATTCTAATAGATGCATAGGAACCTGGTTGGGTCATTATGATTTTATTGCCATCTATTACCCAATTTACGTTTCCTCCATTGGGATAAACATTAAAGGAAATGCCATCAGGCAGATCTAATTCGATCGTATAGTTTGACCCAGAAATAAAATTGAAGCCTTGGGAAAGAGATGAACCTAGATGCGAATTAGTGTAAGAGCCTACAATATTGCATTCATCACTAACAATAATTTCCTTTTGAACGATTGTGGTTGTTCCATCACAATCCGTTATGGTTGCAGTTAATACAACTGTCCCTATGTCATAGAAAGCCAGCTCACAAATAGTTGGATATGGTGTATTGCTGAGATCAGCCGGGCCTGTTACACTCCATTCTACTTGTTGAACAATTTTAGAAAGTCCGTAGATACCAGTTTTGGGTATGGAATAAATTTTGTTTGCTCCATCAATAAAAAGATTGCTGGGTGTTTCGCAACCTAAACAAGGAAAGACATTGAACGTGTAACAATCTAAATTTTTATAGGTGTTGCTCAACCCTTTGATGGCCAGATAGTACTCTTCCCCAGGATTTACCCAATATGTATTCTCATGTATGCAACCTTGGGAATCTATATAGCTGGGTGATTTGGCCACTTCCTGATAGTGTTGATCATACAGCGTATAAGGAAATCCGGTGACTACATAACAATGGTTAAAAAGGTTTACGATTTCATCGTAACCCGGGCGATCTATTTTTACTTCAACTTTACAAACAGTGGGCGTGAATTTGAAAAAATCGACATCTCCAGCAGGTGTAATGTTTACATTGCTATGATTGGCATCGAAACTGACCGGGGTAGCCGTTAGAAAATTATTGTTGGGTTCATTGAGTTCACAATTGGTGTAAAAGGTATGTTTTTTAGAATATCCATCCAAAGGGCAGATTTGCGGCTCACATTTGCTAAAGACTTGTACAGCATAAAGAGTATATGGTTGAAGCCCGGTGATCGTGTGATTTGTTTCGGTTATAGTGGTGCTGGTATATGGTGCATTTGGAAATTTCCACCAACGCAGTTCGTATTCATAAGGGCCAGGGGCGGAATGAAGGGGCTCCCAAATTACATGTGCTGAATTTCCCGTGACAAAATCCACACTCCTAATATTGCTCATGCAATCGGTCAACACAAAATCAAAGGATGCAAACTGACTGTACTGCACATCTCCGCAGCAATTCTCTATTGAACCTCGGACCCGGACTGTATATTCAACACAAGGCTCCAGATTGTGAAGTTCAAATTTATTTATATTAGTTGTTCCAACAGTAATCCAATTAAAACTGTTTTTAGGGCGATAATCAATTTGATAAGTAGCTTGAGCAGGTAAATGATCCCATGTTAGATTTACGGTACCATAGTTCATATTAGTGGATGACAAAATAAAGTTGTTGATCTTTTGGCCAACAATGGGAGAATAACAAACCTCCCAGATGCTGGTAACATTGCCGAGTGCATTATTAACTTCATCACTGAGATAGGCATTCAATTGAATTTGCGAATTGCAAGAAGGTTCTAGTAAACAGTCCGGGCATGTAACTCGAAATTCATAAACTTTGCATGGCTTCAAATTCCCTACTCCTATCAATAAATTTGTAAAGATTGGATCTCCACTGAATATGCTAGTCTCCAACCCCCCTAGAATAGTCCAAGGTGTAGTTCCTTTTTCTCTATAAATGACCTTGTATTCATATTGACCTTCCAAGGCTAAGGGATCCCCCATACATGGAAACTGGAATTGATAACTATAACTAGTCACAAAACCATTTGCATCAAATACAGGATAATAATGGTGGTTTTGGCCAGTGGGATAAACATCAGGGTTTGGACCACAGGAGCATTGGCCATTCAAATTGAAAGAAAATAGCGTTAAAACGCTGATAATCCCTCCAAGTTGAAGTGTTGAGACCGACCAGAATATAAAATTTTTCATGACCTCGTTTTTGAAAAAGTTGAAGAATTTGTGTTTTTTTGATTTTGAGCCGGTATTGAAAAAATGGAGGCGTGCTTTTTTCCACGCCTCCACAATTGAAAATTCACAATATTTTACCTAAGGACTAAAAGGCCGTTACATTACAGCTAGCATCAATTTTTATGGTCTTACAAACTCCAGCAGGAAGGCTGACTACGACCTGCCCAGCAGCAGTGGTAACGGTAAGCGTGTTCCCAGTTGCAGAGGTTGCATAAAACTCGATGGGAGTAGTCAGGGTCAAGAAAAATGGCGAAACACCAGCAGGAATAGACTCTAAGCCTTGGGATTTACCCCCGGTACAGGAAATGCAATTGTTGGCATTTGTATTGGTACCACAAAGCGTAATGACTGTTGGACTGGCTTTGTCAAATTGGACATTACAAGTCATCCGGTCGCTAGCGCCTTCATTTGGATTTATATTGCTTAGTTCCTCATGCAAGTTGGCTCGGTCGCAAAAACTGAAGATGAAAGCAATGGCAAGGATCGGCAGGGCAAAAAGTAATTTTTTCATGTTGTAAAAAGTTGAGAATGTGAAAAATGAAAGGGTAAGTACAGAGCCTTGAATCATGGATGAATCGCAACTCTGGGACAAAGGTGCCCCTCCATTACGCTGCCTAAAAAGGACAGTTTTTCCTTCTTTTATAAAATCAGTTAAGAGATTAACAGAAGATAAAACAGATTAATATATACAAAAAGGCGGTTATTTTGCCTTCATATTGCAAAATAACCGCCTGAAAAAATGGACAAAAATGGCCGGGTTTGAAAATCCCGGTAAAAACCTAACCCAATTCTTGCGCTTTTTCTAGCAACCAGGCGCGATCGGCGAGCAGTTTTTTGGATTCGATTCGTTTGATGATGCGTTCTGAGCGGTCCTTGTCTTTCAAGGGAGATTGGCTGAGCTGCATCAGGATATTTAAAAAATTGAGGTCCATGGTTCGAAGATTGGCAGAGATGGTTTTGGTTGCCGTACGATCAATGTACTTTCGAAAAGCGTCCATTTTGTATAGCAGCAAATCAGCATGCAACTCGTAATATAGCTTTAATTCCAGTCGCCGCAACATGTGATGGTAATGGGAGCTTGAAGGGGCTTCTGGGATATGATCCAGGGCTTCCTCAAATTTGCCTTCTGAAAAAAGGCAATGTGCCATATTAAAGTGATAAAAAAACTCCCCCTGGTCGCCTCCGATAATTCTTTCCCGAAATTCTTCTGTAAATTCCTTAGCCCATTCATATTCTTTTACTCGAGTTGCCACTTGCACCATATTGACATAAACCTGAGGAGAGATTTCGCCATTTATAAAGAAGTACCCTCGTGGCAAGTTGTCTTTTTGAATTTCATGAAGTATGGAAATTAAACCCAAATTCCCGGCATTGATAAGCATGGTGCAAGCACTTCGTAGGTAGGCATGCATCTGGGAAAGCGTCTGGAAGGAAATCTCATTTTCATGTTTGTGTAATAGTTCAATCATTTCTTGCAATTCCGGAACGGAGGGGGAATCCTTTTTAAATAATTCATGGATTTTTTCAGATATTTGAAGCAGGATGCTATCCTTTTGGTAGAAGTTTAATCCAACCTCAGCAATTGCCAAATCTGGCAAATGGGCTCCTTTTTGCTGGAGTAAGTAACGATTTTTTAGTTCAATTCGGTAATTATAATAGTATAGATCAAGGTGATAAATGAGGTTGGAAATCTGTACATCTCCTTTTAGTAGATTTTGCACGCACTCCAATTCATGCTCTTCTTCAGCAATGAGCAGATTGTTGTGAAATAGTTCCAGAGATTCCGTTTTTTCCTGCCCTTTTTTACTTTTTAGTTTAGCCAGCGTTTTGGAGGCAGATTCTGTTAGGCCGTTTGTACGGAGCCATTTTGCCCAATCAACTTGTTGTTGTTCCTCATTGCGTGCTGAAAAATACTGTTGAAGGAGTGCAAAACTGCGCAGGTGCTGGTTCAGGTCGGAAATCAATTTTTCGAGCCTTGCGGGAACCATTACATTTTCCAAAAAAACCTTTTCATATACACGTTCCTTGGTCAGTAATGTTGCTGAAAAATCAGGAGCCGTCTCCAAAATCACCTCGAATAGGCGAAGTATTTCAGATGAATTTTTGCCTCGATTAAAGAGACTGGAAGCTAAAAAAAGCTTCATTTCTCGCTGTTTACCGGGGGATAACGCCTTGATTAGGTCTAGCAAGTGGGTGTTTGTCATAAATTTAAAGTAAAAAAAGTCGGCAAAAGTGTCCTTTTTTTTTGAAAATGACACCTGTAGGTTTGCAACAGTTTTTCAATGGGTACTTAACACCGTTAACATAAGGATATTACCCAAAGTGGCCCTGATTCGATTTCAGGACGTCGAAAAGCCTCAAGATGTCAACAAATTAAACACATTGTATATGAACATTAAAAATCTTTTCTTTTTTTCTTGCCTTATTGCAAGCACCTTGTTAGGGGCAAACAATACCCCACTGCCTACTGCTTCGTCAGCAGCTTCAATCTTTGATGGAGGAGCCTGTGATTTGCCTGCTCCGCTTAATTTCCACATTGAGGAGCTGGGGACCACCTGGGTAAAATACGCTTGGGGAGCAAACGCCGGATTTGAACACCGAATCAGAACCTATCGTACCTCCGATAATGCCTTGCTAAATACGACCAATGTACCTCCAGGGACTTCAAGCGCTGTGATTAACGGCCTCCCTCCGGGGACAAGTGTTTACGGGATTATCAATGCTGTATGTCCCCCCTTTGGCGAAAATAGCCCGAATGAAGCACAATCCGCCCCCGGAACTACGCTTATAGTAGACCTGATTGTGAATGGGATTCACCCTCCAGGGGGGGGTGTAGGATGTACGTTGTTTAATGATGGGCAATGTGAATTTTCAGGTAATCCGGCTATAATTACCAACTTTAGAGTCACTAAAATAAAAGCCGGTCCAAATGCGTACAGAAACTTTGGAATGAATTATAGTGGCGTACAATCCAGTTACCGTGCATATTTTGAAAAAAATAATGCGGAGGATACCTCGCCTTTCGATTTTAAATGCGCTTCAAATAATTCCGGGCCAACTTGTTTCCAAACGGAAATAGGTGAAATATGGGATGTGTCTGGTACTCCACATGTAAAAGTCATCACTTTTGATCCAATCGAATCCATGACTACAATGCTGAACCTGGATTTCCTTGCATCCGGGTATAAAATTGAAATTTTAGGTTCTTATGGTGGATTCCGATCCGTCGATCCTTCCAGAAGCGCTTCCATTAGCCCTTCTCCCAGTGCGGTTTTGGCATCCCCCAACCCATTCTCAAATATTCTTGAAGTATTCCCGGCACAAATCAATGCTTCCCGAATCACCCTGCAACTCTTCAATCTCAGCGGACAAAAAGTCATTGACCAGCAGTTCCCGGGCGGTCAGGAACAGTATGCTTTGTCCACCGAAAGTCTCTCTCCTGGCTTCTACATGCTTCGCATCGAAGCAGATGGCGAAGTACAGACTTTAAAGGTGGTCAAATCAGAGTAAAAATCACGGAAACATACTTTCTGGCCACGGTCTCGAGTACTCGGGATCGTGGCTTTTTTGTTTGGAGAACAGAACTATCCATAAGAGCGGAGGCACAAATTACACCGTGGCTACGCGGTTTAATCATTACAAAGGTTGATCGAGCAACCCTCCCTTTTGCCGAACATCCCAAAACGAACCATACTGTCACTCCAAGGTGACAAGATTGTCCTCTTGAGGCGACAAGGTCTGTATTGACAGCCGCTTGACAACCCAATACCTTTGTGAGCAAAAGATTCCTTTGTTTTTTCACTCTTTCCTTCAACTAAAAATTTTTTCATCCATGTTCAAAAACTACTTTTCGCTCATAGCATTAAGCTGTTTATTGCTCAGTACATTAAATGGGCAGACGGCAATTGGCGGTTGCTCGACCGTAAAAATAACTTCTCAACCATTCAACAAAAAACTGATCCAGAATGCTTATATCAAATACGTAATCAGCCAATGTGAAAAAATTGTTGACGTTCCAGCATGGGGTTGGGGACACGCTAGTATATGGCTGCAGAAAAAAAATTCCTCAGGAGTTTTTGAAGACTATTTCCTGGACCCTGTTCGCTCAAGAATCCCTGTTTCTGCATCAATCCCCAACACGTATGGGGACGTCACATTTGTCAATTTGCCTCACGGAACCTACCGCGGCAAGTTGAAGGTTCCCGTAAATTATTATGCCACTTGCGGTCTGATTTGGTACCATAGCTTTACAGAGGCGAATATTGGTTGGCAAGCTATCCTATCTGAGTTTTTCTTTACAGGAGAGGTTATTGTCGGGAAAACGGTACCGTCAGACATTGCCTATTCCTTTGTAGATGGCGGTGGTGGCGATTTGCTCCCTAACGGCTTTGATTTTGGTGAGGTGGTGACTATGGATCCTACTGCCAGCAAAAACTATGATCTATACTGGCTCGCTATTTTTGAGCTTGAAGAGCCTATGCGTTCTTGGTCGCAAGGCTGGACTACAGGAAGTACGCTTGGAGTTACTAACCTGTCCTCTAAATGGTTAACCGGTGGCGCTGGAGACTGGGTCTTTGAGTCTAATCATAACTACCGTGTTCAGTTTGCCATTGAAAACTCGCAATGCATCAACGAATCATGGACTGGCCTGGAACAAGATTTTTCCATTTGTCCTGCGGGTAGTGGATGTCGTCTTATAGACGAGGAGTACAGTGATCTGCGTATAAGCCCCAATCCCGCTGCGGAGAATTTCCAGCTGTTGGGCTTCGAAGCTTCAACTCACCCTGAAAGTCGTTTAATATTGTCCGACCTTTCGGGCCGACAAGTAAAGTCGGTATCGGCAACAGAAGGTGATATTGATATTTCGGACTTGCCCAATGGGATGTACATCGTGACCCTATGGGATAACTCTATTCGACTTTTTAGCGATAAACTGATTGTCGGCCGGTAGTTTCCTTCTTTTTTCAAAACCCTGCCCGACAAGACCATCGGGCAGGGTCTTTCTTTTTTTGATATGCATAGAGTACTTTTTTTATTTCCTTATTTTGTAGTTCATATAGCACTGTTTTCCCAAAACCTGATACCAAACCCAGGTTTTGATTCTATAACGGTATGTCCCGAAAATGGAGGATTTATATCCTATGCTCCTCCCTGGGAATCGGCAGGATGGTCCCCAGATTTATTTAATGAATGTTCGACTAATCTATATCCCAATGTTCCCCACCCAATCAGCCCAGACAATTATCAACCAGCCAGGAGTGGCGGGGGCTATGCGGGTATTTATGTTTATGATATGAGCGGAAGTGACAATGAATACATACGCACTCCTCTTTTGGATCCTTTAGAAAATGGGAAAATGTATTTTGTTCAATTCTTTGTTTCTCCATCTTTTTTCGCGTTGAACCAGATATACTCTGATGCGGTTGGACTCGCTTTTTCAGAAAACGAAAACGTGCCAAACAGACGGTTAGATGGTTCTATGCCTTTACTTCCGGCCATAGAGCACAGTGGAACGCTGATCAAAGACACTACGAACTGGGTGGAAGTGAGTGGCTGTTATCAAGCAAAGGGAACTGAAAATTATGGGCTAATTGGGAATTTTAGATCAGATGCTGAGACGAACGTAGAGATAATGGGACCTTCTTTTGGCAATTATTTCTTTATTGAGGATGTGGGGATATGGATGTTTGATCCTCTTCCTGACACCGTATTACTTTGCGTTGGAGCGTCCCGGACGTTTGATGCATCTTTCTTAGATGCAACTTATGAGTGGAATACGGGCAGTACTTTGCCCAGCATCGAAGTGAGTAATTCGGGTATTTATATAGTGACTGCCCAAATGCGAAACTGCGCACTTCGCGACACGATGGTCGTGATTGACAGCGGCTTGCCCGAATTTTTTCCCGCTGATACGCTCATCTGCATGGGTCAAAGTGTAACGCTCACAGCACCCCTCCCAGGCAAATTCGATTGGTCCTCCGGAGCAGTAACCCCGAAAATAGCTGTACAACAGGCCGGAACCTATTCGCTCACAATAAGCAACGCTTGTGGTGAATTCGAATTTGAGAGCGAAGTGCGCACCCAAGAGTGTGGTTGCAAGGTGTATGTACCCAATGTGTTTTCTCGAAACGATGATGGTGACAACGGCTTTCTGTCCGTCCGATTTGGCTGTGACTATCTTTACCGTGTCCTTCGTTTCCAGGTATTCGATCGTTGGGGCAACCTCGTATTTTCAACCACTAAGCCGGAGCAGGTTTATTGGGACGCCCAGCGAGCCAACATCGGGGTATATGCTTGGGTACTAGAATACGAAATCAACGATGGCGCCCACAGCGAAGTGCTGCTAAAAACTGGTGATGTTACCGTGATTCAATAACTTATGAGACATTTATTTATCCTATTAATGCTATTGAATGCAATCCAGTCGGAGGCACAAATTCGCCACTGTGGCAACGATGCGTTCCAGCATCCGTTTAGGGAATTCAAAAAAAATGTGCGAAAGCTTGGGCCGCCCATCTTTGATCGCGAGCCGATAACCATCGCGATTGTGGTACATGTTGTTTGGCATAACCCGGAAGAAAATCTTTGTGATGAAGCCATTTTTGCCCAAATCAAAGCATTGAACCGAGATTTTTCGGGTCAGAACCTTGACGGCGATCTTGTTCCAAGTGAGTTCGAGGCTATAAAGTCAGGCGATACTGGTATTCGTTTTTGCTTAGCAAGTATTGATCCTGCCGGGCGTTCAACTACAGGAATCGTACGGGTCAAAACTCCCTTTGCAGAAGCAGGATTGTCCGACAGCCTCTATAATTCCGACCGAGGTGGGAGCTCAGCATGGGATGTGGAAAGATACCTGAATTTGTGGGTGGCGAATACTGGCAAGTTTATAGCAGGTTTTGGCACCTACCCTAGTTTCGTGGCTCCTGAGAAAAGCGGCGTGGTGATACACCCTAAATATTTTGGTACACATGCCAATGGACGATTCAATCTGGGGCGAACAACGGTACATGAAGTCGGCCATTATCTTGGCTTGTTACATCCATGGGACGGCGACAATTGCGGTATTGCCGACAGTATTGCGGACACACCGCCTCAAAGTCATGCCTACGAGGGCTGCCCTGATTACCCTCAATATTCATGCGGAAATTCTATTGCCTTTATGAACTACATGGATTATGTTGACGATGCATGTATGGTAATGTTTACCCAAGGTCAGAAGGCAATCATGCTCAGTACATTGGAGACTTTACGGCCTCATCTTATCAACAATCAGACTACTGCTTGTTTAAGCCCGCTCTCCCCCAAATTTGATTTTGAAATTTACCCTATCCCGGCGAGGCAGGAAATTTTCATCCGTACGCAAAACCCCCTAATAGCAGAGGCGTATTCAATTGAAATTCTAAACCCATTTGGACAAAAGGTAAGTATCCTTCAATGTATCAAAAGCAATTCGGAAATACAGATTGAAGTAAATTCCTTGACTCCAGGAATTTATTTTGTCCGCATTGGTAAGCTTGCAAAGGCGTTCGTAAGAATGTAGTCTGCCGATATCCCCCCCAAACTCTAAAGAACTGCTGTGATAAGAGCATCTTTAGTGGGTCGGGGTGCCGATTCAACACCTCTACTCGATTTGTGAGTCCATTTCCTGAAAATTTAAAGCTTTCGGAAAATTTAATTTTGACGATGCTGAGATACCCAAACTTTCTCCCCCAGCTCGCTCATTTTGTAAGAAATGGATAAAGTCCGATAGCTGGCGCACTTGTACCCGCAGGGCCTCCACCTCCTGTTTAAGTGGTAGGTAATCGACAGGAACAGGTCGCTCGAAGCGTTTGGTAGAGGGGTTGAACCAGAAAAAATCGGCAGGAGCTATGCCATAGCATTTGGCAAGTGGCAGTAGATAGCCCGCTAGAAAAGGTGCTTCACCTCGTTCAGCACGGGAAAGTGTACGATGACAAATGCCGAGTGCGTACGCTGCATTTTTGAGAGAAATGCCTCTGATCCGCCTGATTTCGTATGCGATTCTAGCGATGAAGATATTTTTCATAGTTTGATAGACATTTGTTGGCGAAGGCGCGACATTACGCCCCGCCTCCGCACTTAAATAAACACAAAGAGTTTTTTCGGGGGTCAGTACTAACTAAATTAAAGCATCGAATTCTATATGGTACTTGTAAATAATAAATTGTATATTAATCGGGCATGCCATAGCGCAATCTTTTCAATCCCGAACCTTTCAACTCAGAAAATAAGGTGAAAAATTACCCAGGTACAGATATATAAAAATGTACCTGGGCATTGAATAATACAAACCAAAATGACTTATTTCAACAACGATAGCTTTTCAACCACAATCACCTGCCCCTTCTCATTGACTAATTGCACGAAATAAAGCCCATTCTCTAATTTCGAAAGGTCAACTTGCTGTTGAACGGATTGAAATTCTCCTTGAATAATGCCTAGCAGATCGACAACACGCACCATAACATTTTGATTGTTCAACCCTTTCCACTGAAGTATTCCTGTAGTGGGATTTGGGAAAAACGAAACCTCTTGGTTTGGACTGAAAGAAGCCATCGTTTCGGCATTTCCATTTTCAATGGTTTTATCGACACAGGTAACTCGATCATCAAAATACGTTTGCCCGGTAAAATGTCCGACAAGTGCACGGGCGCCATAAACGGCATCGCCGCCTTCGGTCGGGCATTGGTTTGCTAATGTTTCGAGGCTCGAAATACTGGGCAAAGACAATGTCTCATTTTGCATAAACTCAAGCACAATCCTGTTTAGGTTTTTCTGGTTGGAGTCTTCGATTGAATGCGTTTTTATGGCATTATTTTCGGTTAGCAGAGCCTGAATTTTAGAATTCTTTGCTTCTGATTGACCGCCGATATTTTCGATATGGATTTTTGCTATTTCTACGTCAATCCTGGCCAACAAGCCAATTTCGCCTTTAACAATGTCCTGATCAGTCGGAGTTGGTTCTACTTGATCAGTATTGGTTGGTACCTTTGTCTCAGAGGAAGGTGACTCGGAAGGCCGTGGCGCCGTAGCGCAATTGTAGCTGCAATAGAAAGTATTTCCAGGGCTAGAAATAAACCAACCCGGAGTGGGGTTAACCAATGGATGAAGATTTGAAAGCCCCATTTTGCCATTCACAATAAACAACGACTGCGCGGGATTGCCCCAATTTACACCCCCTAAATTACCCGCCCCAATTGCATTTAAATCCCAGGTATTGCCTCGGTGGATTTGTTGCCCGATCCGCGCAGTGTTAATACCCTGGCTTCCAATTTGAAGTCCTATCGTGTGGGCATTAAACTTGTTGCCGGATACATTATTTGAAAAATCAGCGGCATCATAATACTGCATGCCAACGCCACTATTATCAAAGCAATTGCAAGAGAAAACATTCGACAAACCCCCACTTGAATACAGTCCATACGTTACTCCCAAGCCGGCTGAATTTCCTCCATCAACATTATTGTAATTAAAGGTGGTAAAACTTGAATTTTCAGTCGCAATACCCTTAAAATCATTTAATTGTGCAGCATTTCCTACAATGTTCCATGAAATAAGCCCTCCAATCCCATTCCGATAGAGAATGCCATTTCCGCCATGCAACATAGTGATCCTGTTATTGGTTATTCGCCATCCGAGTAGATTATTACCACCCAATCCTAATTCCTGCGCCTCAATTCCGGTTACCGGATTTAAGCCGCCGCCTGCTGTGGTGATGGTTATGGTATTATCATCCATATTGCTCAAAATATTAAACGGCTCATTCCGAAATGAGCGAATGCCGTATTTTCTTGCGGTAATTTGATTTTTACGAAAATGGATTTCAGCAGTGGGGCTGAGCTTCCAGTCAATTCCAATATCAACATTTGTCATTACAGTATTGTCTACCTGAGCAGCATATCGCTGTCCCCATACACCGGTTTTACAATTGTTAAAGGTCATGGTCGTCCAAAGTTCATTGATATGTGCCCAATAAGGGCGGGTACCCGTACCATCTAAATGGACGCCGAAGCCTTCCAATGGATAAACTGATGGCCCAGTCGAATTCATGTCTGTAAAAGACATATTGCCTATATTCAAAAGGCTTTGATAAACGATTATGCCATTGGCGAGCGCGCTGAAACTATTACCTCCAAAAACATTAAAGTCCTGATAGCCAACCAGTTTGATACCGCAATAGCCCCTGTTTTCAACAGCCTCTATCATACCGGAATACGGAGGATTAATAGCGCTTTGAGCCGTAGCAAATGTATTACCGCCAAAAGCCAGAATATTTACCTTGTTTTTGGGCTCTGGGGTATTTCCCATATCGAGGTTGACGCCGATATAATTGTCGAAAAAACCAGTGCCGGTAATTGAAAGGTTTGATCCGGCTTTGGCATTTATGCCGTATTGAGAATCGTTGATTGTACAATTATTTGTTGTCAGGGTACCACTCGATTCTACTTCAATGCCTTTGGCCAGGGTTGAGCAGGTAAACATGTCAGCATTTAGTAAATTTAGATTCCCATCACTGTTTACTCTTATCAGTCCGCCTGGAGCGAGTAGAATTCGTGGGCGGCAGGAATTACAGCTTATTGAATAAGGTATATCCACAATCAATTCAGGAAAATCAGAGGAGTTTGGGGACTGCTTTAAGATAATACCAAGGTCTGTACTCCCTGGAGAAAGTACCCCTGAGGAGATGAGGTCACTTAATAAGTGGGTACCTTCAACAACACGATACGGTCCCTCCCAATTCAATTCAAATTCATTTATAAAATGTGAACTTGGATCACTCTCACAAACGTTACCGTTTTCATCTATTGGATATTTGTAAATGCCTACAAACATTGGAGCAGCAAAAAGGGGAGTAGTATTTCCTACCGCTGAAGCCAAAAATGGAAACAAATAATCATTTTCGCTTGATGCTGGTAAATTAATCATGAAAGAAACCCTCCGTGCAGGAGTTGACCCTACGACTACCACGTCCTCCAAAAAAACTGGTATATTCCCATTATACACTAAATCATCGTACATCCCTGGGAAATAATCTACTTGAGAATAAATTAAAAAGTCAACCCTAGTCATCACCGGGCACTCATTTACATTATTGAGTGTTACAGTGAAATCAACATTATCACAGGTAGGGCGCAATAAGGCGGGTGCCGCCATTGAGGCAAAAGAACCAATTGCACAAGGTTCGCATGTCTGCCCTGAAACAGATGAAAACCCTGTAATAAAGTGCAGATATATTACCAATGTAGACAGGCTAATTTTTTTGAAAAAACCACGGTTACCTCCAATAGGCATGGATATAAAATTAATCATGATAAAACAATTTAATTTTGAAAAAATGAGTGCTTAGGAACGTGTGAATAATAACTTATTACTTTCATCTGATTCCTTTCTGCCCATATGGCCCATCTTTTTGATTAAAGAGCCTCACTATTCGCACAAAAAGATAGTTGTCTGAGCACAAAGTAATCTACCTGAAAGTAACAAGTTATTATTCACACGTTCCTTAAAATCTTGGAATACTAAGATGGTTTACCCCCCACACCCCAAGTACCTCGTAGTATTGGTATTTGGATTCAGTGTAAAGGTGTTAGGCGTGATTGGCGCCCAAAATTGTGAGGGCGCATTAATGGTATAATTTACAGACCCCACAAACTGTTTGAATATTACTTGTCTGAACCCTTCTACATACACATTTTGAGATGCATGCTCAGGAATGATAATGTTGGCCCCACTGTTTGGGCCGCCAATGCTGAATTTATATGTTTCCAGACAGCTTCCCGGGCTAACTTCATAAATTTTTGCAAGCCAGTTGTAAATATCACTCGCATAATTTACTTTGATGTTCATTGTACAATCCTCGACATTGCACCCTGCATAAATATTTCGGCTTGATTCTGTCAACATATTAATCACCAAGCACCCAGCATCCGAGTTCATTTTAAATGCAACATCCCTGGTATGTAATGCAATACTATATTTTTTATAGGTACTTCCCCCTGGCACTGTATAAGTGGTATTCCAGTTTACTTTGGTGTAGAGTTCGTTTTCGTATCCAGTACCACATATACGAGCAAGTACTATGTTGCCACTGCGAATCTCAGCATGCCAATCCGAACCGGCCCCATAGAGCGGGGTAACTACTAATGAGCAACTGCGGTCCGCGGCAGATTGATTATTAATAGTTTCAGTATTTGGCTGTTCTTCTAAAACAGCGGTTTTCTGGCAGCTAAAAAAGGTTGCCATTAAAGCAAAAAGAAAAAAAATGTGTTTCATGTGTTAAAATTTAAAATGTGAAAATTTAAGTTGTACCGCCTCCACAGTTGAAATTAAAAGGCATATTGCATACCGCAAAGCGTAGAATATCTTTCAAGGTGGCTGGCTTTGTGGGGATATCCATTGAAGTGTCAGATAATGGGGCAGTGCCTCCAAGTCATACTTTATCATGTTTACTTTATTTAGTGGGTTAGAATCTCTTGTACTTATTTGATGAGGCAAAGGTGTGGCCACCCCGCCCCGACAGAAAAGGACAGTTTTAGCAAACCATATTTCACTAAAATGGGGAGGGGCCAAAGCGATTTGGTCGAAAGCAAACAAAAAAGCCGCTTTTACACCCAAAATGGGCAAAAAAGCAGCCTAAAAAATCAGACAGAAATATCAGGTTATTCCGAGACCTGTCTTAAAAGTGAAAGACTTTAACCCAATTCCATGGCTTTTTCAATACACCAGACTCGTTCCGCTACAAATTTCTTCTCTTCTATACGCTGTACCAAGCGTGCAGATCGAACTTTGTCCTTTGTGGGTGACTGGATCAATTGAAGCAGAATATTAGCAAAGTTAAGGTTCATCACCCGAATAT
>JBJXGO010000280.1:0-13586 GCA_046160345.1 Saprospiraceae bacterium
GATATGTGTATAGAAAGCAACATTCCAAAACAGGTCCGATAAGAGCGCATCGCTTTTAGTGCTCAACAAACCGAACCGCCGGTCTACAAACAAATAAATGCCAGGGTACAGCCCTGCCAATATTGCTATCGCAGCGAATAGGAACCAAATTATTTTTTTACGCATATTATTGATTTTTGGTCTTTAAATTATTGAATAGAATGCTTGTGGCAAATTCCAACAGCAGGACAATTAAAACGGTAAAGCTAACGCTAACAAAATGTCGCCGAGATGCAGTTTTTCTGAAAGACGCGATAGATACCTATCCAAAACGCACATTAAAATTACAAATATTCGATCCGATACTCCAGCGGACTATTTTTCCGGAGCATTGCAGAAATGCCACAATATTTATCCTGCGAAAGCCCTACCGCTTTCTCCACTTTTGCCTGGTCCTTTTCATCCACTTTGATTTGATAGAGCACTTCTATCCTTGAAAAAACTTTGGGATGCTCTTCCGTCAGATCGGCATTGGTCACAATATCAAAGTCGGAAAATTTCACGCGCATTTTTTGGAGCAGGGAAACGATGTCCATGCCGGTGCAGGTTGCCAAGGTGGCCAGAAGTAACGTTTTGGGTGGAGGCCCGCTGTCGTCCCCACCACCTTCTGCAACGGTGTCCATGATAACTTTATGATTGCCGATTTCGGCTTCGAAGGCCATTTTGCCTTTGTGTCGGGTGGTGATGCTGTATGCAGACATGAGTAAATATTTTGTTATTGCTGCTTATATAGTCGTTGCAAAGTGATTCAAAAATTCAAGCTTCTTTAAAACCATAACAAGATTCCAGCCAATAAGATTAAAAAAATGACTGCCGGCTTTTTGATACCTGTGGAGGTCTCCGATATCCGATGGCCATAAAAAATTAGCCTGCCTTTTTGGGTAAACTTGTTACTTGGTCGGAAAATAGAATTGCCCATGCTACGACTTGCTACCTCTTCCGATTTCGAATTCATCTACGGCCTGTATTTTCATCCCGACATTAACCCGTTTTTGCTCTATGAGCTCCAGAGCCCCATAGATTTTCAGCCCATATTCCAGGATTTGCTTGAAAAGCATCATATATATGTGTTTGAATACAATGGCCAAAGGGCTGGAATGTCCAAACTGGTACCTCTGGCCCACCGCAACAGTCACATAGCCTACCTGGGTGGTGTGGCCTTACACCCCGATTTTGCGGGTAAAAGCTTGGGGGAACAAATGATGCGGGAAATCCTGCTCTTAGCAAAACAGTCGGGTTTTTTGCGCATTGAACTCAGCACCGCCATCTTCAACGAACGGGCTATTAGACTTTACGAAAAAACAGGCTTCCAAAAAGAAGGGGTAATGCGCCGGTTCACCTATCTGAAAAGTGAAAACCGTTTTATTGACGAAGTTTTGATGTCCTGCCTATTGGATTGATACGCTACTTTCGTGGTTTGAAATGGAAATTGGGATGTGGAGATATTTGGCTAATGATCCGAATATTTAAATATCCTGATCTCCCAATATTCCAACTTATGCAATCCATCGCAGACTATTTCGCCAACATCCCCTCCTCCCACCGCAGCGCAATTTTGCTCGGAGGCCTGACCATTTTTCTTTTGCTGGAAAGCGGACTGCCCTATTACCGCACCCAATATAAAAAGGCAGCCCACCTGGGCATCAACCTTTTTTTCACCTTTACCACCGTGCTGATCAATTTCGCGATGGCTTTTATCCTTTTGGCAGCAGCAGACTGGGTGGTAGCTGAGAAAATAGGTATCCTCCAATGGCTGCCTGAGATGCCGCTTTGGCTATATTTTGTAATTGGGCTGCTGTTGATGGATCTGGTAGGGGCTTATTTCATTCACTGGATCGAGCATCGGGTAAAATGGATGTGGCGTTTTCACCTTGTTCACCATACTGACCCAAACGTAGATACCACCACAGCCAACCGGCACCATCCGGGAGAAAGTATTTTTCGTTTTGTTTTCACCACTTTGGGGATAATTGTTTGCGGCGCGCCGATCAGTTTGGTCTTTATGTACCAATCCCTTTCCCTGGTTTTTACCCAATTCAATCATGCCAATATACAATTCCCAAAATGGCTGGACGACGCGCTGAGCTGGTTCATCGTCACTCCTGGAATGCACCGTGTACACCATCACTATGTGTTGCCTTACACAGATACGAACTATGGCAACATCTTCTCTGTTTGGGACCGCTTGTTTGGCACCTTCGCCAAAATGGACAACAATAAACTCGTGTTCGGCATTGATACGCATATGGATCCGAAAGAACATTCCAACGTATGGGAATTGTTGAAACTGCCATTCCTGAAGTATCGGCCGCCTGTGGGCGGGAAGTTTATGTAGCGCGAAATTCATTTCGCTTCATAAAAATGACGAAATAAATTTCGTCTTACATAAAAATTGCTACCTTCGCGCCCGCTTTTGAAAAAGCGAGGGGCAACGGCTTCGCCCCGAAGTGGAGTCGGCAATAGGTTCACACCAAAAAAACTCCCCGTTCCGCCTCCCAAGCGGTTGAAAACCAAGCACATTATCATGTTAGAAGAAGAAAAAGATCCAATCCAAGATTCTGTTGAAAATTCGGATACTCCAGAAATGGATGCAGTTGAAGCAGTATTAGCCGAAACGGAAGCAGCGGCAGAGGAATCAGTTCCTGTGGTTGAAGCAGCGGCAGAGGAATCAGTTCCTGCGGTTGAAGCAGCGGCAGAAGAAACAGTTCCTGCGGTTGAAGCAGCGGCAGAAGAAACAGTTCCTGCGGTTGAAGCAGCGGCAGAGGAATCAGTTCCTGTGGTTGAAGCAGCGGCAGAAGAATCTGTTCCTGTAGTTGAAGCAGCGGCAGAAGAATCTGTTCCTGTAGTTGAAGCAGCGGCAGAGGAATCAGTTCCAGCGGTTGAAGCAGCGGCCTCCGTCAAAAAAAGAACACGCAGCACCAAAGCAAGTGTAGTTGAAGATGAAGGGATGCCAACACCCGGTGCTTATGGCAAGAGTGTTGTTGAAAGCATGGAGGAAGATGTGGACGAAGAAGACGAAATTCCCGTTGAACTCCTTGACACCACCGCATTCGACGATTTCAACTGGAATCTTGACAAGCGTGGCGCCATTGTTTACACCGCTGAACAACGGATTGAAATGCTCAAGTCCTACGATGCCGAGCTGCGCCAAATCGAAGAAAATCAGGTAATTAAAGGCCGCGTTAGCTCCATCAGTGGTGGCGATGTGGTACTTGACATCAATTACAAAAGTGACGGTCTGATCGCATTGAGCGAATTCCGCGACACCCCTGGTCTCGCCCCCGGCGACGACGTGGAGGTGTTTGTAGAAAGTCAAGAAGACAGCCAGGGTCAACTTGGCCTGTCGCGCCGCAAAGCCAAAATCCTGCGCGCCTGGGAAAGCATTGTGGACTCGTTTAAAAACGGGACCATCATCAGAGGCTCGGTTATCAGCAAAACCAAAGGTGGTCTTATTGTGGACTGCAATGGTCTTGAAACCTTCCTTCCTGGCTCCCAGATCGACATCAAACCCGTGTTGGACTATGACCAATATGTAGGCAAAATGATGGAGTTCAAAGTAGTGAAAGTCAATGAGCAAATCAAAAACGCCGTGGTGAGCCACAAGGCCTTGATTGAAAGCGATCTGGCTGAACAACGCGAACAAATACTCGGAAGCCTTGAAAAAGGACAAGTACTCGAAGGTATCGTGAAGAACATCACCGATTTCGGTGC
The DNA here is from genome assembly GCA_046160345.1 of Saprospiraceae bacterium. Lineage (GTDB taxonomy): Bacteria > Bacteroidota > Bacteroidia > Chitinophagales > Saprospiraceae > M3007. The sequence goes on from JBJXGO010000280.1 coordinate 3,751, forward strand.
ATTCCTCGACCTCGGCGGCGTAGACGGTCTGCTCTACATCACCGACATCTCCTGGGGCCGAATCAACCACCCCACTGACGTACTTTCGCTCAACCAGCGTATCAACGTGGTGGTGCTCGATTTCGACGAACAAAAGAAACGCATCAGCCTTGGCCTCAAACAACTCACCCCGCATCCATGGGAAGTGTTGTCTGCCGAAGTGGGCGAAGGCTCAACGGTAACAGGCAAGGTGGTCAACATCGAAGATTATGGCGCATTTGTTGAGATCCAGCCAGGTGTCGAAGGTCTGATCCATGTCAGCGAGATCACTTGGGGCAACCAAACGGTACACGCCAAGGAATTCTTCAAGATGGGCCAGGAAGTGGAAGCCAAAGTGGTCAGCATCGACCGTGCCGACCGCAAAATGTCCCTTTCCGTGAAGCAACTTACGGACGATCCATGGAGCGATATCGAAAGCCGATTCCCTGTGGGCAGCCGTCACGATGGAGTTGTCAAAAACATCACCAACTATGGCATTTTCGTCGAATTTGGCGATGGCGTAGGTGGAATGGTGCACATCAGCGATCTTTCCTGGACCAAGCGTTACGCCCACCCAAGCGAGTTCACCAAAGCGGGCAGCCCACTCGAAGTTGTGGTGCTCAATATTGACAATGAAAAGCGTCAGATCAGCCTTGGCCACAAGCAAATTCTGGAAAATCCATGGGATGCATTTGACGACATTTTCCCGATTGGCTCTTATCACGAGGCCACGGTGGTAAAACGCGACGACAAAGGCGCTACCTTCCAAATGCCACAAGGCATCGAAGCATTTGCACCTGCCAAGCACATTCGCAAAGACGATGGCAACCTGCTTGACGCTGGCGAAGTTGTAACGGTGAAAGTCATCGAATTCAACAAAGACGACCGCCGCTTATTGGTGTCGCACACCCGCTACCTCGAGGATTTGAAGTACAAAGCCGAAGCGGCGGTGAAAGCCGAGCGCGTGAAAGAAGAAGGTGAAAGCCAGGCAGCCATTGCAGATGTTCAGAAGAAAGTCGAGAAAGAAACCCTCGGCGATCTTTCCATCCTTGCTCAATTGCGCGAGCAACTGGAGAATAAATAGACAGCAGACGGTGAACGGTTGACGGTGACCGGTTCAGAAAGCGTAGTACTCAATCAAATTGAAATATAAATCCCCCGCTCCCATGATTTGGGAAGCGGGGGATTTTTGTTTGGTGAGTGATAATTAACAAAGAGCAAGTGTCTGGGGGATGCCGTAAAAGGGTAAAACCCGATAGCAAACATCAAAAACAAGTTCTAGTACTCGAAAGCAACCGGATTGTCGGGGTGCCTGGCATTGTACGAGCGAGATTTTAGAAATGGAGTCGGTTCAATTTTTTGATGGCCTGTAAATGTAAGACCACGCAGGGCGCATTCTATTCCTGCAACACGCTTGCAATCTTATTCAACAGCCATTCGGCTTTATGCATTGCCCCAGCCTGATCGAGCGTCAGTACGATGCTCAGGTCTTTTTCGGGGTCGTAATATAGCATGGAGGCGTAAGCGCTGTTGTGACCGATAAATGAATGGTCGGGAATAATCTTTTTTTGAAGCCCAAGCCCGTAGTGCATACTCCTTTTGGCACTGGTGTTGAGAGGGTCTGCCACGTCAAATCGAGTCATTAATCTCCATGTTTCTGCCTGGTCAAAAAGGCTGCCGGCAACCAGGGCCCGAATGAAGATATCAAGGTCTCGCATGGAAGAAACAAGCCCGCCGCCGCCCCAATCAAAGGATGTGTTGGTGTTTTCCAGACTATGTTTCCCATAATGAGGGAATATAGTGGCAGCATTGTGTGCAGGGGCTTGAAAAAATTCAAGGTAGGTATCTGTCAGACCAAGTGGCGCCAAAATTTTCTCCTCATAATTCTGATGCAGGGATTTGCCGGTTGCGTGTTCAATAAGCATTCCCAGCAACAAATAATTGGTATCCGAATAGTAAAAACCATTGCCGGGAATAAACAAGGCTTTATCATTCAGTCCGAATTCAAAATATTTTTCCAGGATCAATTTCCAATCCCATTGCTGCGCGGGATGTTGCATGACAAAGGCCAAAAACCGTTCATCATCCGCAAAATAGTCGCGAAGGCCAGTGCTGTGTTGGAGCAAATGCTGCACTGAAATTTTGTCGGAATAATCGGTTCCTTCCCATATATGCAGACAGGACAAACTTGCTTTGCTTGCTTCGTCGAGGAGATCAAAATAAAGGTCAGTCAGCTTGAACATACCTTGTTCGACCAACTGGAGCACGATGGCGGCGGTGAATGGTTTTGTTATGCTCCCTGTCCTGAAACGGCAGGAAGCCGATACGGCTTTTCCGGCTTCATCGATGGTTCCAACTGCACCTTCGTATTGTACATTTCTTTTTCCATCCCTTATCCGAAGCATGCAATGGTAGATAGGGGCATCTCCATCGGGCTTCAGCACCTGTTCCATTAACGCTTCAAACTGTTGAATGGTTTGATCCATAGGATGGTTGATAATAATAAAGGAAGCCTTTGTATTTCGCCCCGGAACTAAAACTTAAACACGATATAAGTTTTGCAGCCCGTTTTTTGAGTTAAATGTAATCAAAAGCGGACGCAAAAAGCGGTCGGGACTTTATCCCGGCGATTTCCTTTTCGTCAAATTTTTGAAATGAGGCCATGATAAAAGCGTCGGAGTCTTTGATAAAAGCATGAATAAGCCCCGATTTTTTTAGTCCAAGGATTCTTTCGCGAATCGGGCAGGATTCTCCCAGCCAGAACATAGCAGATTTCAATTTTTCCTTTGCCAGCAAGCCTTCAAACAATTCCAACAGGCGGTTTTCATAACCGGTTTTGACATATATTCCCTCAAAAGCCAGGAACTCGAAGCGCTTTGGATTGAACAGTTGGTTGAGCAAGGGAATCAAAGGCACCACGTTCATAATTACTTTGCCCATCAATCCAGGCATTTTATTGATCACCCAGTGCACCCTATGGAATTGGCATCCCGCAACGATTTCGCCATTTTCCCGAAGGACATAATAGTCGTCATGCAGGAAGATCGAATTGAACTGAACAAGGGCATGCGCTTCGTATTGCTTTTTCAGCAGGGCCAGTACTTCCTTACGCACCAGATCCGTTTTTACCTGTTCATTATTGTTATTTGCTTTGGGAAAAAACCGGCTGAAACCATTGGTCTTCATCACGCCGATGTTGCTATAACCGGCATTTTGCACCACCTTATAGGAGCCGTAATTGCCTTTTTCTATGCAGGCAAAAAAAACGGTCTGCTCTTTTTCGCCGTTGCGTATGGCTTCCATGGCCTTAACGGCATAATGCTTCATAAGCCCTTTGCCCTTTATTGCCTGTGAAGCAGCAAAATATCGGGTATAGTAGCAATTGCATTCGTGTGGGCCAATCGACACAGGCGTATTGCAAAAAACGGCAGTGCCCTCCAGTTTGTCCGATTCATAGATAGCCAACAAAGTGGGGCGGTGCAACAAACGAATATGCGCTTCCGTGTTCTTATGCTCATAGACTGCGCCTTCATTGCCCCAGGCAATACTGTCCAGGAATTTCATGGCTTCTTCTGGAATGCCCGTATGTCGCCAGATGGTATAGACTCCTTCCTGGTGTAACAATTTCTTCTCCATAGTGGTCAGTAATTGAATGTTAAAGAACCATGTCACCCATGGATTTGCGTTTCAAGATGCCCTCTTCTTCCATCTGGGCGCAACTTAATTTTATCTTCTCTTCCAATACCGACAGGACAGCCGGCGTATGAGCAGGGGAAAGAAAGCAGTTTCTGCCTTCCCAGATATAAACATCATTTAGCAAGAGATGATAATATAACAGGTTTGACCTGCCTGGCGTGGTAAACCTAAACAGGGACGCAAAATGGGCCACCGAGAGTTGGTACCCATTTTCGTTGAAATAATCGTTTAAACGGCCACAAAAACGTGTGGTTGTGTCATTCAAATCCCGCAATAATTTTCCTTCGGACTGATTCAATATTTCCAGTGTCTTTAGGGCAGAGGCCATGGCCAGCGGATGGTGACAAAAAGTACCTGCCACAAAAGTTGCTTTGGTCATAGGCACCGAGTCGTCGCCGTATTGCCAGTACCCACCATCTGTGGCATCCAGGTATTTGGCTTTCCCGGCCACGATCCCAATAGGCAGGCCGCCTCCAATTACTTTGCCATAGGTAACCAGATCGGCTGTTACCCCAAAATGCTCCTGACATCCTCCAACGCTAACCCTGAACCCGGAAATCACCTCATCGAAAATCAGTGCAATGTCATTTTCCTCCGTAAGCTTTCTCAGCTCGTGCAAATACTCACGGGGTTGCAAGGCGGGGTTTCGGCTTTGTACCGGCTCCGTTAAGACGGCGGCAATTTCATCCTTGTGCTTCCTGATAAATTCGAGTGATTCTTCTGAACCATACTCCAGCAGGTAAGATTCGTTCAACATGGTTTGGGTGACCCCCGGCACCATTTCTTTTGCAATGTTGGTAACGGGGGTGTTTCTCAGGGACAAAAGGGTGTCGAAAGTGCCGTGATAAGCACCTTTGAAGAAAACGAAATAGTTTTTCTTGGTGATTGCCTTGGCAAGGCGCAAGGATACCATTACGGCTTCTGTGCCAGAATTAAAAAAGGCCACCCGCTCTACACCCGTTGATTTAGAAATTTCCCTTGAAAGTACACCAGCCAGCGGCGAAATAGGCCCAACCGACCAGCTTTTGTCAAGTTGCGCTTCTATTGCTTTGCGAACAGGAAGGTAATTGTGGCCAAACAAAATAGAGCCAAAACCCATAGTGAGGTCAATGTATTCGTTGTCATCAATATCGTAAACAAAAGGGCCTTCGGTCCTGTCACAAACCAGCGTATAGATTAGTTCCTTCATTTCTTTGCTGAATCCCGCCGCGTTGCGATTGAGGGCAAAGGAGTTACGGAAGTCTTGTGTATGGTATTTGGTATTTTTGTTTTTTTTCGATAGTTGCTCCAGCATTGTAAAGGATATTGAAGTTGAAAACTTGAAAAAAGAGCGTGTTTAAATTTCGCCTCGACATTGAAATTCAAACACCCTTTAAGGCACTCTGAACGGCTCGGGTCTTCGAAATGTAGATATCGCGGATTCCGCACAAAGATACTTAAGCAAACCATATTAGGGAGTGTTCAGAAAAGTGTGGCACACCTTGAATACCCCATTGAGTATCAATACTCAGGCTTAGGTGTGCCATAAATTTCTGAACACGCTCCAGGTGCCGGGCCTATTATTTAGTTCCTAAACGATAAACCCGGCGCCTGGTAAATACCGGGAGCTAAACAGGCCCAATTGAAGGTTAGCTCCTGTATGCATCTCCGCGCCATGGGTCGGACTTCAGGCTTTTGTCATACGCACGCAGCGGGTGTCTGCCAGGATCCAGGAATTCATCCGTATCCCAAGGTTCAAATGCGTTCGTGATGTTGCCCAGGCCGGTTTTTTCCAATTCAGGGAAATGCCGGAGTATCACAGTTTTAAAAGTGGTATGGTCAATCCATTCCAGACCTTCCTTCGTGTAGTATTCCTCCGTATAACAATCGGTATAAAAGCGGTCGGCCTGCAATCTGCGGGTAGCGTTGAGGATAAATATTTGGAACATCGTTTCGCCAAAACCAAAATTGGTGGGGCGATGGCCTTCCGCAAGGGTTCCAACCAATAGATCAAGTTTTTCTACATCTTCGGGTTGGTCTCCATACACTTCTGTGATTTTGCGCACCACTTCTTTGTCGTCCGTCAAATCGCTGAAAGCATTGATGGGCTTCAGTCCCAGTTGTCGCCTGAACTCGTTGTACCGTGGTACGCCCCGTTCGCGTGCCCGGATAATGTCCACCGCGCCCATATCAAAAACCGCGAAAAACGGGATACTGAGTTCCTGCATAAATTTCGGGAAGTTGTTCAGTTCCAGGGCACCTGGCGCCTGATTTCCAAAGGAGAAAAACAAATCGGCCATAGCTATGCGTTTGGTCAATTTTCCTGACCCTGCCTGCCGGGTATCCTGGAAAGGAATCGCCTCCACCTGGTCTTTGTTTGCCAAGGTCCGGATCTCAAGCGTTTCCGGCAACAAGGAATGGAGCCGATACACTTCTGTAAATTCTTCTGTCAATCCATAAGGTGCTCCGTGCTTGTTGATAGGATTGCCCACTACGCCACCTAGTTCGGGGTTCCGTACATTGATCTCTGCCACTGTTTTGCGGTGGGTGCCGGAATGGAACAGATTGGTGAGCATCCCGTACCAGTTAGCATTCAAAGCGCTTTCAAGCACCTTGTTGGGAAGGATTGCGGGCGTCCATTCCACGGAATGTATCTTGGCGGTAATGGCGGCATTGATCAGTCGGGCAACATTGAACAAGCGGCTGTCGTCCCAGTCAGGGTGATGACTTTTTAGCATGTCGCAGATGGCATTGTGTTCCCGGGTAAACAAGGTATGCAACATGCTGAGCCCCACCCACCAATTGCGCACGAAACCGGTTTCCTCTATTCCCTTGCTGTTGGTGGTCAGCGCCTGGTCAGCGTTCAGTTTCAACTTGCCATCTGTGCCGCTGCGCAGTTGGTTCACCCTTTCCTGATCGCTTCCATAGATCTGCGAGCCGTCCCACCAATGCGTTACCTCGTTGATAAAGGTGACAGGTGTTTCTTCCTGCCCTTTTTGGTAAGTTGGGTCGGGTTGTGTTTTGGGCACAAACATCTTGGTCATCCAGTATTTTTTTCTGGCGGGGTCGTTTTCCGGAAGCGGGATTTCGTGCAAATCCTTCAGCATATTTTCGCCGTGATTGATCCAATCATGGTTTTCAAACTGTATCCACACGGCGGCCAGCATATTGAGAAAGGGCACTTTTTTCATTTCTGCTTCCCGGGTAAACAACTTAAGGCTTATTTCTCTGGGGTTGGGTGTGAGCAATTGTTCGCCGGTTTCGGGCTTAATGGCGTCGTTGTGCGCATTGCGCGGGAAACGTGTGCCTGCGGCTCCTTCTTTCGGGTTGCTCAGGTTGTTCCAGCTTCCGTCGGCTGTCCTGAAATGGCTGACACCTTCAGGGGGCGTTTGCCCTTCGGGTTGAAATCCGATCAGGGAGTTTTTGGGATACGTAGAAAGCAGGTTGTTTGCATTTAATTTCTCCCGCATATAGGCCAGGGTAAGAATGCCGAAAATGTAACTCCTGCGATACCAATTGGTCCATATTTTATCCCGGTAGCCCATCAAAGTGCCCACCATTTTGGAAAGGAATTCCATGATGGCAGAGAAAAAGGCTCCCGAAATATTGCCCAGAAATAACCGTATCCGGGATAATAAACTGTGGTTTTTAGAGTAGTGCAGGGGTTTGGGCAAACTCCCCTCTGGTACGAAGGGTTTGGCCAGTAAATGTTCCTTGTCAAAATAGTAAATGTCAGGTACAGCTACCTGGACTTCCGAGAGCGCATTGCTTTTGGAAAGGTTCCACAATTCCCGCCACGCTGCATTGCTGTTATCAAATTTTGTGGCCGCTTCGTAAGCATTGGCAGCTAAGCCGTATTGTTCTTTCATAAAATAGGCCCGGCCCAGACCAGCCTGCATTTCACCAGTAGGTTGATTTTTGATCTGTCGTTGGAACCAGACAAGGGCCTCATCGAACTTCCCAGCCTCCAGAAGTGCCCTTCCTTCTGAGATGTCGGATTTTGCTGTAAGATTGTTCATTTTTCGATATTTAAACACGCTCTTAATTGTGCGCGCCAAATGTATAGCAAGCCAAAGGTATTCAAGAACGTAAAATTGTTCCCGGGGGCGGACTTTACAAGCTTAATTCTTGGAGTAAAAGCATCCGAAAGGTTTTACGTTTTTAAGGATGCATTGAAGTTGTTTGCTGGTGCAGGTAATTGTTCTGCCAAATACAACAGTAGCTGATCAGCGGAAAAAACCAACCAATTTTTTGTGGAATAAAATATTGTTTTACCTTGCAACAGGACATGGGAATGAAGGGGAGTATATTTTTCACGTTTTAAAGATTGGTCTTGTATCATGAAAATGAAACACACAAAATTTCCTGACGCATTCAAATGGCGGAAGTGGCAATTCATCGGAGGCCTGGTATTATGTCTCCAAATCCAGCAAGTTTGTGCCCAGGTCAACCCACAGCGCATGGTTGACTCGCTGCTAATGATCCTGGACACCGCCCGGCATCCTTTATCCAAAGTAAAACATACCAATAAATTAGCATTTAGGTATCTGGAACTTGATCCTACCAAGGCCCAGATCTATGCCAGGCAAGCCCTGGATCTGGCACAGCAGTACCAGTTAGATAACGAGGCAGCACTGGCCTATAACACATCGGCTTGCGCCTATATTTATCTTTCCCAGTTAGACAGCGCATTGACCGCTTTTTTAAAAGCACTCGAACTAAACGAAAAGACAAACAATGCAAAAGGGAAAGCCGATGTATTGGGCAATATGGGCTCCCTGTTTTATTCTAAAGGCGAATTCGGTACGGCGCTTGAGTATATGTTTCGCGCCCTGAAGGAATTTGAAAATCTCAAGAATATGCCGGGAGAGGCTAATACAGTAGCTTCCATTGGCAACCTTTACATGGAGCAGGGCGATTATGGCAAGGCCGAACATTATGATTCAATTGCCATGCTCCGATATCTGGAACTCAAAGACCAGGATGGGGAAGCAATGGTGCTGGGCAATTTAGCCAATATTTATTCAGAAACGAATCGCTTGGATGAGGCAAAAAAGGCTTACGAAAAATCAATCAGCCTGTATGAATCAATAGGGTCTATAAGCGGGGTTAGCAGAAATCTAATGAACTTGGCCCAATTATACCACGACCAGCGGGATTATATAAGATCAGAAGCATTATCCTGGCGTGCTTATGAACTGTATAAACAATTGCAATATCAATCCGGTGTAGCAGCCTCACTAGGTAATATCGGTGTTTCCTGCGCAGCTAGTGCCAAGTATTTCGGGCAGCCGGATTCCGTTATCAGTCTGATACCTGGCTCCATTAAAGAACTTCGTAAAAAAGCGGTTCAATATCTCCGGCAGGCAGTAGAAGCTTCCGACGAGGCTAGCGAATTGAGTACCCTTAGTATCTTTAGTGAACAACTTTATCAGGTTTATTCCGAATTGGGAGACTATGAAAAGGCATTGTTTTATTACAAAAAATTCGATTCCGCCCGGGACTCGCTCTTCTCCACAGAAAGCAAGCTGCAGATAGAAAAGCTCACCACACAGCGCGAGATCGACTTAAAGAACAAGCAAATAGAACTCGATAAACTGGCCGTTGAAAAAAAGCGCAACGAAAGGCTATATTTTGTCATAGGCCTGGTCCTTTTGATGTTTTTACTGCTGTTCATTTACAGGAACTTTATCAATCAGAGAAACGCAAATTTGCTGCTTGAAGACAAAAATGTGCGCTTATCTGATGCCATGCGGGAACTCCGGGAAGCCCAGGAACAATTGATCGAAATCGAAAAACAAAAAGAAAAAGCACTCCTGCGTGAAAAAATATCGCAAGACATCCATGATGATATCAGTACTAACTTGACCAAAATATCCCTTTTGTCAGAACGGCTCAAACTAAAAACTGATAAATCCGGAGCAACAAAAGATGATGAGCTGATAGAAAAAATTTCGCACTTTTCACGCGAATCCGTTACCAAATTGAGCGATATAATCTGGTCGATCAACCCGGAACGTGATAACCTTCAAAGTCTGTTGTCCTATGTGCGTGTATTTCTGAACAAATTTTTGGAAGATGCTCCCCTGGAATATCAGATTGATTTTCCGGAGGAACTGCCGGAAGTATCTATCCATCCGGAG
>JBJXGO010000281.1:0-7625 GCA_046160345.1 Saprospiraceae bacterium
TCATTTTTTTGGCGAGGTACATGGAGAGTTGCCGCGCGATCACGATGTTTCGCTTGCGAGTTTCGTGGTGGAGTTTTTCAACAGGGACGCTGAAATGTTCGGCCACGAGTTGCTGGATGAATTCGACTGTGATCTCTTTGTTGATGGTCGTCACGAAGTTGCGGATCACCTCTTTGGCCAAGTCCATGTCTACGTCGCGGCGGATGAGCGTGCTTTGTGCGAGCAGCGATACCATTACGCCTTCGAGTTCGCGTATGTTATTTTTGATGTTGTAGCAGATGAACTCCAGCACGTCGCTGGGGATGTCCACGCCTTCTTCTTCCATTTTGGTCTCCAGGATGGCCATGCGGGTCTCCAGATCGGGCGCCTGCAAATCGGCGCTTAGGCCCCATTTGAAACGCGAGATGAGGCGCTCTTCCATGCCTTCCAGGTCCTTGGGCGGACGGTCGGAAGTGAGGATGATCTGCTTGCCGTTTTGGTGCAACTGGTTGAAAATGTGGAAGAAAATCTCTTGTGTCTTTTGTTTTCCGGAAAGAAACTGGATATCATCAATGATCAGCACGTCAATCATTTGGTAGAAATTGACGAAGTCGTTGACCGAATTGTTCTTGATCGCCTGAATGATCTGGTTGGTAAATTTTTCAGCTGAAACGTACAAGACGGCTTTCGACTCGATGCGGCTAACCACGTCGTTGCCGATGGCCTGCGCCAGGTGAGTTTTGCCCAGACCCACATCACCAAAAATGAAAAGAGGGTTGAAGGCCGTGCCGCCGGGCTTTTTAGCAATGGCAAGGCCAGCGTTGCGGGCCAGGCGATTGCAATCGCCTTCGATAAAATTCTCGAACGTGTAGTTTGGGTTGAGTTGCGGATCTACTTTGATGCGCTTGATACCAGGAATGATGAACGGGTTTTTGATCATCTCTGCATCAAAGGAGCCGGGCACGGGCTCGCTGTCTTTATCGGCAGAAGGCCGGGTGTCGAGCTTGCCGCTGTTGCTGCTCTGGCCATTTGCCTGAGCGCCGCTTTCGGGAATATGATAGACCAGACGCCCGCGCTCGCCAAGTTCCTGGCGAATGCTCTTTTTCAAAAGCTGCACATAGTGTTCTTCGAGCCATTCGAAGAAGAATTTGTTGGGCACCTGGATAGTAAGCACCTCGGTGTCGAGTTGTACGGGCTTTATAGGCTCGAACCACGTTTTGAAACTCTGTGGGCTTACGCTTTTTTTGATGGTACGCAGACAATCGTCCCATACCATCCGGCTGTCTCTTGTCATACCAGAGGGGCACATTTGGGTTTAAGGAAGGACCCGTTAAGAAATTCGTTTTGATGAAGCCTGTTCAATCAAGTAGGGCGACAAAGATTGGACAAACTGACGACCTAGACAAATAGATTTTGACTTTTTTCAAGAATTTTTTTTTGTATTTTCAAAACAACTTGAAAACGAGCACTTTGCGAAAACAGTCCTCGACAAAATTCTTTTCAAGGATTTGGCGCCTTCTTTACCTGAGCATTTTTTCAAAATAAATGTTACAATTAAAGAAGTTTATCAAACAATTAATTCTCAAAAGCACACATACGTAATTTTTTTCAAAACCGCTCAATTTTACCTGATTTTTTCTTTCAAACAAATCTTTGGGTATTTTCTTCTTTTACAAACCCGCTGAATTTCAGCACAAAAGAAAGAAAGTTCGCGTCTTTAAAACAAAAAATTAGCCTGAAAACAGATCGATCATACTGGATTCAAATCTGCAGAAAAAATTGGTAAGTATCCAGGCGAAAAACCACGTGTAAATATTGTTATAAAAAGTGTAAAATACTCAAAGCTGTCATTTTCAAGAACTTGCTTAAAACAACTGCCCGGCCTCGGTACGGACTGCCATAATGGCCGTCTGCAGTGGGCTAATTTTCTGTTCGTCCATGGCTTGCAAAAGCGCATTGGCAAGTGCTTCGGATGGCGCGTCGGGGTCAAGTTCGGAGCTGGTAAGCGTCACAAATGCCAGGGTGTTGTTCTTGGCCATACGAATGATCTGCCAAAGGGTGTCAGACACATACAATTGCTGCGACACATTATGTTCAAACTCCTGATTGATCGCCATCAAAAGCACCCCGCGCAACTCGCGCACTTTCATATCGGGCATCCGCACCCGTAGCATCGTGTTGGCCACATCTGCCCGGTCGCAGAGCAACATCAGGCGTTCGTAAGCCGAAAGCCGAAGCGGAAGGGTGATTTTTTGTGCGTCATTGCGCAACAGGGCGCGATCCATACGCTGACGTTCGTCCAACAGGGATTTAAGCAGCAAATAGGCTGTGGCGCCTACGATTACAGCAGGGATGGTAAGTTTGAGGATGTCGAGAAAAAATTCCATAGTGAAATGTGGTGAATTCCCCGCCTTCGCCATTGCCCGCCAAGTCTCGGCAGGCGGGAAGGCTTCGGCGGGTAAAAAGGCTTCGGTTATGGTTAAAACCGCCTACACCAAGGCTTCGGCGGTTAAAAAGGCGGCAAAGATAATAGGCTGTTTAATTCTTTTAGGAACGTACGAATAATAACTTGTCAGGATCTTCTTGCATAAGTGCTCGATATTCCTTTTTTCCTTAAATTTGCACAAAAATCACTGCTGCTATGCAAACTGCAACCGCGCTGCCAATACAAGATTCAGGTCAAAAAACCTCCGCTCAGGCCTCCCAGCCTAAAGCCAAGCGGCTCGTGCCTTTGGATCGTTTCTTGCTGCGTTACTCCAATCGCGAAGACCCATTCAAGTATGAATGGAACAAAGGTGTCATTGAAAAAAAACCAAGAACCATGAATCGAAACCAACTTTTCATCTACCAAAACCTCTTAAAGAAATTTTTAAAAACTCAGTATTTTGTACATGACGGAGCATTAATTTGTGAAGTTGACATGCTCCTCCCCAAAGCCGAGCGCACCCGCCGACCCGATATCGCCTACCTCTCTGCGGAACAAATGAGAGCCTCCCGCAATGGCGACCCAAGTGTGTGCGCCTTTGTGGCTGAGGTGATTTCAAAAAACGACCAAATAAACGAAATAGAACAAAAATTGAAGGAATACTTTGCTGATGGAGTGCAGGTAGTTTGGATCATTTTCCCCCAACTCCAAAAAGTAGAAGTGTGGCGTTCTGTACGCGATGTCACTATTTGCTTCGACGACGACGTGTGCAATGCTGCACCAGTGCTGGAAGACTTTCAAGTGACGGTAAATGAACTTTTCACATAGCCCCGTTCCTAAGGCGAACTTTTTCCTTTCGTTCCTGTTTGATTTTGTAATTTTGCCACGCAAAAAAACAGGCAATTATTTTCATGGAAACAATGCTCGATATTACCACTACTACAGCTCCCGTCAGTCTCACCGAAGGCGCGGTAGAACAACTCAATCTTATTCGCAATCAAGAAAATATACCAGCCGAATATTGCCTTCGCCTGGGTGTGAAAGGCGGCGGCTGCTCGGGCTTCTCTTATGTGCTTGGATTTGACAAGGAAAATGATTCCGATGACATTTATGAAATCGACGGGATCCGTGTAGTGATGAACAAGGCACACGCTATTTACCTGCTCGGCATGGAGGTAGATTTCCATAATGGCCTCGACAATCGGGGGTTCACCTTTGACAACCCAAACGCAAAAAGCACCTGTGGTTGTGGCACTTCGTTTTCCGCTTAATGCGCCTTAATTCACTAAGGTCACGGTGCCCTCATACCATTTCTGCTTCCCATCCAACATTTCAACTTTTGCCAAATAAGGGTAAACCCCATTGGGTGCTCTTTTGCCATTCCAACGCCCTCCCCAACCTTGAAGCGGTGCATTGGGCTGAAAATCAAGCCGCTCAAATACCAGCGAGCCTTCTCTGCTAAAAACTTGGAGCGAAACCACCCGGCGCACCCCATCACCAGCAAATACCGTAAAATAGGAATCTGATGGGCTTGACGGATTGATAACATTCGGAAAGTACAGCTTGGTCTCGTTCACAGATACAGTCAATTCATCACTGGCTGTGCAGCCTCTGTGGTCGGTCACCACGATGGAGAATTGGGTGGTTTCTGAAATGAACAGTTGATGCCGGATTGTATCCTGTTTCTGGAAAAGCTCAAGTGGGGTCCATGCCAGCTCCTTCAGAAAATCAGTCTCAACACTAGCCAGTGCGCGCAAAGTCAGCACTTCTCCGGCCAGCACGTTGGTGTCGCTTGCTACAAGCCTTACTTTTAATTCAAATGGTTCCTTAACAGTGATATCCCAATCCTTTGTTTCGCCTGAAGCATCCCTTACATAAAGGGTGTACTCCCCTGCCCAAAGCCTGTCAAAGGTCGGGTTGGTCGTAAATGTCTGGCCATCAAGTGAATAGAAAAATGGCTTGACCCCTCCAAAAACTGTATCCACCTGGATCGCTCCATTTCGGAGCCCAAAACATTGCACAGGTGTTATCGTTACATGGATACTGTCAATTTCGGCGGCAATGGCAGGCATCTCCCATGTTAAGAGGAATAAAAACAATCTGATCGTTAAAAGGCGCATGGGCGGGATGAGTGGGCAATGGAAATCGGTCAAAAGAACAATTAACGTGGTGCTTCGCTGCCCGAAGGTATGAAAGTTTGTAAAAATCCGACTAAAGTCCAGACATTTGACGCAAAGCTCCCCGTAAATAATGGTTTGTAAGACAAAGACTTTGCCAATCCTTTTGCAACCCTCGACTTTCAATGCTCTGGAGGTTATAAAAATCCTGCAGGCATGGTTCATTCGTGCAAATTTGTCTCTTTTTCTGCTTCTGGCGATCCCTGCCTGCGCTCAACCCGATTTCAATGCAAACGACATAGTGCCGCCCAAATCTCAAACCTTTGATTTTGGTACCAACATGGGCTATTTTCCGCCCAATTATGGGGATAAAGCACTGGCATCGCTCGCCAGGGATTATGGCGCTACAAGCATCCGCCCAGGCCTGTTCCATCACTTTCTGGAAACCTGGGGCTACGACGCCCGCAAAGAACATTTCCAATTTTACGACAGTCTTGGCTTGCGCAACGTGATGGCTATCATTGGTTTTCCCGCCTTATCTGTCCGGGACGAAGCGTATTATTGCCCAAACGAAAGAAGCGAATTGTTCGTCAATTTATACAAGCCAATTTGGGACAATGGCGAGAACGGCACGCCCGTGAATGATGCAAATCCTTATGCGCTTTATGTTTGGAAAACAGCCACCCTGTATAAAGGA
Source organism: Saprospiraceae bacterium (assembly GCA_046160345.1). Lineage (GTDB taxonomy): Bacteria > Bacteroidota > Bacteroidia > Chitinophagales > Saprospiraceae > M3007. The sequence goes on from JBJXGO010000281.1 coordinate 5,219, forward strand.
CAAATCAAAACTTATGAAGTGTGGAATGAGCCTGACTTGGATACCGGCAATGGCTGGCTGCCACCCGGGCAGCCCGGCAATTGGTGGGAAAATGCGCCGCATGCCTGCGAGATAAAACTAAAATCCCCTCCGTTTTTCTATATCCGAACACTCAGAATTAGCTACGAAGTGATCAAAAGCGTGGACCGCGACGCCCTGATCGCTGTGGGCGGCCTGGGCTGGCCAAGTTTTCTGGATGTTATCTGTCGTTACACCGACGAACCTTTTGAAGGCAAAGTTGACCCTGACCGGTATCCGTTCAAAGGCGGTGCGTATTTCGATTGCATGAGTTTTCACAGTTATCCCCATTTTGACAACTCACTGCGCGAATGGGACGTCAACACGGGCAGTTTCCGAAATTTTCGACATTCGGATGCTGCAATGGAGGGTGTTTGGGCACAAAAAAACAAGTTTAAATCCGTACTCGACAAACACGGGTACAACAATAAAACATATCCCGAAAAACGCTGGGTATGCTCCGAGTTCAATATCCCGCGCAGGGCTTTTGGCGATTACATTGGCTCAGAGGCAGCACAAGTCAATTTTGTGATCAAAACGCTCGTAACAGCGCAAACCCAGGATTTGACCCAAATGTACCTTTACTCCATAGCCGATGAACAACCCGAAAACAAAGCAAACAACGAGTTTGCTTACATGGGTTTGTTCAAAAATCTCGACAAGGTCCCGGCCGGGAAAGCCCAGCCCAACGGTATTGCCTGGGCTATGAAAACAACGACCGATTTGCTCAACAATGCCCGGTATGACCCCGAAAAAACGGCGGAATTAAAATTGCCGCACCAAATTGGCGGTGGGGCTTTTCGCAACAATTCTGGTCAATATACCTATGTTTTGTGGGCAAAAACCACTTTAGACCTTGACGAAACCGCCGAAGCAGAATACGCTTTCCCACCTGAATTTACGTTGAAATATATGGATGCGAAACCATGGCACAACAGCCAGACCGGAGCGCATTACCTGATGAACGCCAAGCAGTTGAAACTGACGGGCAGCCCGATCTTCCTTACAGAAACTTTTATTACGAACGACTACCCTAAAGCACCCAAAGCGGTGCCGAACCCAGCGATGGCAGGCCGTACCGTATTTGAGTTTTGGATGTTTGAGGAGGCGCATGCTACGGTGGAAGTGTTTGATTCGAGCGGACGTTTGCTGGTAAAATTGCTTGACAATGAACGACTTATTGTTGGTCCGCAAGCCCTACCCCTTGATCTGAGCCAGCAACCCAGTGGCACCTATTATATACGAGTGGCTACGCCTGAAAGCAATTTGACGGTGGGGGTAGTGAAGTATTAATTCACACCCGCTCGATCACAATCGCTGTTGCCCCGCCACCGCCGTTACAAATTGCAGCAAGACCTAGCGTTCCATTTTTTTGTTGTAGCACATTATTAAGGGTAGTCACAATTCGAGCGCCGGATGCACCAAGTGGATGACCGAGCGCAACTGCACCGCCAAACACATTGGTTTGGTCGTGACTGATTTCCATTACCTGCTCAAAAGCCATGGTGACCACCGAAAAGGCCTCGTTTACCTCGAAAAAGTCGATGTCGTTTTTTGAAACACCTGCCATTTTCAATGCTTTGGGCGCAGCAATCGTCGGGGTGGTCGTGAACCATTCCGGCTCCTGCTCGGCATCAGCAAAGCCGCGGATTTTAGCGATGGGCTTAAGTCCAAGGCGTTCGACCGCTGCTGCACTGGCAAGAATAAGCACTGCTGCGCCATCATTGATCGTACTGGCATTTGCTGCAGTCACGGTCCCATCCGGGGTAAAAGCCGGACGCAAGCCTGGTATTTTGTCGAACATCACTTTTTTAAACTCCTCATCTTCAAGGATCTGGATAGTATCGCCTTTTTTCTGCGGAATGCTGACAGGAACAATTTCCGATTTGAAAAATCCGGCTTCCGTGGAAGCCGCTGCGCGTTTGTAGGAATCAATGGCAAAGGCATCCTGCGCCTCCCGGCTGATGGCATATTTTACGGCAGTCGCGTCAGCGCATACGCCCATGGCTTTTTGGTTGTAAACATCCGTGAGGCCATCTTTGGCAAGACCGTCTATGAGTTCGCCGTTGCCGTATTTATAGCCCCAACGCGCATTCGGCACGTAGTAGGGAATTTGCGACATATTCTCCATGCCTCCTGCCACTACAATATCATTGAGCCCCAACATAATGCTTTGAGCGCCCAGGGTAATGCATTTCATACCGGATGCACACACCTTATTAACGGTGGTACAAGGAACGGAATCAGGAATGCCCGCAAAACGCGCTGCCTGACGGGCAGGCGCCTGGCCCAGGTTAGCGCTCACAACGTTGCCCATCAACACTTCGTTCACTTGTTCGGCTGAAACGCC
>JBJXGO010000282.1:0-13257 GCA_046160345.1 Saprospiraceae bacterium
CCATGCTGTCGTTCCAGCGGTTTAGATAACCAAACAGGGCAATCACTCCTAGTATTTCTACGATTTCACCTTCATCCCAATGTTGCTTAAGGTTCCTTGAAATGGCTTCGTCAACACTGTTTGGAACCGCTGAAGCGGCTATCGCGAAATCAAGTGCAGCACGTTCTGCTTCAGAAAAAGCAGCATGGCTTCGGTAATCCCAAATATGCTGGAGTTGATCGTCCGCTGCGCCATAACGCTCGGCAGCTCGAATGGTGTGTGCCTGGCAATACTGACAACCGGCAGTATAGGAGCTGAGATAGCCAATGAGCCTCTTGAGGCTGCTCGTTACGCGACCCTTATTTTCCATTACTGCCATATTTAATGCAATAAAGGCTTTGGCGATGGCGGGTCGGCGTTGCATGGTAAGTACCGAATTCGGGCAAAAACCAAGCGTTTCGTTAAAAAATTTGGCCAATTCAGCTACTTCGTGGTCGTGATCGGCAGGGAGGGGGGGGATAAGTGGCATTTTTATTATCTTGTTGAATCGGTTAATTAGGAAGTACAAGTTCAAATTCTACCCTGCGATTCAATGACCTTCCTGCTGCATTTTTATTGTCTGCGATTGGTTTGGTCTCGCCGAACCCTTTCGCTAAAAACCTGGTTTTGGCTATGCCCTTTGTATTGAGGTAATCTGCACAGGCTTGGGCGCGTTTTTCAGAAAGAACAAGATTAGCTTCGTCTTTCCCCTGGTTGTCGGTGTGGCCTTCAATTCGCAAGTTGTAATGTGGGTATTTGGTCAGAATATCAGCAATATCAGTAAGGATTTTGTTGGATTCAGGCTTCAAAATTGCTTTCCCAGACTCAAACTTCACGGCTTTTACAGCCAGATCCAGTTTTTCCTGATCTTTCTTTTCCACTACCGGGCATCCACGGTTTTCCTTCGGGCCAGGGGTGTTGGGGCATGGGTCAAGTTTATCTTCTATGCCATCATTGTCGCTATCAGGACAGCCTTTTAGTTCTACTTTCCCTTTGACAAGCAAGCAGGCATCGTGTTTGTCTTCCACTCCGTCTTCATCGGTGTCGCGAACCGGACAGCCGTAGTAATATTCAGCAGGGCCCTTTTCGGTGGGGCAAGCATCAAGTTTGTCCTCAATTCCATCGCCATCTGTATCTGGGCAGCCGTTAAACTGTGGAATTCCAGCAAGCGTTTTGCAGGAGTCTGCCCGATCCTCGATGCCATCGCCATCTGTGTCTGGACAGCCCTGGAATTGGGCGAGACCAGCCACGGTAAGGCACTCGTCGTCTATATCTGGGATGCCATCCTCATCCGCGTCCTTGACCGGGCACCCTGCAAACGCACGGATTCCGACCTTGTGCGGACAATCATCTTCCCGGTCAGCCACACCATCGCGGTCAATATCCGGACACCCCTTTGTGGAACTAGGGCCAGGAATGTCGGGGCATTTATCTTTATTGTTGGCTACGCCGTCCCGGTCTCGATCATTGGTGTTTAACCGAAAGCCGAGTGTAATTCCAGCGTACCAAAGCCGATCGCTTTTTTTCGGGTTGCCTGAGAAACTGATGCCATCCAGATAATCTGTAAAGGGTATATTCGCCTCAATTTCAGCGCCCAATACAAACCTGGGGGCGAGGTCAAAATGGAAACCTCCTCCTATCGACACTGATGGGGAAACTCTAAGGTTTTTGACCTGGGCCAGATCCTTGTCGATGTCAACAAGTTCTTGTGGGCCATCAATATAAATATAGCTCAAATTAGGTTTCGCCGAACTGGCAACCACCCCTCCACCTACAAAAAAGAAAGGCGTGATCGAGCGTTTGAACCCATTCACTACCGCGTATTGAGTGTGTTTGTCAAGTTGATAAAGCGTAGTGTCAACACCTCTTCGATGCCGTCGTTTGCCAAATATATCCCATTCCAATCTGATGGAGGCAGTGGTCACAAAGGTGTTAAAGGAAAAGTTTCGGTCTTTGCGCCACTCCGGAGAGGTATAAAAGCGATCTTCGTCTTGCAGTTCGGTCGCGGCTAATTTGCCAAGCAGTGCGAAAAAAGGTGAGAGTGGTTTGCGATAAAAAATTCCGGCAGTAGGGGCAAGGTTGTTTTGGGTGGTAAAATGATCGTCATTTGCTATGTCTCCATTGCATCTTGACATTCCCAAGACGAGCCCGAATTCTGCCATTCTTTCAAAATGGTGCACAGTGTCGGCATAATTTATGGTCTCAATAATTGGAGTGATCTGGTTTTGGCTTTTTTGTGCATTCAAAATTCCAGTGGTCCAGATAACAAAAATGGTAAAGACGGGCAGATATTTCATATGATAAGAAGATTAAAATACATTTAGGGGCAAGTTAATTCCTGGCAAATGTAGCAAGCTCATTTGGTTAGCACGAAGTACCTGTGCCAAGAATGGGATTCTGTCATGAAGCCTACACTTGGAGAAGAAGGATTCGGGGCAGCTAAAATGTTGGTGGCGCGACATTTTTCACTGGATGCCCTGATTATTGCAAACAAGCATTGGATAAGCCTGTTTTATTGGGTATGGTAAATCAAACTTAGTGCCAAGACCTAATTTACATGATTTTGGCAGTAAGGCTGGTTTGATGTTCCTGCACATTTAATACGCTACATTAATTAATTATACAATAATTTCAAAATCAATTGCTTATGCATTCTGGACAAACAGAAATTGCCACACTTGGCGGGGGCTGTTTTTGGTGCGTGGAGGCCGTTTTTCAGGACCTTAAAGGTGTGTTGAAAGTTGAAAGCGGTTATTCAGGCGGGCCCTCAGAAAACCCTAGCTATAAGGAAATTTGCTCCGGTCTTACGGGTCATGCAGAGGTTGTTCAACTCACTTTTGACCCATTAACAGTGTCTTTTCAAGATATTTTGCGTGTATTTTTCACCGTTCATGACCCAACTACCCTCAACCGGCAGGGAAACGATGTGGGATCGCAATACCGCTCTGTTATTTATTATCATTCGGAAGAACAAAAGCACATTGCTGAAGCTGGCATACTAGAAGCTCAGGAGGCCTGGGACGATCCTATTGTGACAGAATTAACCGCATTTGAAAAATTTTACAAAGCTGAAGCCTACCATCAAAATTATTATAAAGACAATCCCTACCAAGGCTATTGTTCCTTTATCATTGCTCCTAAAGTCAAAAAATTCCGGGAAAAATTCCGGGAGAAACTGAAAGATGCAACCTGATCAATCTGCCATAAAAAATGTTATGAATGCATTGTCTGTCAGAGAATTAGAAAAATCCGATATAGGCTTGATTGCAGAATATTGGCTGAATGCAACCCCCGAATTCCTTCTTGGTATGGGTGTGGATTTGAATAGAATGCCCAGTTTTGATGAAATTGAGGCGGCGCTACTAGAACAACTAAGCCTGGAGATTCCCGAAAAAAAATCCTACTGTATAATTTGGCAAGTAGATGGCAAACCCGTAGGTCATTCTAATATCAACAAGATTCAGTTTGGCCTGGAAGCCTTTATGCACTTGCACTTGTGGCAACCCGAGACCCGCCAAAAAGGCATAGGGGTCAATTTAGTAAAAATGACTCTGCCCTTTTTCTTTGAAAAATATCAATTGAAAACACTATTTTGCGAACCTTATGCCTTGAACCCGGCCCCGAATAAGACCTTGGAAAAAGTCGGTTTCAGGTTTGTCAAGGAACATATCACAATTCCTGGAGCAATAAATTTTGAACAACCCGCACGCCTCTGGGAAATGAGCCGGGAAAGATTCCTGAGCCTTCCATGAGAATAATATTCACCGTCACCAACGATCTTACTTACGACCAGCGCATGCACAGAATCTGCGGTAGCCTGGCTGCAAATGGTCATCAAGTGATGTTGCTGGGACGGGCCTTACAACAGTCTATCCCCCTGGAAATCAAGCCGTTAGAACAAAAACGCCTATCGTGTTTTTTTCATAAAGGATTCGCCTTTTATGCCGAATACAACCTGCGTCTATTTTGGTATTTGCTTTTCGCCCGATTCGATGCTGTTTGCTCTATTGATCTGGATAGTTTGCCTGCCGGCTGCCTTGCCACTGTTATTCGGAGAAAAAAGCGTGTATTTGATGCACATGAGTATTTTTCAGAAGTGCCAGAGCTTGTTCAGCGTCCATTCGTCAAATTCTTTTGGGAGTTCGTAGCTCGAATGTGCCTTTCGATTTACAAGCATGCTTATACCGTTGGACCAGCTTTGGCCGACATTTTTGAAAAAAAATACAGCTTGAAATTTGGTGTGGTCCGCAATATCCCGCGCCGATACTCGAAACCCGATAAAAAGGTCGATTTCCCGCAACTGAAGTACAACAAAAAGATACTGCTTTATCAGGGAGCCTTGAATAAAGGCAGAGGAATCGAAACGCTGCTTGAATCCATAAAATACCTTGAAAATGTGCAACTTGTGCTGGCAGGAGAAGGTGATCTGTCGCAAGTATTGAGACAAAAAGCCAAGGATTGGGACTTGCTGGATCGAGTTGTTTTTCTTGGAAATGTAAAGCCGGAAGATCTGAAGATCTTAACCGAACAAGCCTGGCTTGGACTTAACCTTTTAGAAAATTGTGGCCTCTCTTACTACTATTCGCTTGCAAACAAGTTCTTTGACTACGTTCAAGTGGGTGTGCCAGTATTGACTATGGATTTTCCCGAATACCGGGCATTGAATGCACAACATGAGGTAGCCATTTTACTTACGGGTTTGGAACCTGAAATGGTGGTAGAAAAGGTTCATTCATTGATGAATAGGGATGAATTATATAAAAAATTGAGCAATAATTGCTTGATTGCACGGGAAGATTGGAATTGGGAGCGTGAAGAACAGACCCTATTGGCTTTTTGGAAAGAAGTCGCTTCTACATAAATAAATAATAAGAATTGCTTTTGGACGACAGTTTGAGCCCTAACCAAGATCGAACATTTGAAAGCGGCGTATGTTCGCACTCCAATTTCAAAAAACTTCCATCCTTTTTTATATTTCAATGAAGAATCAGATCAAGATTTTCCTTGCGGGCGCCATAATGCTTACCGCCCAAATTTCATTTTCACAAGATTTCAATTTGCAACTTCGGTCCACCATGGATTTCCCCGGTCAAACCCTGGCCAATGTGTGCGGGTATTGGCAAAATGGTCAGGAATACGCTTTGTTGGGAGCTGAAGCAGGATTGATCATAGTAGATATTACCAATCCGGTTTCGCCACAACAAATTGTTCAAATACCTGGGCCGAACAATTTATGGAAAGAAATAAAGGTATTTGGCCATTACGCTTATGTAACCTCAGAGGGTGGTGATGGCGTACAAATTGTGGACCTTAGTGATTTGCCCAGTGCAAATTTAACTTACCACCATTATACAGGCGATGGAGATATTGCAGGCCAACTTGACGCAATTCACGCCCTTCACATAGATGTTACAAAAGGATTCCTCTATACTTATGGAGGGGACATTTCGCCGGGAGGGGCGAATGTTTTTGACCTGAATATTGACCCCTACAACCCCAAATACGTGGGTAATTTCCAACAACTTGGTTATATCCACGATGGATATGTTGACAACGACACCCTGTATGCCTGTCATATTGGTGCCGGTATCATGTCCGTCGTTGACATGAGCGACAAATCCAATCCAGAGGTGCTTGGAACTGTGGAAACACCAGGCCGCTTTGCACACAACGCCTGGATCACCAGCGACCGAAAACATGTGCTGACTACCGATGAAAAAGCCCCTTCATTTCTTACTGCTTATGATGTAAGCGACCCTTCGGATATTAAGGAATTAGACCGGATCTCGCCCAATAACGGTACGGGTACCTATGTGCACAATACGCACATAATCAATGACTATGCAGTAACTTCGTGGTACACCAGCGGGGTTCTGATTGTGGATGCGCATCGCCCGCAAAACCTGATCACCGTAGCACAATATGATACTTATGCAGGTAACAACCTGGAGTTTGAAGGTTGTTGGGGCGCTTTTCCATATTTCCCATCGGGTACGGTGATCGCAACCGACATCGAACCAGGTCAGCTAACTGTACTGACCCCCAGCTACAAACGAGCATGTTATCTCGAAGGAAAAATAACCAATGGTTGTACCGGACAGCCAATGCTTGGCGCAACGGTAAAAATTAATGGCAGCACGGATCCTGTAAAAAGCGCCATCACCAAAGCTGATGGCCTTTTCAAAACAGGGCAAGTGACCCCTGGCAATTTTACGGCGACTATTTCAGCCCCTGGATTTCCCCCAAAAACGGTCAATATCATATTGGCCGCTGGCCAGGTTACGGTATTGGATGTTACCCTGGATGCCGGAGCAACCTTTGTTGCTACAGGTACCGTCACCGAAATAGGTACCAATGCTCCTATATCCAATGCACAGGTAACGCTGAAAAGTGCGATCAATTCTTATACTGTGACTACCAATGCAATGGGCCAATTCTCCTTGGACTGTGTGCCGGTCGGCGTTTATACTGCCACTGCCGGGAAATGGGGCTACCTCGTAAAATCTGTGCCGGTAAGCCAGGCAAACCCAACCCTGATCCAACTTTCCTCGGGTTATTACGATGATTTTGCAACGGATTTAGGCTGGACTACGGCCAGCACGGCAGATGCCGGAGACTGGGTTTTGGGGGATCCTGATGGTACTACCAGCCAGGGCAACCTTGTGAATCCTGAAAACGACATGAATCTTGATAACAACGTTCAGTGTTATATGACAGGAAATGGGGGAGGGCAGCCTGGCAGCAATGATGTTGATAACGGAAAGGTTTCGCTATTCACCCCAGTAATGAAACTTGCTGGATATCAGGACCCGGTCTTAAGCTTTTATTATTGGTTTTTCAATTCGCCATTTCAGGGCAACCCAGCCAACGACCGGTTCGATGTGGATATCCTTAATGGCAATCAAACTATTCATGTGTTAACAGAAACGGTGTCAGAAAGCGCATGGCGCTATTCAGGAGAGATCCATTTGAAAGACTTAACAACGGTGACCGATAATATTCGAATTGAATTTTCGACAACTGATTTGGCGCCTGGCCATTGGCTGGAAAGCGCCATTGATATATTCAAAGTGGTTCCTGGCGCGGTTGGGGTTCAATCGGCCATGGACGCATCTGCCAGTTTATCTGCACTGCCCAATCCTTCCACAAGCGAATTTTTCATCCAATTCTCCTGGGAAAATGCAGATGAATTGCCAATACTGGAAGTTCGGAACCTTTTAGGTCAAATAGTTTATACGGAGCAACTTTCTGCCAAAACAGGCCTTGCGACTCTGGAGAACAAATGGAGCCCAGGTCTGTATTTTGCAAGTTTGCGCACTAATGGCCAATCCAGTACGGCAATTAAATTGGTAAAACAGTAATTAGCGCTTTCGCAGCACCACTCCCTTGCCTACACTTCTATTTGTCCAACTGAATAGAAGCCGGTCAAGCCAAAGTAAAAAATCGGTAATAAATACCATCCAGGGTTCACCAGTGGATGAAGGTCGGATTTTTATTCCGCCTTTGGTGTCAGAGGTTACATTGCGGGCATTCTTTTTGAAAACGCTTTGAGCGATCCCTGTCCAATAAACCTCCAGTATCCCTATCAAATGATGGCTAAGGCCTTGAAATTCAACAATTTCAAGGCCTGCGTCATTTGCCCAATGTTTAAAATCTTTGGAGCCGATCAAATAGTCGTGGCCAAATGCGTAAGCACCTTGAGTGATTAAATTTTCCCGGTCTGAAGGCTTTCGTATCCATTGCCAGAATCTATTCACAGGGTCATAAGTGAAGGGGAATTCCTTGCTTGGGAATGTCATGATGACGATTCCTCCACGGCGCAAAACGCGGGCCATCTCCTGTACCATTTTTTCAGGATGCCCTACGTGTTCGATAACTTCACAGGAAACGATAAGATCGAAAAACGAATCGGAGTAAGTTAAGGCAAGTGCATTGTTCAGCTCATAATTCAAGTTGGGCACATCGGCATTTAGTTGGCGGGCATGAGCGATATCTTCCTCGTTTACATCACACCCTGTAAGATGACTGCATTTAGCTGCAATCATCCGGTCATAGTCGCCTTCTCCTGTACCTAAATTGAGTGCCTTCCAATTTGGGGCTTGGTGTTGTTCCAAATGTTTTTTTACAAAAAGGTAGCGGTTTCGAAAGCTTGGAAATAAAAATTTGAAATTCATAAAAATCAATTTGGAGAAGCGGCAAAAAAATATTGAAAAATCACTTTTCGTTGTCACAAGGCCACACATAATCGGATAAGGGCCATTTTTTTCCTTGATATGAAAAATGCCACCACTCGGTGCGTATACCTTTAAAGCCTGCGGATTCCATTATATCGCGTAATATTTTGCGATTTGTAAGCACGTTTTTCGGAAGACTGAAGTTGTCGGTGTGCGCTTCCGGACCAAAGAAATCATAAGGAGTACCCATATCAAGTTCATTTCCCTTTTCGTCCACAATTGTAAGGTCCACTGCAGCGCCTCGTGAGTGCATTGAGCCTTTGGAGGGAGGGGTAACATAATCCGGGTTTGGCACCTTGTCCCAAAGCCGCTGCTGGTAAGGTTTTGGACGATAGCAATCGAACATTTTTAGTCCTAACCCTTTCTTTTTTAGCGTTTTATGCGCTTTTACCAGGGCTTCTGCGGCTTCTGGCCGGAGCAAGCATAGTGGGCAGTCGTAAATTTTTGATTTCGTAAAATTGTCACTTGTGGCGTACTTAATATCCAGTTTGATGGAAGGATCGAGTTTAGTTACGTCGACAAAACCATTGTATATTAATTCTTCGCTGGACTTTTTTGGGGTTGGTGATGTGGCGATTTGGAATTCCTCCTGGTTGTGGCGGGAGGAGTGGTCTGTTCCACAAGATCCAAAGACAATGAGTAATAAGTAAGCGAAATTGCGCATGAATAATATTTAATTTTTGGCAAAATTACTTTTTGCTGCCAACTCCAGTCAACGAAAACGGAGAGAATGCGTTTATTTCTTTTTTGCTGATTTAAAATGATGTTTTTATAATAATGGTCATAAGAAACAAGCCTGGGATGCTTAAAACCAATCGATTGAAACAATTGTGCAGAAGTGTATTCCCGCTTTCACCTCTGATACTAAAAGGAATATTTGCTACCGCCCAAGGAGCCCCTTATCCTGGGCAAGCTTTTGAAGGTCCAGGTGGCGCAGATTATAGCCATCATTCTGTATCATTTTACGATGCAGCATCCAAAGCTGATGGCTATTGGCTGTTTGAGCCTGCGGCACCCGTGCCAGATTCAGCAGAAGTAGTCGTTTTTTTGCACGGCTATGGAGCCTACAACCCCATGGCGTATGGAAAATGGATAAAGCATCTGGTAGCGAAAGGCAACATTGTCATCTATCCCCGCTATCAGAAAAACCTTGTTTGGCCGCGCCCGAATGGGTTTCCAGAAAATGCTGCTAAAGGTATTCGAGATGCGCTTCTTGTACTTGAAAAGGAAGGACATGTAAAGCCGCGGACTGAAAAAGTCGCCTATTTGGCACACTCGTATGGGGGAGTGATAGCGACCAATCTGGCCACAAATTGGGAAAAATTTGGGATACCCAAACCAACGGCCATGTTGCTTGCCGAGCCGGGTTCAGGGCCGTTTAAAGGCGCCCGGTTGGATAAATACGACAGACTGCCAGACGATTTGAACTTGCTGATTGTAGTAGGCGAAGATGACTATGTTGTAGGGGCTGAATTTGGTAGTTTGGTGTTTGAAACTGCTATAAATACACCCAAGCGAAATCTGATCGTCCAAAGACGTGATACAACTAATCTTAAACGCTGGATTCTGGCAACGCACTCAGAGCCTTACGCCTATGACCTTGATTTTGATACCGGGGTGCGCAATTATACTGCCAAGCGGGTATTGATGAGCGCTCGCCTTAATGAGGTGGATTTTTACTGCTACTGGAAACTCGCGGACGCGCTCCTTGCTTATACGCGCACCGGGAAACACGGCGAATACGCCTTCGGAAATACTCCCCAACAGCGATTTTTGGGATATTGGCCTGACGGAAGACCCATTAAAGAATTGGAAGTGTATTTGCCCAGACCGACTGCTTTGACTGACCAAAAGGTGCTGGAGGGCGCAGGTCAGAAATAATTTAGGCGCTTGCTACAAAATAATAGTTTCGACGCTCATAGAACTGGGTGGCGAAGCTTTTAGCATCCAGTGCAGGCCCCTGGGCAAGAAAATTTTCGAGCAAAAAAATGCGTAGTCCGCAGCTTTCCAGCAGTGCAAAAACCTGATCCGGCGTGGAGCCGTAAATCTCCGAAGCACCCAGTCCGTGCTCAAATATAATCGTTGGTTTCCAACGAATTAGCGTTTCCCGGGCACCTTCCAATACCATTTGCTCGCCGCCTTCAACATCAATTTTTAGTACATCAAGCCGCAAATCGGCAGGCCAAATATTATCTAGTTTTTCTGTGCGTACAGTAATTTGTGTATCTTCCTCATTGGCACGGTCATAATTGCGTTTTAACAGACCGCTATAAGAAGGGTTGCTGACAACGTAATTGAAACTTGAACTACCCTCTTTATTGGAAAGTGCGATATCAAAGAAGCGGCAGTTACTGCGGTCAGCATATTTTTCCCTTAAATTTTGAAACAAAGGCGGAATTGGCTCAAAGCCAAAATGCTGACCCTGCGGGGCAGCAGACAGGAAAAAGTCCAAAATTTCGCCTTTATGGCAGCCTACATCTGCACAATTGCTTGCAGAAAGACACACTTTGCTAATAACACGCTTTGTAAGTCGGTCATAGCGTTGGTTTTTGGTGAAAGCAAAAGGCAGTGCCTTGATTATTTTTTTAAGGAAGTCTTTCAAACGGAAAAATTTTCAAGAGAAACAGTCTTTTCCCCTCCTTTGCGCTTTTGCCGGCTTTAGGCTTTTTTGTTGCCGAAGCCGTGGCAAAAGTCAGAGCGCCAGGGTGGGTAAATCGGCGCAAGATACCAAGTTTAAATGTGGTCTATGAGTTGAATGTGCTCATTTATTACATTTTCAAGGTTGGACCTTCAATTAAAATGACAACAGTAAAAATAAAAAAACCGTCGAAACTTTCGTCTCGACGGTAAACTCTAAAACCAAATGAAAACAATCTTCCTTATTTAGCCTTTTAGCCCCCGCACGTTTGCAAAGGCAATAGATTTTTAAAAATGAAGCGTCCGTTTTTCGATTAGATAAATGCGTATCAAGAAAACGTCCTAAAAAAAGCCGTCGAAGCATTGCGCCCCGACGGCCAAACCCTAAAAACCAAATGAAAACAATCTTCCGTTTGAATTTGGATTCGCTCTAAAGCAAACCCGGTGTGTTTGTTTTTTGTCAATTGCTTACGCTTTCGTAAGAACATATTTTATACGCCTTGTGTTGAGTTTCGTCACCTGATCAAAACGAATTATTTGTACGTTTCAACAACTGTTAACAAACATGATTCTTATTTGGTGTCAATTTGCCTTGGTTTTGTGATTTTAATTCTGAAAATTTGAATTTTCTTTGAATTTCATTTGCATTAAATAAACAAGGTTGCCAGGCCTGCTGGTGGGCAAAGCCAGCGTGTTCACAAAAGTGAGGAAGTCCAATAATTACTTGTTGGATTCTTTCGCCCAAGCATCTTTAAGGGTTACGGTTCGGTTGAAAACTTTTTTGTCCGAGGAAGAATCCGGGTCAACGCAGAAATATCCGAGCCGCGTAAACTGAAATCGTTCTCCCATGTCTGCATCGAGCAAGGACGGTTCAACCAACGCATTTTCAAGGATTTGCAAAGAATCCGGATTGATGGTTGACATAAAATCCTCTTCCGCAGCCGGGTTCTCCACCAGGAAAAGTCGGTCATAGAGCCGAACTTCGGCAGATATTGCATTGGCTGCAGAAAGCCAATGGATCACCCCTTTGGGTTTCAGGCCAGAGGTATCCTGCCCGGAACGACTTTCGGGGACGTAGGTACAATGAATTTCGGTGATCTTGCCTGCAACATCTTTCACAACTTCGTCACAACGAATAATATAGGCAGATTTTAAACGCACCAAGCCGCCAGGAGACAAACGGAAATATTTGGGCGGAGGGTTTTCCATGAAATCATCCTGTTCTATCCATATCTCATGGCCAAACTCCAATGGACGGTGACCGGTTTCAGGGGCTTCCGGGTTGTTCTCAGTTTCCAAAAACTCAATTTTGTCTTCTGGATAATTGGTAATCAGTACTTTGAGTGGGTCAAGAACCGCAAAACGACGCAAAGCAAGTTTGTTTAAATCCTCACGGATGCAAAATTCCAGAAGTGACATATCGGCCACCATTTCACGCTTACCCAGGCCGATACGGTCGCAAAAGTTGCGAATACTCGCAGGAGTATAGCCCCGACGGCGAAAACCGGAAATGGTTGGCATTCGGGGGTCGTCCCAACCGCGTACAAAATTTTCTTCCACAAGTTGTTTGAGCTTACGCTTGCTGGTTATGGCGTAAGAAACATTTCGACGGGCAAATTCGTATTGACGTGAAGGAAAAATGCCCAACTGTTCGATACACCAGTCATACAATTCGCGGTGAGGCGCGAACTCAAGCGTACAAATTGAATGGGTAATGTTTTCAATGCTGTCGCTTTGCCCATGCGCCCAATCGTACATGGGGTAAATACACCATTTATCTCCAGTTCGGTGGTGGTGGGCGTGTTTGATGCGGTAGAGCAGGGGGTCGCGCATGATCATATTGGGAGAGCTCATATCAACCTTAGCGCGAAGGGTACAATGTCCATCCGGGAACTCGCCGGCCTTCATTTTTTCAAAAAGTGCGAGGTTTTCTTCTGGTGCTGTGTTGCGATAAGGGCTGTCTTTCCCTACTTCGGTGGGTGTACCCTTCAGCCTTGCCATTTCTTCGGAAGTCGAGAAGTCAACGTAGGCCTTTCCTTTCATAATCAACACTTTAGCCCATTCATAAAGCTGCTGAAAATAATCAGAGGCATAGACAATTTTAGCAGGTTCAAAGCCCAGCCAGCGCACATCTTCAATAATGCTGTCTACAAATTCAGTTTCCTCGGTGGTGGGATTGGTGTCGTCGAAGCGAAGGTTGGTAGCGCCGCCATATTTAACGCCCAGACCAAAATTAAGGCAGATGCTAGTGGCGTGACCTACATGTAGGTATCCGTTTGGCTCAGGTGGAAAGCGGGTAAGAACAGTTTTGTGCTTGCCGGAAGCGAGGTCGGCCTCGATTATTTCTTCGAGGAAATTGAGGGGTTCG
>JBJXGO010000283.1:0-11615 GCA_046160345.1 Saprospiraceae bacterium
GTGAAATGCCCCTCCCTTTTCCAAACATCGGCCTTAGACAATTGAACAATTTAAAAGTACCAATAAAAAAACGATTGTTCAAAATGGCTCACAGATTGACCGATAATATAAACCATTGGGGGATAAAATGGGCCTTGCGCGTTTTGCTTCTCCCATTGGTCCGCCCATTATTAAGTCTGTCATCCACGCATCTGGTGAAGGCTATCCGAAAAGACCTGGAAATGAACGAACTCATCCATTCTGGCAAAGTCAAATCTTTGTAAGAAGCCTGCACAAAATTTGGGCGTTTGTTTGAATTTTCAACCAATACTGTCCAGGAGGCAATTGATTGCCGTCCACTACATCCGTTTTTTCAAGCCTTAACAACCTTGCTCCAAGGGCGTTGTAGAGTTCCATGCATTCTGGCAGCACAGCGCTTTGTATCCTCCAGGAACCCATGCTTGGATTGGGAAATATCTGCAGATGATTTAAGTGTTCTAATTCATTCACCGTCACCGCGTTACAATCTAGTTGGTTAAGGTAAGCCCACATCTCGTTATCAAAATAAATAGGTACCGGTCCACCGCCCGGCCCTGCATATCCTCCGTCGTTGCCCTGCCGAACAACCACCCAGCCTTTGGAGGGAACCACATGGATTTTTTGATCGTTTTTCCCCAAAGCGGCAAACATGTCGTCGGGTGCATTGGCCATCAATTTACCCGGCAAAACCAATTGCAAACCAGGCAGCATAAAACTTTCCTGTCCGTTAAGCCACCAGAGGTATCCGTAGCTTTTGTTCAGCTCCTGCGAACGATGGGTCATATCGTAGATGTATTGTTGGTCATGAAGCAGTGTATCTCCATCCCATACTCCTTTGGCGAGGGTAAGCAGGCCATATCTGGCCATATCACGCGCTTTGCCATACATAATATGATTAAACCAAAATCCTTTCATGCCCGTTCGGTCCAGTACATTTGTTTTGGTGAACTGGTTGAGGGTTGTGCCACTTGCGGCTTCTAACACATTGTGTATCAAATGGTAGGGTGCATTGTGGTAGGCCCACCGCGTACCTGCATCCGCCTTGTAGCTCAGGCAGGCAGGAGTAGTACAGTTGTCGTCGAGGCCGCCATCGTCCAGCCCATTGGTCATAGTCAGTTGGCTCCTGATCGTAATTAAATCTTCCTTTTCAGGCGGGGCCGAGGTCCAACCATTTCCGAGGTACTGACTGGTTTTGTCTTGAATATCCACCAGGCCCTGCTCTTGTGCCTGACCAATCAGAAATGCGGCAAGCGATTTTCCAGCAGAGGCCCAGTACCAAACTGAGTCTTGAACGTATGTGCCAAAATATTTCTCCAGTACGATCTTCCCGTCTTTCAGCAGGATAAATGACTTCGTGTTTTTGTCCTCTAAAAACTGGTAGAGGCTGTCAATCCTTTCGGGACAGAAGCCGAGGCTGGCGGGGGCAGTTGTTTGCCAGTTGGTACCAGTTTTGGGTGGAAAATAAAGCGCAGAACCTTGAGAAAAAAGCGGCATGGTGCTGAAAATCAATACAGTAGCCGTCCAAGCGGTATATAAAGCAATGGCTCGTGAAAAAACGATGGCGCTAAAAATGGTTTTGGCGAACCGGGTGAAAGTAGTACCGAGTGTTGTCATAAGTGCGTGGATTTAGTGCCGTTTCTGGCAATTAAAGTATGATTTACCTGCTTAGACCAGAAAAGTAGGAAAAGTTAAACCGAAGGGGCCGACCAGGTCACCGTGAGAAAAGTATGACCTCATAACTTTTTTGATTTGCGCCGAAAATGAATGGGCGAATCAGAGCCAAACCATGGAGTAAAACGAATAAACAATGTACTCAATATCCTGCGTTCAAAAAACTGGATAGTTCAGGAATGGAGGAACATAATTACCAATCCAGTTTGTCCCTCACAGAAAAAATCCTTAGTTCGAAATGTCAATGAATCGTTTTTTTACCCCTTTGCCCTATCCGGCCTGCTTAACTTTGCGCCGCTGTTCAACCTGGATCCATGTTTTGGGATCTTCGTGAATTCAAAGAAAAAACTACCCTTTATGAAATTTAAAACCGTTTTTCCAGCCCTGCACCTTACTATTTTTCTTGCCTGCAATACCCTGCACAAGGCTCAAACCCCTGCGCCCGCCGCCAATATGCCCGATGTCGCCAATGCTAAGGAGGTTCGGCAAGCAAACAGCACTCCACCCTTCGTCGTCTGGGACAAAAAAATGGTGGACATTGGCAAGATAAAAAAAGGCGAAAAGCGCACGTTCTTTTTCGAGCTCAACAACATCAGCGGCCAGGAAATCCAGATTGATATAGTGGATGCCTGTGAGTGCACCAAGGTAGATTTTCCTCGCGGCCCTATTGCACCTGGCGGCAAAGGGCGTTTTGACGTGGTCTTTGACAGCACTGAAAAAGACGCTTCAGAAACCATCGGCATCACCATCGTTTTTCGAGAAACTGATTCAGTCGGCAACCCTCGCATTGAATCGGTGGAGTACAAGTTTGAACTGGAAAAATAGGGTAGCTTACGAAGGAAATTACAACTTCAATGGATCGGGGAATTTGAAGCTGCTCTGGTTTAAATTATTCACCCCACCACCACCATACACTTGTTTTTCTTGCCGTTTTCTACCATGATAAACTTGTCATGCAGCAGTTCTTTGGGCGTAACTATTGCCCCCAAATCATTGATTTTCACCTTGTTGATTGAAATGGTATTGGCTTGAATGGCACGTTTCGCCTCGCTCCGGCTTTCCAGGATTCCGGTCAATTCAGAAAGGAAATCCAGGATGTTCACACCATTTTCAATGATTGAAAGCGCAATTTTCGAGGCAGGTATTTCTTCAGCTACCCGTACCAAAGTAGTTGCATCGAGGCTGTGCAAGGTGTCAGCGCCTGCCTTGGGGTCAAACAAAAGCCTGGATACTCCCAGAACCGATTCATAGGCCGATTGGCCATGGATGCGCACCGTAAGTTCCTCTGCAAACACACGTTTAAGCTCCTGGGATGAAAGCGTGCTTTCCAGGCGTTCAATCTCTTCCCGGCTTTTCAGGGAAAAATATCGCAAAAATTTGGGCAAGTCACGATC
This sequence comes from Saprospiraceae bacterium, assembly GCA_046160345.1. GTDB lineage: Bacteria > Bacteroidota > Bacteroidia > Chitinophagales > Saprospiraceae > M3007. The sequence continues at coordinate 3,084 of JBJXGO010000283.1, forward strand.
ATCCGCATTGAGCCAAAATTGGTAAAATTTATAGGGTGTGGTCAATACTGGGTCCAACCAGATATTGCCCGATTCGCTTTTGCCAAACTTGGTACCATCAGATTTGGTGAGCAAGGGTGTGGTAACTGCAAATACTTTTGTTCCGTCAATCTTGCGGGCTAACTCAACGCCGGCAGTTATATTGCCATACTGATCTGAGCCCCCCATTTGTACCGTGACACCGTGGAGTCGGTTGAGCAATACAAAATCATATCCTTGCAACAACTGGTAACTAAACTCTGTGAAGGAAATCCCGGTTTCCCCTTCGATACGCCTTTTTACACTTTCTTTGGAAATCATGTAATTGACAGTCAAAAACTTGCCCACATCCCTCAGAAAATCCAGCGCGCTCATGTTTTTGTAAAAGTCATAGTTGTTAAACAAAAGGGCGTGATTGGGTGTGGCAGGGTCGAAGTCAAGCAATCGTTTGGCTTGCTCGGCCATGCGGGCCATATTTTCATCCAATTCGTCAAAACTTTTCAATTCTCGTTCTTTGTCCTTACCACTCGGGTCACCAATGCGTCCGGTAGCGCCACCCAAAAGCACAACAGGTTGATGTCCAGCACGTTGTAAAAAGGTGAGCAACATGATTTGAACATAATTTCCGATCGTCATGGAGGGAGCTGTAGGGTCGAATCCAATATAGGCGCGCACCATTCCCTGTTTGAAATGTTCTTCCACACCTGGAGTGAAGTCGTGAATGAGGTCGCGCCAGCGGAGCTCCTCGAGAAGGTTATGCCTAATCGCCATATTATATTTTGAATTGGTGCAAAAATTGGACTGGGCGCAAAATTAATATTTGTACGGCATGTACGGCGAAATTCATTTCGCAATAGTTCGGCAAAATGAATTTCGCCCTACCATTCGACCCCTTTCCGCAGCCAATTTACCGTATCTGCTTCCGCACTCCCCGATTCAGGTTGCAAATTATACGCCCATTGTGCGGTAGGCGGCAAAGACATCAAAATACTCTCCGTTCGTCCGTTGGTTTCCAGGCCAAATTTCGTGCCGCGATCCCACACCAGATTGAATTCCACATACCTGCCCCGCCGGAGCATTTGCCATCGTTTTTCGTGCTCGCCAAATGGTCTGGAAGCGGCGCGGCGTAAAAGTTCGGTATAGGTTGGCGCAAAGGTTTTACCTACTTTTAGAGCGAATTCAAGGAGTTTTTCTTGCGAAAAACTCGTTTTTTCGTCCAGATAGTCAAAAAATATACCGCCTATGCCTCGAGTTTCCTGCCGGTGTTTCAAGAAAAAATAATCGTCAGCCTGTCTTTTGAATTCAGGGTAAAAATCCGGTGAAAATTGTTCGCATGTCTCGCGCAATTGTTGATGAAAAAATTGAGCGTCGTCAGGAACTACATAATGGGGGGTAAGGTCAATTCCCCCGCCAAACCACCAGCGGTCGCCACCAGCAGTCTCAAAGTATCGAACATTCATGTGAATGATCGGGGCCATAGGACTGTGCGGATGCAGAACAACAGAAACCCCGGTAGCAAAGAAATCGGTCGGCGACAGGTTCATTGCTTTAGCCGTGATCTCAGGCAAAGGCCCATGCACTTCCGAAAACATAACGCCCCCTTTTTCAATGGTAACGCCTTCCAATACACGGCTCCGCCCTCCCCCACCCTCTGGTCGCAACCAATTGTCTTCCAAAAACTTACCTCCTCCGTCAGCGTTCTCTATGGCCTTGCAAATATCATCCTGCAGGAGCCGGAAATGCTCGGCGATTTTTTCTTTGTTGATCATCTTGTTGGTTTTGTACCCCGGAACTCCGTTCCGGGAGGCGAACATTTGCCCCGGAACGGAGTTCCGGGGTACGGCCCATACGGCGCAAAAATCGCCAGAATACAAACAATCGCCGTCAAAAACCTGCAATGATTTCATCAACCGAACCATTCGCTTATTTTTGCACCCAAACCCCGCCCAATTCTCATCGTGGATAACTTCCCTTTCGACAAACAATTTGACTCTTCCGACTGCGGTGCGGCCTGCTTGCGCATGATTGCGCGGCATTATGGCCGCTTTTATTCGATCGAGTTTTTGCGCCAGCTTTCACATACCGACAAGGTGAGCGCCTCCCTGGCAGGCATCGCCGAAGCCGCTGAAAAAATAGGGTTTCGGACCTTAGGCGCGAAAACTGGATTTGATCGACTTTCGGCTGATATCCCTTTGCCTTGCGTGGCACACTGGAAACAGGATCATTTCCTGGTGGTCTATAAAATTTCAGGTGGGGAAGTATATGTGGCAGACCCTGCTTCGGGGAAAGTAAAGATGAAAGAGCAGGACTTCCTCAATGGTTGGATCAGCGACGTGGTGAATACCGACCCTCAGGGCATTTTGCTTTTGTTGGAAACAACTCCCGAATTTTTTGACCGGGAAGGTGAAAAAACCAACCGTTCGGGATTTAAATTTTTGTGGCCATATTTAGGCCAACACAAACGCCTGATCTGGCAACTTGCCATAGGTTTGTTGTTGGGTAGTCTGATTCAACTGGCATTTCCGTTTTTGATGCAGGCCCTGGTGGACAAAGGGGTGCAATTGCGCGACCTCAATTTTGTCTACCTGATTCTGGCGGCGCAAGGGGTGCTTTTTGCCAGTCAGGTGGCTGTGGAGTTTATTCGAGGGTGGATTTTGCTGCACATCGGCACTCGGATCAACATCAATCTGGTGTCAGATTTTCTGTTGAAACTGATGCGGCTGCCCATGTCGTATTTTGATTCAAAAATGACTGGCGACCTGCTCCAACGGATTTACGACAACGAGCGAGTGGAGCGTTTTTTGACCTCATCCTCTCTGGTGACACTTTTTTCCCTGGTCAATTTACTGGTATTTGGCGGGGTACTTTTGTTTTACAATCAATTGATCTTCCTTGTTTTTACCCTGGGAGCAGCAGGATATTTTGGTTGGGTTTGGCTTTTTCTGGCTCGTCGGAGGTCTCTTGACTACCGTCGTTTTGAGCAGATGGCCGAAAACCAAAACGCCCTCATCCAACTCGTGAACGGCATGCAGGAAATAAAACTGCACAATGCCGAACGACAAAAACGGTGGGCCTGGGAGCGCATTCAAGCACGGCTGTTCCGCGTAAATGTTCAATACCTTTCTACAGATCAGGCTCAACGTGCGGGTGCAGCTTTTATTAATGAAGGGAAAAATATCATTATCTCTGTGCTGGCTGCCCAGGCAGTGATTGACAATCAAATGACGCTTGGGGCTATGCTGGCCGTGCAGTATATCATCGGTCATATGAACGGGCCGCTGGAATCGCTGGTACAGTTTATACTGCACGCACAGGAAGCAAAGATCAGCCTGGAGCGCATGAACGAAATTCACCAGCGCGCAGACGAGGACGCCAATGAAGACGCGAAAGTGGGTAATTTACCCAAAACGGGCGAACTGTCCCTTCAGAACGTTTCCTTCCGCTACGGAGGGCCACATGACCCTTGGGTTCTGAAACATCTCGACCTCCATTTCCCTCACGGTAAAACCACGGCAATCGTAGGCACTTCCGGTTCGGGCAAAACCACCCTTTTGAAACTGTTGCTCAATTTCTACACACCACAAGAAGGGAGCGTCCGGCTGAACGACCTGAGCCTTGACAGCTTCCACCATAAGATGTGGCGAGCCAGTTGTGGTGTGGTCATGCAGGACGGATATATTTTCAACGATACGATAGCCAGAAACATAGCACTGGGCGAGGAAAACATAGACCGCCCACGTCTGCTCGAAGCCGCAAAAACTGCTCATATTCAAGCGTTTATTGAGATGTTGCCCCTGGGATTTAATACAAAAATCGGACAGGACGGAACGGGCCTCAGCCAGGGACAAAAACAGCGCCTGCTTATTGCCCGTGCTATTTACAAAAACCCGCAATACATCTTTTTTGACGAAGCCACCAATTCTCTGGATGCTCACAATGAAAAGGTCATCATGCGCAATCTGGAAGCGGCTTTTCAGGGGAAAACCGTGGTCATCGTAGCCCACCGGCTTAGCACTGTGCGCAACGCCGATAATATCATTGTGCTTGAAAAAGGCGAGGTGCTGGAGCAAGGCACCCATCAGGAATTGACAAACAAACGAGGAGCATATTACCAATTGGTACGGGAACAGTTGGAATTGGGGACTTAGCAAGAGATGCCAATAGATCGTCTCCTTTTAGTGGCGCCATGATTTCAATTTTTGTGGAAAACTTTTTCAATACCTACACAGCATTTTTCCTGTTTGCATCGTTCTTTAGCGGCTTGGAACCTATCAAAGCATTTTTAATCTAATGCCCTTTTAAAACCGCAAACCAGAGGTGGATAGAATCGTTGAACTTATTGCCTTTTAATCAGTTATGCAAAAAAATCAATCTGTTTCCGAAGCGCTGCAAGCCCTGCAAAATCAAGGATATCAAGCGGTTGAAACCTTTTCAGAACAACCCGAGGAAAGTGCACAACCCCACGATTGGCGACTCGATTCCGTACAAAAAATAGAGGATAATGGCCGAAATGCGTTGTTAGTGGCAGTCTCAAGTGCTGTTCGAGGCCGAAAATTGGTATTCGTGGAGCCCAGTCCTGCCAACGCTTCTTTCTCTCCCATGCTTCTGCTGCGCAAACTTTTTCCCAAACGGAATGGGCAATAGGCCACTAGACATTAAACTATCAGACGGAAGATTGCTTGATCTATCCCGTCCGATTGTGATGGGTATCCTAAATGTAACTCCCGATTCCTTTTTCGATGGCGGACAATACTTGAATGCAACTTCTATATTGGATCAAGTCGAAAAAATGCTCCGTGACGGCGCTGCAATAATCGATATCGGTGGCGCATCATCCCGGCCAGGATCTGTTGTAGTCAGCGAATCTGAAGAGCTGGAACGTATCATTCCCAACATTGAACTGGTTCAAAAAAAATTTCCAAAGGCGGTTATTTCGGTCGATACCTGGCGAGCAAATGTTGCGATAGCGGCTGTGCGGGTCGGCGCACAGATCGTCAACGATATTTCTGCCGGGAGCCTTGACCCTAAAATGTTTGAATCGGTGGCTAAATTGGGGAGCCCCTACATTTTGATGCACATGCAGGGAAGCCCCGATATGATGCAACAAAACCCTCATTATGAAGATGTCGTAACCGAGATCCTCGATTTTTTTATTCAAAAAACAGAAGTGCTCCGAGCACATGGCGTAAAGGACATAATACTAGACCCCGGATTTGGTTTCGGAAAAACGGTGGAGCATAATTTTGAGCTGCTAAAAAATCTGCATGTTTTTGAAAATGTGCTTGGAATGCCTGTGCTTGCAGGACTTTCACGAAAATCAATGATCTGCAAACCCCTGAAGATCAAGCCTGAAGAGGCATTAAATGGCACCAGTGCCCTGCACATGGTCGCCCTGCAACAAGGCGCACGCATACTCCGCGCCCATGATGTTCGGGAAGCAATGGAGGTGATTCATCTGTGGGAATTGCTGAAATAATTACATAAATTTGCAATTTGACCCGCTAATTCACTTACTAAACATGAAACACTTCTTAACCTTTTTGGTATCGCTTCTGCTGTCCTTTTCCTTGCTAGCCCAAAACAATTATCCCCCCATTATTTGGAATTCCGGTATAGCCACCACCCCGTCAGAACCCGATGAATCCGGTATTGAAGTGCTGGATATCGAAACAGAATTAATCACAGGCAGTACATATGTAGCGGCCAGATGTACCGCTCCCTCGAGTTTCCCCAATGGGCAAACTTTTACGCCTACCCCCAATGGAGAATTGCTCCTGCTTATTAAATACAATTATCAAGGGGATGTTGACTGGGTCAAAAACCTTGGATTCGTAGGCTTTTTTTCGAGAAGCACTAAGATCTGCACTTCAAATTTGGAGGGCGTATATTTAACTGGTGTATTTTCTATTCCAAACATTGATTTTGGCAATGGCATTTCCATAAATCTAAGCTGCAACAACAGCTGCGAAGATATTTACCTGGCCAAATTTGCCACAAATGGGCAAGCACAATGGGCAAAAACTGTTTCCGGGGGAGACGGGGCTATTTTTACTGTCGCAGGCATTGATGCAGACAACTCAGGAAATCTCTACCTCGCAGGCAATTACAATAGCACAAAAGCCAACTTTGGATCCAATTTTATATTCAACAACCTTCCGCAAAAGGGGTTTTTCCTGGCCAATTATAATGCTTCTTCAGGCAATCCGCAAGCCGTACATTTTCCAGCCTCCGGCAGTGATATTGGTACCCTGGAACATCTTGATGTCAACAACAACCAGCAAGTGGTGCTTACCGGCAATTTTTCAGGAACAATAGATTTCGGAAACGGACTGAGCTTGACTGCACCGCCCAACGACTTCGGTTATTTTGTGGTCGGCTTAAATACTACTGGCACAGCACAATGGCTTAGAAATCTTGGCCCTAGTACTAGCTATTTTATTGTGGAAGGTATTGATATGGATCAGGAAGGCAAGGTTTATTTGGCCATAGATGCAAGCGAGGACCTGACTCTGGACAACAACCCAATTCTTAATACCAGTAGTGGATTAACAGCCATAGTGCTAAAATTGACAGCTTCTACCCACTCAATACCTGTTTTGATCCCATATAATAACTCAGTAGATTACCCGATCATGGATGTAAAACTGGATCATTGGGGCAATATTTACACCACCGGGTTCATTACCGATGCGCTCAACATCGGCGGCGAAAACGTCCCCGTAGATGGCTGTACGGATGCTTTAATTATCATTGCCGGCAATGAAGGCCTACACCAGGTAGCAAGAAGCATAGGTGGAGCTGGCTGCGAAGCCATGACCAATTTTTTCTATGGAGCCAATATTGTTTTGGATGATGTTGGGTTCTTATACGGAGCTGGTCAGTTTACGAACGGATTTGCAGAAGATGGATTCACGCTATCTGGATCAGGCGCTTTTGTATCTAAATTCAATACAAGCATTGTTGATACTGATGAGCCAAAGTCTGGTGCAATGCAAATCAGTCCTAATCCAAACAGCGGAAGTTTTTCAATAATACTGGAAGAAAATCCAAGTTTGAATGCCTTGCTAAGCATTCATGACCTGGGCGGCCGCGAAGTGTATCGGCAAGAGATACAAGATCTTCAAACCAATATTTTCACGCAACTTCCAGCAGGCGCCTATATCGCCTGTATTCAAGATGGCAAATCGCTGATACGCCAAAAATTGATGGTGCAACGTTGACGCTAACTGGATCGATCGCCAATTTCCACTTCCATTAAAAAATCGAGATCTTTTTTGCCGGACCTGATCCTTCTACTACAAGAAAGTAAATGCCCGCTGAAATAGATCCCAATGCCCATTCAAAAGTTTTTTGGCCGCGTTGCAATTCCATTTTTTGAATTACATTTCCTTCTGTATCAAATAAATAGGCCTTGCTGTTGAACGCCAGTGGTTTTGGAGTTTGAAGGACCAAAAACTGATTTTCAGTCACAGGATTTGGGAAAACTGAAAATCCTGATTCCCGATCCTCTACTTCCACCGTTCGGTAAGGTGCGGTGAGCAACTCATAGGCACCAACATCTGGCGCGGATCCAGAAAACCAGCGAGCAGTTCGCCCCATCGGGTGCAGGTAAGCATATAAAGCGGCCAAAGACTCATTGTTGAAACTACCCGGATCTATCCCGGCATCCACACAAGGAGAACCCGCCATAGGTCTGTATTCGTAATTGGCCGGATTGCTCAACTGAGCGGCAACGATATTTGTCAGGCGTATGTTGTGCGTGGTGTCCATCACAGCAGTTGTACCTTGCAAAAGCGTTCCCGGACCGAGAAAAAGGTTGTTGACCAGTTTGACCAGGGTGGTGGCATTGGAAAACTGGATAAAACGCCCTGCGAAACGGTCGTTTACGATCGTATTGTGCGACAGGATGATCTGCTGCTCCGGATTGTTTTGATTCTCCAGGCCAAAAGAAATGATACCGCCGTTTTGAGAATTGGGCGATTGTTCGATGATATTCCCAATCAGGATGGCCCTCCCTCCATTGGGCATATCCACTTCGTAACTTCCATCGCCATTTTCTCCGGTAAAACGGTTGTAATACAAGTTGTTGAACCGTGCCCTACTTTTTACCAAATGCCCAATGTGCGCATTGTGAGAATAGCAATAACGCATGGTTAGGCTGTTGACAGCGCCAACGTAGATATTGTGGGAAAAACCATCCCCAAAGCCATTGAAGGAAAATTCACAGGACTCAAAATCAAAATTGCTCATTCCGTCGTTGGAGGTCAAAATTCCCATTTCATTGTGGTGAAAATAGCAATTTCGAAGGGTCAGGTCCTTGCCCTCCTGACGGATACCAGCCCCATTGTGATCAGGCACCTTGCAACCTGAAAACTCGATGCCTTCCACGGTGCAATTCGCGCCTTTTATGACCCAAATGGCCTTTCCCTCGGCATGATTGCCCGCCGCTTCCAGGTGGGCATAACCGATGCCTACACTCCTGATTACCAGGTTGTTGGCAAACCATTTGGCTAC
>JBJXGO010000284.1:0-2728 GCA_046160345.1 Saprospiraceae bacterium
ATGCCACGCATCAATTCTTCCTCACGCCGGACACCTTTTACATCCTGCTCAACGACAATCGGAAAAACGACACCGATTTTTACTACTGGCTCAACATCCTGGCCCTTCGAGCCGGAGACGAGTGCCCGATATTTTGCATTTTTAACCAGAAGGAAAACGCCACGCGGCAGATTTCCCTGGACGAACACTTGTTCAGCAATTTTCCTGGTTTGCTCCAATGCCCCGAGGATGTGAATTTTGCGGACAAGGATTTTGGGCGTTTTGATCGGCTTCGCGCTACCATCGAAACGCATTTTCTGACCCTGCCCGTGCTGGGCAAAAAATTCCCGGCCTACTGGGTTAAGGTTCGCGACGCGCTTTCAGCCATTAAATCGCCGTATATTTCCTGGGAGCAATTCCAAAGTATCTGCGTCGATCAAGGCATCCCGGCAGACGATGAGCAGCAAATGGAAATCATCGCTCAAACCTTGCACAATTTGGGCAATTTGTTGTGGTATCCGCAGGTATTCGGGATGCGCAACTGGGTCATTCTCAACCCTCAGTGGTGTCTCGATGCCATGTACAAGGTCTTGGATTCCAAACCTGTAGAAAAAGCTGGAGGGCGTTTTGAGCGAAAATACCTGGAAACCATGTGGCGCGGTGCAGACTACGCGCCATTGACGCTGCAGCTCGAACAACTTATGCGGCATTTTGACCTCTGCTACGAAACAGAGCAAGGATCTGATCATTTTATAGCCCCGCAACTCTTGCCCTTGGAAGCCAGGCATTGGCCTGATTTTCCAAAACAAGGCTGCATTACCTTCAAACACAAGTACGAATTTATGCCCGCCGGACTGATGACCCGGTTCATTGCACGAATGGCTCGCTATATCTTTAATGGATACGTTTGGCGGAAAGGCGTGACCCTGCGCTGGGACGACAATACCTACGGCGAGGCGGTTGAAAATCCGCTCGAACGCGAAATAACACTTCGTGCCTGCGGCCCAGATCGCAAACGCCGTATGAACGAAATGCGGCAGACCCTCGAAACGGTGGAAAGCTTGTTCCGGGGCTTGAAATTGCAGCGTTTAGTGTCTTGTAATTGTTTGGACTGCGAAACTTCGTTAACCCCTACCGCCTTCAATATCAAGGAATTGGAGGATAACGCTCAATACGGCGATGATATGATTTGCCGGAATGTCAATCGCAAAAAAGTGCCCGCTATAAACATTCTGGAAGGCATTGAATACATGGATACGCCTAGGATTTTCATTTCATACGCGCACAAAAACGAAGTATACAAAGATGAGTTTAGAGAAATGATTGCCCCGCTGGAAAATGTCGGAAAATGGAAAGTTTGGGATGACCGGTATCTTTTGCCGGGAGATGATTGGAACAAAGAGATCATGCGGCAAATTGCAGAAGCCAATGTGGTTGTTTTGTTACTAACCGCATCTTTCTTCAAATCCAAATACATCTGGGATATTGAAATGACCCGTGCGATCGAACGGCATGAAAACGGAACTGCCTTGCTAGTGGGTGTGGTTGTTAGTGACTGCTTGTGGGAGGAAACGCCACTTTCAAAAATCCAGATGCTGCCAAAAGATGCAATACCTGTTGAGCGCCACCCAAACCGCCCAGAGGTCTGGAGAGCCGTGGCAAAGAAAATCCAAGAGGCCATCGTCGCTCGCGAACAGCGGCAGAAAACACGAAAAGGGGGAGATTTTTGACGGTAACGAAGACCAATCCCCCAAAAGCCCTAACTTTGTCAAAACATTTTCAAAATGAGTACGACGCTTAATATCAGCGCACAAGACCTGAACCATGCTTTGGTGGACGAACTCAAGGAACAATTCGGCAACGCCAAAGTAGAGATCAAGGTGCATGACATACCAGATGCAGCGGGGATGCTGGGCGAACCTGATTTTTGGGCATTAATTGCTCAATTGGATTGGGAAAAAGATGACACCGAGTCAGTGATCGAACCCTTGGTGGCTGCGCTGGCCCAAATGTCAGTAGCCAATATCTACCAGTTTCAAGACCTGCTTTCCGAAAAACTTTGGAACCTGGACACTCGCGCTCATGCCGATGTTTTTACGGACGAAACAGACGATTCTCTTTCTGTGGACGATTACCTTTACGCTCGATGTGGTGTGGTTGCCAATGGCAAAGACTTTTACCAAAAGGTGCTGCACAACCCAGCTGAAATGCCCTTGGACGTCACTTTTTCCCCGTTGCTGCGCATTGCCAGGAAAGCTTATGAATGCAAAACAGGCAAGAAAATGACCATTGTACCTGCTTTCAACTTTGAAACCTATAGCAATCAGCAAGGCTGGCTTTAATTTTCAATTCGCTTCTCCACAGTGGCACTTCACCGAAATTCAAACCAAAATGATGGGCCTCACCACCTATACGAAATCTGGGATAAGGGCGAGGACGAACTGTTCAAATACGGTATTACTGACGACCCGATTGAAGCAGATAACTTGTCGGACAGGATTCGGGACCAACTTTATTTCCTAAATCTTTCTGCAGGTTGGGTTCGTTATATGGGGCGTATTATTCAAAAGGACATTATGGGACGCATTTTAGCCAAACAGGTTGAAAGCGAATACGTCCAGACATATCTTGAAAAACACGGCGTGCGCCCTCGAGGCAACCCGGCAAGAAGAAAGTCAAAATTTGATCCACTTCACCCGCCGTAGCTTTTTTACCTGCCAGAGGCTTTACGGAGGCAGGGGCGGAGGAG
>JBJXGO010000285.1:0-27466 GCA_046160345.1 Saprospiraceae bacterium
TCCTAGGATTGCTTTCCCCATTTTCAACCCCTATACTTATTCAGGCTCAATCAAGCTGCGTGGACTCCTCTTTTATCAACCCAAATGCAGTTTGCACCACCGAATTCGACCCCGTTTGCGGCTGCGATGGAGTGACGTATGGAAATGACTGTGAAGCGCTTTATAGGGCAGGCGTAAGCTCCTGGGTTGCCGGGCCCTGTACGGGAAACCTCTGTGCCGATCTTCAGGTAAAATTTGAATCTTCGCTGATCAGCAATTCTCAAACCATCGCCTTTGTTGACCAAACCAGTATGCCTAACGGTCAAATACTGGGTTGGGCCTGGAACTTCGGCGACGGCAGTATTTCGAACGAACAAAATCCTACGCACGAATTTTTTTCAGTGGGCAGTTACACCGTATGTCTTACAGTAAAAACAGCTTCCGCGAATGGGCTTATTTGTGAAGGAACTTTTTGTAAAATGGTGACGGTGCCCGAAGACTGCTTTGACAATTGTTTTTATGGTTTTAATTACAAGCTCAATGGTACTGCGCTTCATGCCAAATTTGACATCATTGACCCCCCATTTTTCTTTTATGTGGATTGGTCGCTCGATGAGGGCACTGTCACGGGAACGGGCCTTGATTTTGTCCATCTTTTCAGCGAACCAGGCATTCACACCCTTTGCGCCACCTATCCAACCGGCGATTTCACTCCGGAAACCTGCACGGTTTGCAGAGCAATAGAGGTAACGGCCCTTTGTGTCGATTCTGCTCAAATTGATCTTTCAATACCCTGTCCGCTGGCCTTCATCCCGGTATGCGGTTGCGACGGCAAGACCTACGACAACGCTTGTTATGCGTACAATTACGGAGGCTTAAATTCCTGGACTCCCGGCGTTTGTGGAAGTGTCTGCAACAACTTATTTATTGATTTTCAGGGAGCTAACACTGGTGGCTCGCTCACGGTTTGGAGTTTTTCGGATGAGTCAATCTTCCCGGGGGGCACCATCAGCAGCTGGTTTTGGGACTTTGGGAACGGCCAGACCTCCATGGAAGAAAATCCGACCATCAATTTTCTTGATCCTGGTGAATACGAAGTCTGCCTCACCGTTTCGGGGCTTTTTGCAGACGGAACACAATGTGGCGGAACTATTTGTAAAAAAATTGTAGTGGCCGGACAAACGTGTATTGACCCATCTGTAATTAATCTTAATGTGCTTTGTCCGGCTATTTACAACCCCGTTTGTGGTTGCGATGGCGTCAGCTATTCTAATGACTGCATAGCTTATTATCACCAGGGGGTTACATCGTGGGTTGCGGGCATTTGCCCGGATCAATGCATTAATCCGACATGGATTGACTCTACGGTGGCCTGCATCGAAATATACGACCCGGTTTGTGGATGTGATGATATTACTTACGACAACTATTGCTATGCCATCAATTATGGTGGCGTTACATCCTGGACCAAAGGTGAGTGTTGCCAAAACCTGGAATGTGCTGCAAAATTTTCGGTTGAAACTATAGGCGGAAATACGGTTCTGTTTACAAATTCATCTGTCAACGCCGAATCCGCAATCTTGAATTTTGGAGATGGTTCGCCACTCCATTCCGGTTTTTTTGACACGCTTTCACACACTTATCCTGCACCAGGGGTCTATCAGGCCTGCCTTGAAATCAGCAATTTCGCGGGAACTTGCACCGATAAAATTTGCCTGTTGGTTCATCTGACCTCTGCGGCGCCAGAACCAGAACCAACACCCATACAGATCAATATTATGCCCAATCCTGCCAACGAAAAAGCCAGTATCAGAGTAAGCGGAGCAAATGTTCAAAGCATTCGTCTATTCGACGTTTTTGGAAAAACGGTCTGGGCCCAATCGCTTTCAAGCCCGTCATTAGAAATTAGTACAATGGAATTTTCAGCGGGTTTTTATTTGCTTCAAGTGTTGACGGACAAAGGGCCTGCGGTGCGAAAATTGACAATAGCGAGATGAGGATGCTAAGCCTTTGCGTAACTTGCCGCCCCGAGTTGGCCGTGGCTGGGTTTAGCAAGTCCGGCCCATTAGTGTTCGCGGGGCAAATCCTTCTAATTATCAATGATTCGCGCAGAAAAAATAATCAAAACATTTGGAGAACAGCAAGTGCTGAAAGGCATTGACTTCTTGTTTGAGGCTGGAAAAAACAACCTGATAATCGGGCGTTCTGGTGCAGGCAAAACGGTGTTGCTTAAAATTCTTGTGGGCCTCAATGTGCCCACAAGTGGAATTGTTTGGTATGATGATGTGAATTTCACCGCACTTGATAAGGAAGGAATGCGAGCTATCCGTATGAAAATCGGGATGCTTTTCCAGGGTTCGGCGCTGTTTGATTCGCTTACGGTAGAAGAAAACATCCGCTTCCCGCTCGACATGTTCACGCCCTTGACGCTCAAAGAAAAAGTGGAACGTGTCAATTATTGCCTCGAACGGGTAAACCTGGCGGGAAACAACAAAAAATACCCTTCCGAACTTTCGGGAGGCATGCAAAAGCGCGTCGGCATCGCCCGGGCCATTGTACTCAACCCAAAATATCTGTTTTGCGACGAACCCAATTCGGGCCTTGACCCCAAAACGGCCATCATGATTGACGAACTGATCAGCAGCATCACTGTAGAAAACAACATCACCACGGTCATCAACACCCACGATATGAATTCGGTGATGGAAATTGGCGACAATATTTGCTTCCTCCATGAAGGCGGCCTCGAATGGAGCGGCACCAAGGATCAGGTGCTGGCTAGCGAAAATGAAAATTTACAATCCTTCATTTTTGCTTCACCGTTTTTGCAGCGGTTGAGGAAGTCGGCATTAAAGAAGTAGTATTGCGCTTTACCGCAGAATGGTAAGTTCCATCAAACTTAATTCTCCACACCATGCAAATTAATCCCCTGCCCAATGACCCAACCTCGCCCGATTGTTTCCAACAATGGGAGTTGGAGTTGTTTCAAACTTTTGAAAATACAATACTGAATACGGTTAATTACTATCTGTGGCGGACCAATAAAAAATCGTCGTTTCTCTTTGCCCTGGAATTATTTTTTGAAAATGGCAAAACACTACTGCTTTCCAGTGGCGAAGATTCGGAACAAATTCAGGTCATCACTCCAGAATCCTTGACAAGAACAGCCAAAAAACTGCAATTGATTCACGACGAAGCACTTATACAACGCATTGCGGCTAATATTCAACCGCTTTGGCGGGACCTGATAGGAACTGCCTTGCAAGGTATTCGATTGTCAATTCACGCAGAAACAGGGCTTTACCGCAACGATGCGATGCTCCTGGAATTTGATGGCACACGAATTCTTCTTGAATTGAGCGAAAAAGATGGGTTATTGTTGGGTCAGGATAATTTTGAATAGCAGCAAGTTTAAACGCCCTGCTACCTTCGCGCTGTGAACATTACTGCTCTCTCCATTCGTCGCCCATCTCTAGTCATTGTGGCATTTGCCGTTTTGGCATTTATGGGTGTTGCCAGTTACTTGCGGCTTCCTATTGAATTGGTTCCCAAGTTCAGTGCTCCTGTCGTTACGATCATTACGGTTTACCCCGGGGCATCGCCATCAGAGGTCGAAAATGCTGTTAGCAAACCCATTGAGGATGCCATTTCTTCGCTTGAAGGGATTGACCAGGTTCAGGTGGGATCGCAGGAAAACTCCTCATTTATTGCCGTTGAGTTTGAACAATCCGTGGACCTGGACCATGCCGTTCAGGAGATACAGCGCAAGATCAACCAACTTCAAGCTTCCTTGCCCAAGGAGGTGCGTACGCCGGTTATCAACAAATTTGCGTTAGACGAATTGCCCATATTGAAGATCGGTGTGTCAGGAAACCTAATCGGCGCAGCATTTTACGATGTGGTAAAAAACCGCGTCGTGCCAGAAATATCCCAGGTAAAAGGTGTAGCCCAGGTAAGCATTTTGGGCGGCGAAGAGCGTGAGATAAAGATCAATATTTCCTCTGCGCGGCTCGAGCAATACGGGCTTTCGTTGCTTCAGGTGGCTCAAGCCGTGCAGACTGCCAACCTGGATTTCCCAACCGGAAAATTGACCGGCGAACAGGGGCAGCTCCGCATCAGACTTGCGGGCAAATTTCTGGATATCAACGATATACGAAGCCTTGTAGTTGGAAAAAGCCGCTTCGGATCCTCTATTTTTTTGAAAGACATCGCAGAGGTTCAAGATGGCATCCGCGACCCTGAGATCATCTGTCGCACCGATGGCCAGCCCGCAGTGGGCATCAGCATTCGCAAACAAGGCGATGCCAATGCCGTAGAAATGTCGAAACTGGTGCTTCAAAAAATTGCCTTGCTCGAAGGCGTTTATGCTGCAGACGGATTACGATTTGAAGTAGTGGCCAACAGCAGCACTTTTACCAAAAAAGCCACCAATGCGGTAATCGAAGACCTGCTCATAGCGGTACTTTTGGTAGGATTGGTCATGTTGCTTTTTCTGCACAGTTTTCGAAACGCCGCTATTGTGCTCGTTTCTATCCCAACCTCTATTGTCAGCACATTCGTGATGATGAGCTGGTTTGGCTACTCGCTCAACCTCCTCTCCTTGCTCGGCCTTTCACTTGCCATTGGCATTCTGGTCGACGATGCTATCGTGGTCATTGAGAATATTTACCGACATTTTGAGATGGGTAAAAACAAGGTACAGGCCAGTTACGATGGGCGAATGGAAATCGGCTTTACAGCGATCAGCATCACGCTGGTGGACGTAGTGGTGTTTCTCCCTATTATCTTTACCAGCGGGCTGGTGCCTAATCTGCTCCGACAGTTTTGCATGACGGTTTTGACCTCCACGCTCGTGTCCTTGCTCGTGTCATTTACCCTGGTGCCCTGGCTCACGTCAAGGTTTGGGAAACTGCACCGTTTTGAAGGAAAAAACCTTGCCGGGCGTATCATTTTGAAATTTGAAACTTTTTTGGATTGGCTTTCCGACGCTTTTGTTGGCATATTGAAATTGGCCTTGAAAAATCGCCGAACCAAAATCGTTACCTTGCTCACCGCTACGCTTATGTTCTTCAGTTCGTTTTTGTTGGTCACATCCGGGCTGATTGGAAATGCTTTTATCGAATCTGGTGAACGTGGGGAGTTTTTGCTCGAAATTGTGTTGCCTCAAGATGCTTCGCTGACCCAAACCGATGCCATAGCCAAGCGCGTGGAAACCTGGCTGCGTACCCAGCCTGAAGTGGTGCGAACATTTTCCATCGTTGGGTCGAATAACAAAGCCTTTGGGTTGAGTGCGCCCAATATTGCTGAAATTCAAGTGTTTTTAACACCTTACGGCGGGAAAAGGAAAGAACTCACCCCCATTTTTGCCCGAAAAACAAAGGTCAAACTCGAGGAACTAATAGCTGGGGCCAGGATTAAAACCAATCCGATCGACATACTCGGCCTGTCGTTCGTTCCTATCGAGATCATGATCAATGGTCCGAGCCTCGACAGCCTGCTTGTTGTTGCCGAAAAGGTCAAAAAAGAAATGGCCGCAGTACCTGGTTGTGTCGAAATCGGCTCCACGGTAGAGGGCGGAAACCCTGAAGTGAAAGTGGAAGTGAATCGGCAGCGCATGGCTGACTGTGGCCTCGCCATGGCCCAGGTTGGCCTAACCTTACAAACCGCATTTAGCGGTAATACCGACGCAAAATACCGCGATGGCGATTTTGAATACCCCATCCGAATCGCGCTCGATGCCTTCGACCGACGCAGCGCAGATGACATAAAAAATTTGTCTTTTGTAAACCCTCTGGGAAGCACGGTTTATCTGAAACAATTCGCCGAGGTACGGCAAGGAACTGCCCCTACCCGCCTCGAACGCCGCGACCGCAGCACCTCACTCATGCTCACAGCACAAGTGATCGGGAGGCCAAACGGAACCGTGACCCGTGACATTAAAAAACGCCTCGATGTTATGCCCCTGCCGCCCGGCACAGAGATCAAATATGGTGGAGATTATAAACGACAGCAACAGGGCATTGGTACCCTCGGTTTTGCACTCTGGGCATCACTTGTATTTGTTTATCTCATCATGGTAGCACTGTACGACAACTGGATTTACCCGCTCGTGGTATTGGTGTCTATTCCACTTTCAGTTATTGGAGCCTTTTTAGCACTCGCTATGGCAAGTGAAAACCTGACCGTGTTCACAGGTCTTGGTTTGCTGATGCTTGTAGGCTTGGTAGGGAAAAACGCAATCCTGGTGGTTGACTTTGCCAATCAGCTGCGCGACCAGGGCGTTGAAGTTCGCGAAGCCCTGTTACAAGCTACCAAACTGCGTTTCCGACCCGTTTTGATGACCAATATTGCGATGGTGATCGGACTGCTGCCCATTGCCTTTGCACAAGGCTCCGGCTCCGACTGGAAAAACGGCCTTGCCTGGGCCATAATCGGGGGCTTGAATTCTTCTATGTTCCTTTCACTGATCGTGGTGCCTGTGGTTTATTGGATGTTCAACCGAGGAATGGAAAAACTGGGGATCGGGAAGAAGAAAAAAGTGGAACTGATAGACTAGAGGGTGTCTGAAAAATGCTCACCGGGCTGAAAATGTATCTTTTGGAACCTGTGTTGCGCGTCTTTTTCAGGCAATAGAACACCGCTATTCCCAGAAAAAGGTACGCTTTCCCAGAACCCAAAAACTGCATTTTCATCTCCGGCAGCAATTTTCAGACACACTCTAATCAGATGGTTTTTTGCGGAATTTGCTTTTGTGATGCAGCCCAATTTAGGGTATGTTGATCGGCATGAAAAATTAATCATAGGGATATTTCACATCCGTCAAAAATAAGCCTTGGGGTGGAGCACTCAGGCTTTTTTTCAATGGGAGTTGTTGGTCAAGCGCCTTTTTGACATCTACCAGATCCAATTGCCCCCTGCCAGCCTGCACGCATGCCCCCACGATCAGCCTGACCATTCCGCGCAAAAAACGATTGGCTGTAATGTTAAAGTGCCATTGATGCTCCTCAGGTCGTTGTTGCCAAAAAGCTGCTTTCAAGTTGCAGTTGTAATGTTCCAGCCCGCTGTCAGATTTGCAAAAAGGGAAAAAGACGGAATAATGGGGTAACAGCGTGGCCACCTGCTGCATTTTTTCAAAATCAATCTGGTGGTGCATAGGATAATGCCAGGCCGTTTTGGTAGCGAAAGGGTCTTTTCTCAAAGAAATCTGATATACATAGCTGCGTTCGTACGCATCAAAACGGGCGTGAGCGCCGTCCTTGACCGGGCGGATCTCGTGTACCGCCACATCTTCTGGTAAAAGGCTGTTGAGACCGTTCAGAAAACGGGGTGGAAGTGCCATTTCTGCATCAAAATGAGCTACATAAAAGCGGGCGTGTACCCCGGCATCCGTACGACCACAACCCGTAATCTCAATTTTTTCACGTAAAATGGTACTTATCGCAGTCTCCAGGGTAAATTGCACAGAAGGGGCCTTGGGCTGCACCTGCCAGCCAGCGTATTGAGTGCCACGATAGGAAAGGGTGATAAAGTAGCGCATGCAAAGGCAAAGGTAGGATTTGGGACTTGAAGGACAGGCTTGGTTGCAGGTTTCAATGATTATTGAAAACAATTCGTCCCAAATTGCATTTTAACTAGGGTGAGTGTTTTTCATATCACACCCTAACTACTCCGGGACTTAAAGTTGCAGTTATTGTAAAAAGTATCTCTACTGTTTTCCCAAATCAAACTTTAAACAGCATGAACATTCGAGAAGGCAAACAAAAATTTATTGATTCATGGGGCAAAATGGCGAGTGGATGGGGCATTCCTCCGGCTATGGCGCAGGTGCATGCCTTGTTGCTCATTTCGCCCGAACCACTCAATGCAGATCAAGTGAAGGCCGAACTGGGCATCTCTTCCGGAAATGTCAGTATGAATCTCCGCGCACTTTTAGAATGGGAATTGGCTTTCAAACAAACCTCACCCGGTGAACGAAAGGAGCGGTATTTTGCGGAAAAAGACCTCTGGCAAGTGGTTCGACAAATCATTATTCATCGAAAAAAACGGGAACTAGAGCCTGTTTTGCGTGTGCTGGACGAGCTCGCCGCGGTAGAAGAAAACTGTCCGCATTCCGAGCACTTCTGTTCGGTGGTACGTGATATCCGGAAATTCTCTCACAAAGCAAATCAGACGCTCGATACGCTGATCAAGGCCGATTCGCACTGGTTGGGCGGCGCGTTTTTGAGTATGGTGCGGTAAAAAATAGTAATAAGGACTCAGGATATCTATCTGAGCAAGGTAACTGAACCAGTAATTCGCTCTAATTGCCCCGTTTGATTGTCCGTAAAATTGACATAATAAACATAAACCCCAACCGCAGAGTCATTGCCTCGAAATGTGCCGTCCCAACCTTCTAAGGTTTCATTTCCTGTTTCCCGGAAAACAAGGCTTCCCCAACGGTCGAAGATTTGAAGTGTGATTGTCCCAGCATTTCGTCCAAACACAGTAAAAACATCATTCTCTCCATCACTATTAGGCGAAAAAGCATTTGGGATGTAGATTCTGGATGGGCACCCAATCACTTCTATATTATCTGATTTTTCACCACAAATGTTAGACGATCTAAGCCAATATTGGCCGGGAACGTTCACTGTTATCCATTGTGAACGAGCTCCTGTTGACCATTCGTAGTTCGGAAGTGTTGAGGAAGGCTCTAACCTGGCCGGTATGTCCTGGTCGTTTACACAAATGTTTAGAGAATCCCCCAGTTCAAAATCTGGCACTTCCTCCAATACATCGATAATGAAAGTGTCTCTTAAAGTTCCGCATTCGTAGGTTGCGGCTACCGAATATTCTCCAGAAGCCCAGATGTTGGTTTGGGGCGTGGTGTTGCCGTTGCTCCATTCGTAATTAGAAAAACCCTGTTGCGCCACCACTACCAATGGCAACAAGCCTGCACAAATGGAAGCATCTCCAATTGTAAGCGTCTTTTGCTCTTTTTGTGTTACGGTGATTGTATCAGTAACACTGGTGCACTCACCCGGCAGATGTATACGCACCCAATATACCCCAGGGGCATGGACTGCAATGGTTTGTGTAGTATCACCTGTACTCCACTCATATTCACTAAACCCTGCTCTTGTGGAAAGAGAAAACGGGAAAGCGCACACTGCCGTATCGCGCACTTGAAAAATCGGTTCGCTCACTTTTATGAGTGAGATGTCGTCTATGAAATAGTAAGCTCGAAAAATACCAGCCGACTCCGATGCCGGGTCGGGTGCTGGCCTGAATATGAGCGTATCGCTGTTTTGCCGGGTGTAGAAGTTGCCCATCGTCAGCCATTCCTCACCGCCCCGGGCTTTGAAAATACCGCAGATTTCTTGCCACGCCCCTGTGTCACGCGGGAACAATCCTCGGTTGACGATTTGAGGTTCTAATATAATGGCTGCTTTGCTGGTGGGGTTTATCAAGATGGGGGTAGATTTGTTTACAGGTGGTTTATGGGTTAGCGCCATCGCAATTCCGTCAATTGCTACAATATTATGCTTTGTTTCTACTTCATAACTAGGAGAGACAAAAAAACGCCCCCGATAGATTGCCCCCGGCTCTAAACTGCTCATCAGACGTGTTTGAATATACTCTCTAAAATCTCCATTTGGAGCAAAAGGGAGATTTATTTCATACGTTATGATACCCATATACCCTTTGCCTTCTTTTGCATACTGAAAGCCTTGGGCATTCAGCGGTACACCGTAGAAGATGCCGTCTGTTTGGCAAGCGTTGCAAAAGTCTGGGGATTCCCTGTTAGCTGATATCCAAAAGGGGGCTGCTCGGTAGAGAAAAGGGTCGTCGAACCAAGTAGTGTCCAAGCCCCAAAAGCCTTCTAATGCACAGGTGTTGGTGGATTCAAACCCGGGGTTCCATACCAAGTTGGTTTGCCCAAAAAGTGGTGCATAATTTGTTGCTAATACAAACAGCGCAGATAAGAAGTTTCTAGACATATTTTGAAGAGAAGGATAACGCCTGAAAAGGGAGAGGGCATACCGAAAACCAGGACGGTTCTTGATATGCCCAGTACACACAATATTGATTTAACTCAATTTTTGATCACCCGGCCAGACTCGACCTGCGTACCATAAACAAACCGCCAAATGTAAACTCCGGAAGGTAGTTGCGCGACATCAAAGGTTTCTTCCAACGAAACGGGAGCATCGTCCACCTGCCGTTGGAAACGGATGACTTGCCGCCCTTCAGTATCGAACAAGCCGAAATCTGCGTTGCCAGATTGTCGAAGATCGAACCGAACGTTCAGCACATTGCTGACGGGATTTGGTGCTACAATGAGTGACGCAGATGAAGTAACAGCTTGCCGCTCTGCTATTATTTCCTCCAACGGCACTTCTATAAAATCTGTTTCGCCACCATTACCTCCGGTGGTAAGACATCCCGTACAGGCCGTTGTAATCTTGAAGAACGATTCTTTGTAGGCTTCGCCGCACTGGTTGTGTACGGTGAATCGAACCCGGAAACGGTAATTCTGCTTGTTCGCCGGGCTAAGGAAAAAGAAGTAAAGTCCAGTAGGGGGATTAAAATCATAACCTAGTGGAAAGGGGGCTTGCGGGTTAATAGGGATATTGCCTGAGTTTAGGATGGTCTCAATGTTGTTACCCCCATCTGTTCGCCAAATTTCCACCCTGTAATAATCGAGGGTGCCAACTTCGCTGGTGGTATTCTGCAAGTAGAGGCCGCAGGAGAAATCGCCCAGCGGGACATTAGCGGCGGTAAAGTCGATGGCATCCCTGTTGATCGGCACGCCGTTGTTGGGTGCCTTCAGTTTGAACTCTGCGTTAGAGGCATTTAGGCCATTGACAGAGACACAGTGTGTTACGCGAGGTAACCAACCTGTCAACCCTTGCAGTTCGTAGGTAATACGGTAAAGGCCAGGGAGGTTTGTGTAAGTAGGGAAGAGGGTCCTCAAATTATAGGCAGATGCAAATGGAACCGTCATTACGATTTCAGTACCGGCTATGCTGGCATTGCAGTCTGCCGCCATCTCCATGGTAATCCTTGCCATTGAAATGGCAGGGTTACAACCAGGAAAGTCTGTGTTGTCATTCATGATCATTGGCGAGGCGTTGCAGGTATATAGGGCAACTGGGAAATTGTCAAGACCGTTGATTTGAAAATCAACCAACGGACTAGCCGGACCCGCCCCAAAAATGATGGTGTTGCCAATCACGTCATGAGTCCCGCAAGCACTTTGCGTCTGAAAACGGACTTTGTAGCGTGTTCCTGCCGCAAAATTCAGGCCATTGCCGCTGTTCACCGTTTTGCTGACCATGTCTCCATTCTGCCAGCCAGAGTCGTACATTGGTGGATTGATGATGTTGTTGTTTGCATCAAGCGGATATACTAAAATTCGATGCTTTTTCACGGGGCCGCTGTTAACCGAACTGCGGTTTACAGTGATGGAGGAATTAGGCGAACCGCAATTCGAGATTCCGCTTAGGGTAAACGAGGCGTAGTTCACTCCGGAAAGAGAAACATATACCGTGCGCGTGCGGCTTTCAAGCCAGAAAGGGCACTGGTAAAACACTTTGATTTTGTTGTAACCGGGCTTGTCCCAACGCACGCACACTTTTGGGTTACAACCAGAGGCGGAGTTATCGCAAGAAAAACTAAGTATTTCACCTGCATCGGCAGGTTCCAACACAGCAGAAATTCCGTTGCAAGTGACTAATTGGGGGAACTGATACTGTAGCCCCAGGTCGGGAAACCCGGGTTCTGGTGTGCCAGATCGAACACAAAGCGGTTGAGGGTTCGAACCGCCTAAACAGCACTCCCAGTCATATTCCTGGGATTGAACCGTGGGCAAACAGAGCGAAAAAAGGGCTAAGAGAATTGGAAAAGTAGTCTTTTTCATGTCTAAAATTAAGGTTTGAACACATTGAAGATTCGGCAGAATTGCCTTCCCACAAAGGTCAGCCCTTATTCTTCACCTTCACAAGAGCCAAAATCGGACATTTTTGGACATAAACGGACATCAAAAAATACTTATACAGGTGGTGTGCCAAAGGTCTCGTAAATCAGTTGCTGATATTTGGGGGAAAGTGAAGTTGATGGAAGATTTAGCCCTTCCCGCTTGCACCATCGGCGGAGTGTCCGAACGTCGATAGTGTACTCTTTTGAAATGGCCTCGTGAGTTTTCACCGGGAGAATGAGGGACATGTAGTTTGCTCCCTCCATCGAAATCTTTTTTGGATCGGTCATGGCCTTTTTTGTGTGTTTGATGTTTTATAAATACGGATTGCGTAAAAGCGTAATTGGACTCTTGGATAAAGAGTTTGATTACTGGACAAAGGTAAAGGCCATAGTTTCTAAAAATCCTGGACACTTTTGGACATTTATTCCTGCTCACTCAAACATCTTCTCAACCTCCACAGCAAATTCCTTCACCAGCACTTCTCTCCGAATTTTCAAGGTAGGCGTAAGCAGCCCGTTTTCAGCTGTCCAAGTCTCAAAAAGCAAGTGAAAAACCCTGATTTTTTCAATCGTGCCAAGTCGTTCTTGATTAATCTTTTCAATTTCCTGGCGGAAAAACTTCTCCACTTTTGGGTTGATTACCATAAACTGAGGCGCGGTCCAATGCACCTTATTTTCAATGCACCAGGCTTCAAGTTGTTGAAAATCAGGAACAATCAGCGCGCCCACAAACGGGCGATTCAGCCCGACCACCAATGATTGACTTATGTAATCCGATGCATTAAGTTGTTGTTCCACAAAACCTGGGGCCACAAATTTGCCCGTAGTCGTCTTAAAAACCTCGCTTTTTCGGCCAGTGATTTTCAAAAAACGTTTGTATTCGAAACGCCCCAGATCGCCCGTGCGAAACCAGCCGTCAGCGGTAAAACGTTCAGCAGATTCCAGGGGCAAATGCAAGTACCCGCTCGTTACATTCGGTCCACGCACTTCCACTTCCCCATTGCCTTCTGTATCCCGATCCTCGGCAATCCGTACGTCCACCCCGGGAGCAGGTATTCCTACTGTCCCAAAATGTACTCCGCCCGGTTCGAAACGGTTAAAGGCGATCACGGGACTGGTCTCCGTGAGGCCATAGCCTTCGCGCACATCAATTCTGGCCGCAGAAAAAAGCCTGCCCATCCTTGGTTGCATGGCCGCTGCACCCACCGCTATGTATCGCATGCGTCCGCCCATGCGTTTGCGCCAGTGCCGGAACACGAGCAAATCGGCCATCCAGCGTTTCATACGGTAATCGATCGGCATTGCCTGACCACCGGCATACGGAAAGCGCTCTCCGAGTGCAATGGCCCAATCCAGGATTTTCCTTTTCAAACGGCCACTTCGGTTTCGTTCTTCCAGGAGCCTTTCGTACATCCGTTCAAGGACGCGGGGCACTGCTGTCATAAAATGTGGGCGTACTTCCAGCAGTATTTTGGGCAGGCGTTCCATGCTGTCGGCAAACCAGATTGATGTGCTCGCGGCCTGATAGGTGAAGCAAACCATTCGCTCCAGGATATGGCTCATGGGTAAAAAACTGACCGCCGCAGTATCAGGGCCAACCGGGACAATGGCCAGCACAGATTTTACATTGCTGACAATATTGCGGTGTGTGAGCATCACGCCTTTCGGAAGGCCCGTAGTACCGGAAGTGTAAAGCAGGGTGGCGAGATCATCTTCCTCTATGCCATCTCGGTAATATTTGATTTTGCCAGCAAGGTGTTCGTCAGGCAAACAAGCGAGATCGTTCCAGTAGTGTACCCCGGAACAGAGTTCCGGGGTGGTATCGGCCGGGTCGGAATTCTGGTGGCGTATCCCGGAACTCCGTTCCGGGTCATAGTACCCCGGAACGGAGTTCCGGGGTACGGCCAGATTCCGAGCCTCAAAAGAAAAAACAAACGCTAGTTTCACACCAGCCGCCTCGATTCTTTCCAACATTTCTCCGTTACTAACAAAACAACCCAGCAGATTGGCATCTTTAACGATATGCGCAATTTCATCCAATCGAGCTGTAGCGTGTATTGGAACCGGTACGATCCCGATCTGCATCATTGCCCCGTCTGAAATTATCCATTCGGGGCTGCCGCAATGGGCTAGAATGCCCACACAATCGCCGGGACGAAGCCCTGCTTGAAGGAGTCCCGCGCTGATTTGATCCCTTTCCGTCAGAAGTTCGTCCGTAGTCCAGGTATGCCAGTCATTTGGGCGGAGACCAGCTGCCGCTACTTGTTGGGGGCAACGAAGTTGTTGATATTCAAGTATTTCGAAAAGGCGAGTGAAGTTCATAGTTCATACATCATAGTTCATACATCATACATCATAGTTCATTCGCCTGATTTTCACTACCGAAAAGATCAACAAACTGATCACAAAAAACACAGCCAAGGCCCGTACACTGTCGCGCATATCGCCTGTGATTTGTTGCACAAACCCGAACGTAAAAGTGCCTATGACGGTAGATATTTTATCCATCACATCGTAAAAGCTGAAGTAGGAAGCGGTGTCGGGTGTGTTTTCGGGAAGGAGTTTGGCATAGGTTGCCCTCGAAAGAGATTGAATTCCTCCCATTACAACACCGACACCTGCTGCCAAAAGATAAAAATCCAGACCTGTTTGCACGTAATATCCGGCAATACAAACGATCGTCCAAATTATGAGCATGACCATTATGGAGAACTTGTTGCCTTTTTTACCTGAAAGTTTTGCAGATGCCCAGGCACCACCGATGGCGACGATTTGCAGGATGAGAATCAGGTAGATTAGATTTGTGGCATCAAAACCCAGCACAACCTCCGCAAATGTGGAGGCAAGAAACAATACGGCCTGCACACCGGCATTGTAGCAAAAAAATGCGGCGAGGAAGCGCATGGCATTGGGATTGTTTTTAAGGTTGCGCCAGGCCTTTCTCAGCTCCTGATAGCCTTTTCCAAGCAGGTTTTCCTGAAATTTTGCCTTTGAATCCTGAGGAAGCCTGCGGAATGGGATTTGGGAAAAACTCAGCCACCAAAGTCCTACCATTACAAAGGCAGAGGGCACAGCAAGCCCTTTTGCCTCAAAACCAAACCACTTGTAATTGCTGATAACAATCAAATTGACAATCAATAAAATGACACTTCCAATAAACCCATAACTGAAGCCTTTAGCGCTTACATCGTCGTATCGGTCTTCTGTAGCAATGATAGGCAAGAAAGAATTGTAAAAAACGATGCCCCCGGCAAAACCAATTGTGGCTAGAATAAATCCTGTTACGCCAATCCAAAGGGTGCCCATACTTGTGAAAAACCACATAGACATACAGGCCAAGGCCCCCATAAGCGTAAAAAAACGCAGGAACGCAATCCTTTTCCCCCCAAAATCAGCAATGCCCGAAAGGATGGGCGAAATGGCGGCAATGATTAAATAAGCTAGCGAAATGGAATAGGCAAACATCGAAGAATTGGTCATCCGTAACCCCGCTACATGAATATAGTCAATGGTTTTTGGGTCTCCATCGCCTGTCATTGCAAGGAAATAGGCCGGAAAAATGGCAACAGTAATGACCAGCGCATAGGCTGAGTTGGCCCAGTCAAAAAACGCCCAGGCATTGATGGTGCGCGGGTTGTTCATAGCGGGCTCTAGAACGGGTATCGGGCTGTTTGATTCCAAAAGAGATATTTTAAAATTTCCAGGTCTTCGGTTTTAGATTTTTCGGTTTTTATAGATCACTCTACCACCACCTCATCCACAAAAAGCCAGGCTCCATTGGTTGCCCCAGGCTCATCTTTGGGGATAACTCCATAGGTTTTAGCCACGAATTTGAGGTAACGCCCTTTGGCATTGGGGGTTTCAAGCACCACGTTTTCCACAGTTGCGCCTTCCAGAGCCTCGGCATCTATGGTCTTAGAGGTCAAGAGTTTAAAAATTATTCCATCATCAGATATATATGCTTCGGCGGCAGTAGGTGGCCAGATCCAGGAGGCTTTGGCGTTTACGAAATTGAAAGAGACCTTGCTAAATGCCGTAGCTTGTCCAAAGTCTATTACCGGGTCAATATCATGGTTTACGAGGCCAATCCAATTGTTCCAGGTTTTAATGCCGCCCGTTACGCCATTGGTCAATGCAAAATCGTCACCACCCGTATATTGATCTGGCTTGCGCGGCATGGTATAGGGTTTTCCGATGGCCTTGTGAATGGTGTATTGCACCGACATTGCCTTGCCCAAGGGTTTTGATTTGCCATAAACAGCGGCTTTGAGCATCGTGGTTTTGGTGATCGGGATGGGCGAAACGTACTTGGGGGCATTGAGCGAAGGTGGTTTCCCATCACTGGTATATCTGATCTCAAGCGTCGGATCATTGACTTGAAGCGTTACCTTATTGTTTAAAAACGAAGCGGTTACGTCGTAAAAACTTCTTGCAAATTTAATTCCTGCGGCGTCCATCCGAACCATGTGTGGCTGGATGCGGCGGACAAAGTCAGTCCAGTTGCGCTTTCCTTTTGGCGACCAAACTGCTTCTGCCAGGGCACAGGCCCGTGGGAAGGCCATATATTCTATTTGGTCGGCTCGGGGCATATACTCCGTCCATACATTTCCCTGAGCCCCAAGGATGTGTTTGGCTTCAGCGGGCGAAAGTTCTGCTGGAACCGGCTCGTAACTATATGCTTTTTCAAGTGTGGTAAGGCCACCAATGGCGGTTGGTTCTGTGGCCGGATCGCTTTGGTAATGATCGAAATAACAATGGGTGCCAGGTGTCATAATCGCATCGTGGCCAGCTCGTGCAGCGGCGATGCCGCCTTCTGTGCCGCGCCAGCTCATAACTGTAGCGGTAGATGCCAGACCACCTTCAAGTATTTCATCCCAGCCGATTATTTTACGGTTGTGGAGTGCAAGCGTTTTTTCCATGCGCCGAATGAAATAGCTTTGAAGTTCGTGCGCATCCTTAAGCCCTTCGTCTTGCATTCGTTTTTGGCATTTTTGGCAGGATTCCCATCGTGTTTTGGGGCATTCGTCACCGCCAATATGGATATAAGTGCCTGGAAACAAGCTACATACCTCTGCCATCACATCGTCCAGGAAGGCAAATGTTTTGTCGTTGCCGGCACAATAAACGTCTTCGAATACACCCCATTTGGTAGCCGCTTCGTAAGGGCCTCCAGTGCATCCCAACTCAGGATAAGCTGAAAGCGCTGCCAGTGAATGCCCGGGCATTTCGATTTCGGGTATTATGGTAACAAAACGCTTTTTGGCGTATTCCACGACATCTTTGATTTCTCGTTGGGAATAAAAGCCGCAATATTTTTTTCCGTCAAAACGGTGGGGCATATCGTTGTAATGGCCCACGAGGGTTTCCTTACGGCAAGAGGCAATACGCTGGAGTTCGGGAAATTTTTTGATCTCAATGCGCCAGCCCTGGTCTTCTGTTAAATGCCAATGAAAGGTGTTGAACTTATGCATGGCCAGCATATCAATGTATTTTTTGACAAATACCGGCGGAAAAAAATGGCGGCCCACGTCGAGGTGCATTCCCCTGTAAACAAATCGAGGCGCATCCTGGATAAGGCAATTGGGCGCAGTCCACTTGACTGAACCATAACTGCGTGTTCCTCCAAACTCAGGAGGCATAAGTTGGCGCAGGGTTTGTACAGCATAAAATGCCCCGGCTGCTGTCTTGGCACGGATCACGACCGCATTGGATTTAATCTCCAGAGAATATCCCTCTTCCGAAACTATGCCTTCATCCTGAACAAAGTAGATGGCATTGCCTTTTGCTTCTTTAAATTTTTTGAGGGGCTGGCTAACCAGTCGGTATCCTGTACTGGTAGCGGTCATTGCCATTAAATACTGAGCAGGCAGTTCCCAAGCGCCTTGATTTTCGGGGGTATAGATCCGAGTATCTTTTTTCAAGGTGAAAGTACCTTTTCTTGCCTCGATATTTTGGGGTAAAGGGATGATATTGAATGGGTTAGAGGCAGGTTGGCAGTCCGCTAAAAGCGGCGAAAAAATTAAAACAATCCAAAATCTTGACATCATAAGGACATATTGTCTATTTGCCCGCAAGATAAAACCACTTGCTTAAAATATTATTCTTTTGTAAAATCCTGAAATTTAGATAAAAGATTTCATAACCTTTGTGATTATGGATCTTTCAAAAATTGTTCAACAACTTGCACCAATTGCCATGCATTTTGATTCGGCAATGTTGGAACATCTGGATGTGATCGCTGCACACACAACACCGCATCAAATTAAAGCTGGAGATCGTTTTCCTTTGGCGGGATATGAGCATCACCAGGCAGGCTATATTGTTGAGGGCGTTTTTCGGGTTTATTCTTTAGATGAAGATAAAAAAGAGACCACTATAAGGCTACCTGCAGAAGGAGAATTCACGATGTATCTGGAAGACTATAAAGCACTAAATCCATCCATAGCCTATTTCTGGGAAGCCGTTACAGACTCAATAATTCTAACTTGGGGGCAAGAGGACCTAGACTTTTTGGTAAAAAACATACCCAATTGGTATTTATTTAGTTTGAAAATCATCCAAACCAATATTCTCAGGCTTACAATTGAGCGCGGTGAATTGTTTAGCGACAATGCCACCGCCCGCTATCTCAAGTTCAAACAAAGATATCCACACGTCATTACCCGAGTACCCCTTCGACACGTGGCAAATTATTTGGGCATTGCGCCACAATCGCTCAGCCGAATCCGTCAGACATTGGCGAATAGCGAAAAATAATTAACAAATGTTAACCTATATGTTGGTTTATTGTTAGACATTTGCCTCACTTAAATACCGATACAGAACTAATTGATTCAAAGCGAAATACGGGGATAAATTACAAAACAAACACCCTCAAAATCGCTTCATTTACGAATATTTTACGGTAGGAAGAACGACGACTCATTGGTGAAGACCATTGGGTCGTTTTTTAACAAATCACCGCGCCTTCCTGATTCACCTGAGATATGTAAATGGTGCTTTCCAGGTGCTGTTTTGCAAATGCGCTTTGCATTGAGTGACTTGCGTTTTCGGCCACCAAGCTGTTGGCGCATAAGGCAAAAACTGCCGGCCCGGCCCCCGAAATACTACAGCCCAGGGCCCCTTGGGCCATTGCAGCCTCTTGTACATCGTAAAATCCGGGAATGAGCACAGCGCGTTGAGGCTCAATGATTTCATCGCGTAAACTTCGACCTACTAAACCCAAATCTCCGTTGAATAATCCGACCACAAAAGCCGCCAGGTTGGCGTTTTGCCGAACATGCTTTTCCATTGAAACCGTGGGCTTTAAAAGGGCTCGCGCTTCTCGTGTCAGCAGCTGCATTTTTGGGTGAACTACTACCCAATAGAGGCCTCTCGGTACATGAAGCCTATGTACGTCGAAACTGGCGTTGTCTCGTATCAGGATAATCCCGCCGAGCAGGGAAGGCACAATATTGTCCCCCTGCAAGCCACCGGAAGCTACCTGTTCCCCGGCCCATGCAAAGGGCAAAAGTTCACGTTTGCTCAAGCCCGTACGCAACAACTCGCTAACCGCCAGGGTAGCCGCAGCCGCACTGGCGGCACTACTTCCCAGTCCACTGTTAAGGGGCATTTTTTTATGGATTTCCAGTTCAATGCCCCGCTTAGTTTCGCCCAGATGCTGGAGTAAACGCAGGACTGCCAAACCGGCTGTATTTTGTTCCGGCTCATAGGGCAGTTTGCCGTTCGCCCCCGTTATTTTTGTGATGCGTAAACCAGGAGTTTCGCTCTTGCGAGCTATGACCTCGTCGCCAGGGTGCTCAAGGGCGAGTCCCAGAATGTCGAATCCGATACCAATATTGCCAATGGAGGCTGGGGCAAATGCTTTGATTCCCAATGTGTTAATGAATGAGTGAGTGAATGAGGCTGGTAAAACGGCACTTTAGGGGGCAAAGATACCCAGGAACAAAAAAAGCGGCGCAAACGACTTGCAAAAAGTCATTTGCGCCGCTTTTCATTTGCGCGAAAATGTTTAGACGTCAATTTTACTAAATTGGCTCACCACCAGCTCAATTCCTAAGGCTGTTGAAGGGTCTCATTTCTTCGCCGAGCCAATTAATATTCCATTCATCTTTGGGTAGCAAAATTTGTTTCGCCTTTCGGGTAACCTTGCGGCGAAGAAAGGCAATGAACAATCGGGGAGACTTGTGCCAGATTCGGCGAAATTTGTTGATGCGGGGTGTGGCCATGATAGAATAGTTTTGTGCGAAAATCGGACTGGGTTAAACAATTGATTATTAAGTCACTAACGAGAATTCAACCCAAATAGTTTTTTTGTTTGGAAAGTATTTTTGTTAAACTTTCTCAATTGTCAAAATTCGTTAATAAAAGGAAATCAGGGTCAGAGGTAATGCCATTTAGGAGATAGAACGTAAACCAGGTTTGGTACAATTTTGGCATCTTTTTAATAGAAATAAAATCTCTACTCCTCTAAAATCAGCCTTCTTACCTTTGCCTTTGAAATACTGCAAATTATGAGCCAAATCCTGTCCATCGTCATCCCTGCCTACAATGAAGAGCGTACTATCCATCGAATTTTGGACAAGGTGAAAGATGTAGAGCTAATTGGGGGTTTTCAAAAAGAACTAATCATCACCAACGATTGCTCGCGCGACGATACAGAAGGTGCCATCCACCAATATATGGAAGCCAACCCGGAATTGAATATCCGATATCTCAAACACGAGGTAAATCAGGGTAAAGGAGCCGCGCTGCACACGGGTATCCAGCACGCTTCTGGCGACTATATCGTGATTCAGGATGCCGATTTGGAATACGATCCGAACGAATACAATATCCTGCTCAAACCTATTTTAGACGGTTTTGCTGATGTGGTGTTCGGCTCGCGTTTTATGGGTGGAAGGCCACATCGCATCCTGTTTTATTGGCACAGTATCGGCAACAAGTTTCTGACCAACCTGTCCAACATGTTTACCAATCTGAACCTGACGGACATGGAAACCTGCTATAAAATGTTCCGCGCTGATATACTCAAGAGCCTCCCCTTGCGCGAAAAACGCTTTGGATTCGAGCCGGAAGTGACCGCCAAAATAAGTCGGGTGCCGGGGGTGCGCATCTATGAGGTGGGTATCTCCTATTATGGCCGCACCTACGCCGAAGGCAAGAAAATTGGTGCGAAGGATGGTTTTCGGGCTATTTATTGTATTTTGAAGTATAATCTTTGGGCCAAGTAGGGCGAAATTTATTTCGCCATCTGTGGCGAAATGAATTTCGCCCTACACTTCTCCATCAAATACTCCGGTGCAGGCACCACTTTTTTTGTTTTTGAGTCAAAAAAGCAAAGCCGCACACGGCCCGCATTCACGAGTTTTTTCTGCTCGTTGAATATTTCCACGTGAAAGGTGATGTACTCGTCCGGTAATTCCCGAATCTCGGTGCGGACAGTCAGGAGATCGTCGTAATAAGCCGGACGTACAAAGCGCATTTCAAGACTTACTACAGGAAGCCAAATTCCATAAATATCCTCCAACTCCTTGTAAGTCAGGCCCAAAGAACGGATAGTCTCTACACGGCCCACCTCATAATATTGAGCATAATGGCCGTAGTAGAGATAACCCATTTGGTCGGTTTCGCCGTAGCGGACGCGGATCTGTGTATCGTAGGCGTACATCATACATCATAGTTCATACATCATACATCATACACCCTCCCGCTCTATCGGGCACGTCATACAATGGCTCCCTCCCCTAGCCCTTGACAGCTCGTTCGAAGGTATGGTAATGATCGTGTTCTCCACTTTTTCTGGGTCCACTTTGCCGTTTTCAATGTCGCGGATCATTTTTTCTGCGCCCACTACTTTGTAACCAAAATCTTTGAATGCTTTTTCAGTTATTGGATTGCGGTCGTAGGTGACGGCCACGCCGGGCTTGAGGGCTACTAGGTTGCAGCCGTCGGTCCATTGCTCGCGCTCCTGGTAGGGGCTTTCGCCGCGTCCGGCCCAGATGAATTCCATTTTGGGGTTTACCTCTGCTTTCAGGAAATCCACGATGCTGGGGTATTCCAGTTCTTCGCCTGTGTGTCGGTGAACATCCACATAGGAGCCAAGACCGTCTTGCACGATGGGTTTGTAGCCCACTACATGATTGTGGTTGATCTGCGTGAATATCGTGTCAATGTGCATGTAGGTGCGTTCGGCGGGGATGTTCACCTGCACGATATTTTTGATGATGCCTTTTTCGAAAAGATAGTTTTTGAGCATTTCGAAGGCGTAGTTGTTGGTGCGTTCGGAGTTGCCTATAAGCAAGTAATCCTTGTGGAACATCATCACGTCGCCGCCTTCGATGCTGATGGTTTCGCCCCGTTTGTTGGGCGGGAATTTGTCCACCCGGTTGAGGTTAACGGTTTTGCCATCGGCCTTTAAGCGGCGGAAAACGGGGTGGCTCGAGAAGATAAGCCGGGTGAGGAAGTTTTCGCGAAAACGGGCTTCTTTGGCGGCTTTTGTGATGATGACGTGTTCTTTAACGGTCACCGCGAGGTCGCGGGTAAAGATGAGGTTAGGAATAGGGTCGAACAGAATGCGGTCTTCCGGCTCGAGGTATCCGGTGATAAGCGTATCGGCCAGCTGTTCGGGCGATAGGCTGGCGAGGCGCGGGATAAAAGAGTATGGAAGTTCCTCAAAATCAACTATTTTATTGATGATCTCATACCGACTTTCTTCATTGCGGCAGCTTTCGGTCAGGAGGTCGCCAACTTCCAGCACGTTTTCTTTGCCAACGAATGCCCGGAGCACATTCACAAAGATATCGTGCTCATCCTGCATATTGGGCAGGTGTACAATGTCATCGAACAGAAGTTCTTCAGCTCGTTTGGGAGTGATTCGGGCGATGCCCTCGTCTGGTCGGTGTACGATTACTTTTTTGAGTTTTCCGATTTCGGAATCAACGTAGATGCGGCTGTTCGCGTCCATAAAATGCTGTTGAGCCCGCCTTCGCCTGCGGCTATGGCGGGTAAATTATGATTTTAGCACTGACCCGCCTTCGCCTGCGGCTATGGCGGGTAAAATGGTGAGGATTGGTTGGGCTGTAACCAGCCTTCGCCTTTCCCGTAAAATGATGGCATAAGAGAAGGCTTGGTGGATAAAGCAATTAAAACGCCGGCAAAAGTAGTAGGAATATTCGGTTGGGCTACCACGCCAGGTCGAAGTAGTATTAGACTCCAATGAAAAAATGTTTTCAAGAAAGCCGATGCCTGGAAAGCCGTGTGCACCGTGGCGAAGTAATTTGATTTTAGAAAACTTCCTACCTTGCCTTCTTTTTTCGGAAGTCGCAGTCCCGATATTGGGATAGGCGGCTTCCGTTTTTTTAGTAATCCCTCTCAAAAAACCGCCCTCACCTGCGCCCGCCCCACATGCACCACCCGGTTGGCGCCCGTCTTGCGCCCCTCATAATTCAGACTGAGCTGCATGGATTTCGAAAGCTGCCGGTCCAGCGTAAGGTTCCAAAGGAAATTTTTTCCATCCTGCAAGCCTTCCAGCATCGCGAAGGCCACAGCGGTATTGGGTGAGCCGGTATAGCGCACATTGGCGAAAGTGCCTTTTATCCGAAGAGAAGTTGCTGCCCGAAAACCTTGGGCGCTGGTTTTGGAGACCGGGTTCCAGGTCATTTCAGCGGTCCAGTTGGTCTGTTTGGCGCGTTCGGCTGCCGGTAATGTGTTGTGGCTGGTTTCCCATTTCATATTGGCCACCAGACGGAAGCCTCGGACGGGGAGCCAGGTCATTTTAGGACTAATTTCCCATCCTCTCAACTGGTAGTTTCGATTAGCAAAGGCTTGATTTTCACTACTTTTTAAGGTGCTTAGAAAGTCTGCCTCTGCGCTCCACCGGCGACTGAGGTTGGCGCGGAGGTGAAGCGTGTTGTCGCGCGCGCGGCGTTGTTCAAAGCCCGTGGTCAGGGCTAATTGGCTGCGGTTGTCACCCATGGAGATAGAGGCATCCCAGGCTGGTTTTGCGCGGTTGACAAACAGGATATTGCGCGCCGCTGCACTTAAAGTCACCTGG
This sequence comes from Saprospiraceae bacterium, assembly GCA_046160345.1. Lineage (GTDB taxonomy): Bacteria > Bacteroidota > Bacteroidia > Chitinophagales > Saprospiraceae > M3007. The sequence continues at coordinate 23,996 of JBJXGO010000285.1, forward strand.
GAGGTATCTGCCACGCGGGATTGAAACGGGTCCCAGGCCCGCACGCCAATCGCCCCGGCAAAGGTACGGCGATTGATTTGCAGGGTGCTTTGGGAAGAAAATCGTGCCAGTTTATTCCGCCAACCCCGGCGTGCTGTGGGCCAAAGCAACCGAGGTTCGAGCCGCAGGGTTTGGTTGAGCGCCACATTGTTCGTGCGCACATAATCAGGCGTAGTCACGGCCACGCGCACATAATTCGCCTGGTCTTGGAACACTGCGATCTCCATTTCGTCCACCTGCAATATACTGTCCTGGTTGCGGTCGATCCAGCTATAATTCCCTTCTCCCGGATTTACAGCGAGGTAATTGAACTCAATTCTAGGGCTTTGCCCAGAACCCAATTCATAGCCGGTGGTAAATCCCAAAGCGTTCTTAAAGGCAGACAAACTGTAATCTGCTCTGCCGAGGTAGGTGTTTTGGGGTTCTTCCTTGGTCAGCTCGGGGGCAATTATGTAAAGACGACGGAGGGTCAGGACCCAGGTGAGTTGTTGTGTTGTTGATTTTTTATCTGCTGAAGTTTTGGCATCCGCCTTCGTTAAAACTTCGGCGGGTAAAGAGGAGGGCTTGATTTTGGAATATGAATTGTTCCAGGAGCCATTCAAATTGAACTCCCTTGCTTCCGTGTTTTGCTGAAACAAATCAAAATTTGCTGCGAAATCCTTGCGTTGCGAAAGATGCCCGCCAATCTGCCAGCGCCCCTGGTTTTCAGGCGTTTGAAAATATAGGCGCAGCAGATCGTACCAAAAACTCGTACCGGAAAGGGTGTCAATACCCGTTGTTCGACGCGCATTTTTTTCGCGTTCTGCATAAAACCCGATCTTAAACAACTCCCATTTTGAAACGCTGTCTTTTTTTATATAAAAAGTCTTTGACAAATCCGCTTTCGGGCGGGAAAAACGACTGCGCTCGGCTTGTCCATCCGTTTGTAATAGATTGGCTTCGCCCAAAAAACGCCAACCTTTTTGTTGCAAATTCCACCCGCCTGAATGCCTTACGCCATTGTAAACCCCTACCCGGTTAAATGCCCCAAATTCGTAGCGAACTCCTCCTAACTTGTTTTTTTCCAATGAAATACCCGCTTTTGCCAAATGCTCTGCTGTGGTGTCCTGGTTGGTTCCAATATTCCAATCACGACTGAATTCGGCCGGACGGTAGGGGTTGAGCGGGCGAAAGTCGCGGGCAACAAATTCATAATTACCAAAGAATGTTCCTCGTATCGAACTTTCCGAACTTTCCGAAAGTTCAGAACTTTCGGAAAGTTTAAGTTTTTTTCCCAAACCAAACCCCTGCCGCCATCCAAGCATGCCTGCGGCGCCAACATTGTCAGCATTACCGATGGGCGAAAAACGGTTGAGATCACGGCTGCTCAGCGCAATTTCAGCTTGAAATTTTGAGTTTTTGGAGGGCTGAAAATCACCCCCCAAAGCATAGAGCTGACGTGTTTCTGGAGCCACCAGGCGTACGATCGGTTCAAAATTACCTGTGGGCTGACAAGTGATCGGGTCTGGCAAACTCCATTTGAATACGCGCCCATTGGCTGCAGTGATTGCTAATACATAATTGCCTTGTCCGAAAGGCACTTCTGTAAAACGCGCCGTATAGCGGGCAGAATCCGGATGGGTGCTGTATTTTAAAATTTGCCTTGGCTGACCACACAATACGGTGTCGGTCAGGCTATAAAGCACTCGGGCAGGGTCGAAAGCCGCTATAGTGTCAAGGCCCGAAGCATAGGCATTTTGAAGATTGTCGCCTACTTGAGCAAGTTGACTGCGCTCGGCAGAAGAAAGTTCCTGTGCCCCACCGTTATTGCGGCTATCTTGCTCGGAATAGAGATTTAAAAAAACTTTGGCGCGAGGCATTTGCCAGCTGGCATTGGCTGCCAGGGTGGAGCGTAAATAAGTTTGAACGGCGTATTCAAACTCAACTATGATCCGAATGTCTTTTGTAATAAGCCGCCGGGGAGTAAAACTTAGTTCGGCCAAATTGTAGTCAATGGTATAATCGTCTTCCTGTCCTCGACGCAAAAGTTGTCCATCTACATAAACCTTTTCCGTTCCAGCCAGTACAATAATAAATCGCTCATTTTCAGACCCCTGCAAACGGTAAGGCCCTTGATTTCCCTCTTGTCCCTGAATAATTTGCCGGGCGAATTTGCCCCTGGAAATGGCCGCTGCGATTCGAGTGTTGGCGATGGTTGGTTGCGATTTTGAACTTTTACCCGCCTGGGCCTTGGTGAAGGAGCTTGGGACTTTCAATTTCAAATTTTCAACCGTAACCATGGCCCCTTGGAGCCTTTTGAAATAATTGGAAAAATAGCCCTCGGGGCGCGTAAGATCAAAGTCGCCAGCGGTGAGCGTGGTGTTTTTTCTTTTCAACTGGATGAAGATCCGATCGAATTCCTGCAGTTGACGTGTGGTTCCATCGGGCTGTAATGGTATGGTATTGTCTGAAAGCGCCGCAGTAAGTTCGAGGTCGTTTCCAAGTTTGCCGTTGAGTTGAAGATTCAGGTTGGAGTTGAAAACCAGGTTTTGGCTGTTGCCAAACGAAAGCCCGCGGGTATAGGCTCCGGAGGAACTGAGGCCGCCCTGCTCCCAAAGCGGTTTGCCGGGCAAATAGGGTTCATAATCGAATTCAATGGCATCTTCGTTCAAGCGACGGCGAATGTTGACCGTGTCAAGCCTGCTCAATTTTTCGCTTAAATTAAAAGGAAGTACACGGTAGCGAATCAGTATTTTCGAACATCCGGGATAAGCGGCCCTCAAACCCGCTGTGTCTGTGAGGAGCCAATTGTTTCGAATGGAAAAAAAACGGGCTTCTATTTTTTGACCCGATATTATATCCGAAACAGAAATTAAGGGCACCCCAACCGTTAGAGAATCAATGATTTGATGTGTCAGGCGGGCATCTACAACCCGCTCGCGCAAGTTGGAGAACTGTGCATTGACAAAGACAGGTAGCAAGCACAGCAACAGCACCTTCCCAAAAGCATCAAACTTTCGAAAAGATTGCCGTAAAAACGACTGGCAACACAGATATGACCAAAAAATATTCAAATCAGTGGGCAAGATAACGCCGTGGCAGGGACGTTTTGGAGTAGCAAGGCGTTGCCTGTTCAAAACAATCTGGGTTTAAAGGATGTTTGGCGCTTATTGTTTACCAGCCAATTATTACGTCCTTCAAAGTTTCTAATTATGAAAGTTTCCGCCACCCGTTGCGCCCATTTTAACGCGGCGCATCGTTTGCACAACCCTGCCTGGAGCGACGAGAAAAACCGTGAAGTATTCGGGCTTTGCAACAACCCCAACTATCATGGACACAACTACGAAATGGAAGTAAGGGTCACGGGTGAAATTGACCCAAAGACTGGGATGGTTGTAGACCTTGGATGGCTCTCAAAACTCATCAAAACCGAAATTGAAGCGCGGTTTGACC
>JBJXGO010000286.1:0-12823 GCA_046160345.1 Saprospiraceae bacterium
ACATATATTATGTCCTGGTAAAGCACTTTGCCGTTCAGCACCTGCCAGGCCAGGCCGGTGAGGAATCCGCCATCGGTTTCGTTAATGCCATAAGGGGCATAATAGAGGCAGTACCCCGACACGATGCCAAAGAAAAGTATTTTCCAGACTGGCGACTGTTTAAACATCATAATTCCTGGTTCTCAAAATTCCTGACAAAAATCTGAAAAGTATCGGGCTTCACACGTACTATATTTGCGCGATGAATACGCAATCATATCCCACCCCGGCCAATTTCACCCGTGCCAGAAGCAGCGAGTATTTTGAAACTGCCAAAACATATTTTCCAGGAGGCGTACACAGTCCTGTCCGCGCATTTAAAAGTGTACAAGGTCCGCCTATTTTTTTTGATCGAGGCCAAGGTTGTCACATTTACGATGTTGACGGACAAGCCTTTGTGGACTTTTGTGGTTCCTGGGGGCCGCTTATCCTGGGCCATGCACACCCTGAAGTTTTGGAACACGTCCAGGCCACTGTTGCTAAAGGAATGTCTTTCGGCACACCCACGCCCCACGACAATTTGATCGGTAAATTGATCCTTGACAATCATCGGTTTATCGAGATGATCCGTTTTGTCAGCAGCGGTACGGAGGCGGTCATGAGTGCCCTCCGACTGGCACGTGGAATAACCGGACGCAGCAAGGTCTTAAAATTTGAGGGTTGCTATCACGGCCATGTAGATTCAATGCTGGTAAAGGCCGGCTCAGGCCTTGCCACCCTGGGCATCAGCACATCTGCGGGCATTCCCGAAGCTTATGCCAAAGAAACCATCGTAATACCTCTGGCTGACCCTGAGGCATTGGAAACCGCTTTTCAGCAGTACAGGCATGACCTGGCCTGCGTCATCATTGAACCTATTCCGGCCAACAATGGCCTATTGTTGCAAAACCTGGAATTTCTTCAATTTTTGCGCAAAAAAACCCAGGAATATGGCATAATGCTCATTTTTGACGAGGTGATATCCGGGTTTCGGGTGGGCTTTGAAGGTGCAGCGGGACTTTATGAAATTGAGCCTGACATCATTACATTTGGTAAGATCATTGGTGGCGGAATGCCTGTGGGGGCATATGCAGCCAGCAGGGAAATCATGGAAAACATTGCTCCAATTGGCCCGGTGTATCAGGCAGGAACTTTGAGCGCAAATCCGGTTGCAATGGCTGCCGGATATACTACCTTAAAGGAATTGCTCAAGCCAGGGTTTTATGAAACGCTAGAGGCTAAAACTGCCCGATTTACGGAACAACTACAGGCTTATTGTGATCGAAAAGGCTACGAGGCAACATTTCCACGGATAGCTTCCATTTTTTGGCCAACCTTTACACGACAACACATTCATCGCAGCGACGAAATAGACGGTTCCCGAATGAGTTTATTCAAAAAATTGCACCTGGAATGTCTGAAACGCGGGGTCTATTTTGGCCCTTCAGGATACGAAGTAGGTTTTGTTTCGGCTGCGCATACCGAATCGGACCTGGATTTTGCTGCAAGTATGATTTGTGAAAGTTTGGACAAGGTGTTTGAAGGCTGATACGGGGCTTGAGGATTCATGGATGATGTTCAAGGCGTTCCAATTTTTCCTTTTGTCTTCGTTTGTCCATTTCACTTGGGTTTATTCGCCCGGTAGAAAATATCTTTGCCCTTAAATTTTCACAGGGGGATTTCCATTTTGTAAAATCTTGAAACTAATTCATTGTTGCAAACTAAATTCCTGCAACTATACACTTGAACTTGCGAAATAAATTTCGCCTTACAATACACATGAGAAACTACTACGCATACTTGCTTTTTTTCTTCTTTCCAGTTTTATTGTTTTCCCAAAAAGGTACCGTCCGCGGCAACGTATTTGACAAAACGAGCGCTTCCCCAATAGCCTTTGCCACTGTTGGGATCGAAGGGGCCGGATTGGGCTCAACTACCGATCTGAACGGCTTTTTTACCATCGGCAATATTCCTATTGGGGCCCAAAAACTAAAAATTTCCTTTATCGGCTATGCTGATTTAGTAATTAATATCGAAGTAAAAAAGGGCGAGATCCTGTATCAAAACATATTTCTCGAAGAAGGTGGAACCCAATTAGACGAAGTAGTGGTAAGCGGCAAAAAGTCGCAGGCTAAAGCCGAAGTCCAGATTTCAAAAATAGCCATCACCCCCAAACAAATTCGTTCGCTGCCTTCCGCTGGCGGGCAAGCCGATGTGGCTCAGTATCTCACCGTACTTCCCGGGGTTGTTTTTACAGGCGACCAGGGCGGCCAACTTTACATTCGTGGCGGTTCTCCCGTGCAAAACCGTATCCTGCTTGATGGGATGACCATATACAACCCATTTCACAGTATTGGCTTTTTCTCTGTTTTTGAAACCGAACTCATCCGAAATGTGGACGTGCTCACAGGAGGTTTCAATGCTGATTACGGAGGTCGTATTTCAGCTGTTGTGGACGTAAAAACCCGTGAAGGCAATCGCAAACGCCTCTCAGGGTTGGTATCTGGAAGCCCTTTTCAAGCCAAGGCTGTTATCGAAGGGCCCATCGTCCCGCTCCGGGAGGAAGGTGGCGCCAGTATTTCGTTTGTCTTGACTGGAAAAAAATCCTTGATTGATCGCACAGCCAATTCCCTGTACAGCTATGTGGGCGACACGACGGATATTTGGGGGGTGTTCAAACAATCCGAATTGTGGCAAGCCCCCAACCGCGATACCAACCTTGTGCGCGGCATTCCGTTTGAATATGGTGATCTTTATGGAAAAGTAACCTTGCTCACGGGCAATGGAAGCAAACTCAACGTATTTGGCTTCAATTATACCGACGGCGTGAATTATGGAATTGCCAATTTTGGTTGGAAAAGCAGCGGTGGCGGCATTGACTTTACCGTGATTCCCTCTAATTCTAATACCATTATCGGAGGTGTAGTTACCGTATCGGGCTATGATTCACACATTGACAATGCCGACCGATTGCCGCGCAGCAGTTCCATTGGGGGATATTCTGCTGGCTTGAATTTCACCAATTTTGGGCGAGACAGCGAATTAAAATACGGCATTGAACTCAATGGCTTCAAAACAGAATTCGAGTTTGTCAATTTCAAAGGCTACACCATCAGCCAAATAGAAAACACTACTGAAATAAGCGCATTCGCCAAGTTTCGGCGCAAATTTGGCCCACTTGTAATTGAACCCGGCCTTCGTTTGCAATATTACCAGTCGCTCAACGACTATGCTATCGAACCGCGCATGGGCTTAAAATACAACATCAGCGACCGCCTTCGCTTCAAAGCCGCCGGTGGGTTTTATTCTCAAAACCTGCTTTCAACCGTTAATGAACGCGATATCGTAAACTTGTTTGTCGGATTCCTCTCAGGGCCTGAAGAAGCCATCTACAAACCAGGAACTGAACCTGTTAACTCAAATCGGACCGATAACCGCATCCAAAAATCAATCCATGGCGTGGGCGGTTTTGAGATTGACGTGACCGACAATTTTGACTTAAATGTAGAAAGTTATTACAAACGATTTACACAACTTATCTCTCTGAATCGCAACAAATTAGAAGCAACTGACCCAAATTTTATCACCGAAACCGGCGATGCGTATGGCATGGATGTTTCTGTAAAAATTGAAGCCAAGCGTTACTATATTTGGGGTGCCTACTCTCTGGGTTATGTAACACGAAATGATGGTAAAGAAAAATACCCGCCTGTTTTTGATCGGCGCCACAACCTAAACCTGGTTGGAACCTACCTGCTAGGCAAAAAGAAACAATGGGAGGCAGGCGTTCGCTGGAATTTTGGTTCAGGGTTCCCCTTTACGCTCACCCAGGGCTTTTACAACAATGTTACCTTTGATGACGGGGTCAACACCGATATTCTCGGAGGAAACGGGGTCGCAAATGACCTTGGTATTATATACGCTGACAAGCGCAATGGTGGAAGACTGCCTTACTATCACCGAATGGATGTGTCGATCAAGCGTGTATTCAAATTTTCAAAATTCAGCAATCTGGAGGTAACTGCCTCAGCTACAAACGTTTACAATCGCCCCAACATCTTTTATTTCGACCGGGTAAGATACACCCGTGTAAATCAATTGCCCATTTTGCCCAGCTTGAGTGCTACGTTCCAGTTTTAAGTCATTAGATTGTCATTGCCCCAATGACACTAATCGCTCAATGACAACATAATGACAAAAAATCCATATCGGCTTACCCAATACTCTCATGGCGCAGGCTGCGGCTGCAAAATTTCTCCCAAGGTTCTAGACAGTATCTTGAAAAGTGACCAGGTCAAACAACATTTTCCGTCACTTCTGGTGGGCAACGAAGAACGCGATGACGCGGCGGTATTCGACCTCGGAGACGGCAGCGCGATTGTGAGCACCACCGATTTTTTTATGCCCATTGTGGACGACCCTGAAGATTTCGGACGCATCGCTTCCGTAAATGCCATCAGCGATGTGTATGCCATGGGCGGACGGCCATTGGTTGCCATTGCCATACTTGGATGGCCAATCAATACCCTGCCTGCTGAAGTGGCCAATTTAGTGATTGAAGGCAGCCGGAAAGCATGTGCAGAAGCCGGCATCCCACTTGCTGGCGGGCACAGCATTGACAGCCCGGAGCCAATTTTTGGTCTGGCTGTAACGGGAAGAGTAGAAATAAATAATCTAAAAAAAAATGGGGGTGCAAGCCCTGGCGCAAAACTTTATCTCAGCAAACCAATTGGGGTTGGAATACTGACCACCGCCCAAAAAAAGGAACTGCTTTTGCCTGAACACGCACATATCGCGCCCGACAGTATGAAGCGGCTCAATAGCATCGGCGAGCACTTTGGCAAACTTCCCTATGTTGAGGCCATGACCGATGTGACCGGCTTTGGATTGCTTGGCCATCTTTCCGAAATGTGCGAGGCCAGTGGAGCAAGTGCCACGCTCCGTTTCGAAGATGTACCCACTATTGATCGGTCTATACTGGATTATTATTTGGACAAAAAATGTGTTCCAGGGGGCACCCTGCGAAACTGGGACAGCTACGGGCATAAAATAGCAGGAGCAAATGATTACCAGCGCAACATCCTTGCCGACCCACAAACCAGCGGTGGATTGCTCGTGGCAATCCAGGCTGGCTATGAGGCTGATTTTGAATCGTTTGCTGCAGCAAAAGGTTTTGAGTTGAAACCTTTTGGTGTTATCACAGCGCGAGATAAGGCTCTGGTCAAAGTTACAGATTGAAGCCCCCTTTTACTTTGCAGTCAAAATTTTGATCTCAACACGCTGATTGGTTTTTCTCCCTTCAGGGGTTGTATTTGGAACCAAAGGCTGGCGCTTACCATAACCTTTATAGGCAACCCTTGCAGCATCAATGCCTTTGCCAATTAAGTAATTAGCCACTGCCTTGGCCCGCTCTGTGCTGAGGTAATCTGCAAAATCGTCATTTGGCTGGTTGTTCGTGTGTCCGCCCACCTCGATGGTTACTGTGGGGTTCTCTGTTAAAAACTCATACAATTCATCCAGATAGGTATAAACAGCGGGGCGAATGCTTGCGCTGTCGGTCGCGAAAGTCAACAAACGCATCGGGATGGTTTGCCCCTGAGCGATGGCGCGTGTGAGTTCGGGCATAGCGCGTCGGCCTGTTTCCACCTCTAAAGTTTGGGTACAACCAACAGCATCTGTCACAGTTACGCTGTGTTTGCCGGAAGCTAGCTTTGGAGCAGTAAACCCTGTTTGTTTCGTATCCCAAGCTATTTTGTAGGGCGATGTTCCGCCTTTTACAGAAATTTGGGCTTTCCCGTCATTTGTAGTGGCAGAACTTGCACCAATATTTTGGACCAGTTCAATTATCAAAGGCTCGGGTGATTTCACAGTAATTTTGGTGGCAACGGTTGAGCCTTTTGAATCGGTTACAGTTACCGAGTAATCACCTGCCACCAATCCATCCGGGGAATCGCCTGTAAGCGCCGGACTATTCCATTGCAAAGAAAACGGAGCCTTCCCGCCCGAAATATTCACTTTCAACGAAGCCTTGTCCAAACCTCCGCAATTGATGGGTTTCTTTTCCGAAATGCTGACCAAAAGCCCGAGTATGTTTTCCGTAATAGCAACTGAACCTACTGCTGTGCAGCCATTAGCATCAGTCACGGTGACTTTGGGGTTGCCCGGAGCAAGGCTTGCAGCAGAACTGCTACTTTCTCCACTTTCCCATTGAAAAATATATTCGCCTGTACCACCAGAAGGCTTTGCCAGTGCTTTACCGTCAGATTTTCCAGCACTTGCAGCGGACTGCATCTCAACGCTGATCGCCAGTAGTTTAGGCGATTTTATACTTACAGAAGCTATCGAGCTGGCGCCGGTGGCATCGGTGACAGTCAATAAATAGTCACCACTGGTTGCACTCGGGCTTGCGCCTTTGAGCGCTGGATTGTTCCATGAATAATTATATCCAGGCTTGCCGCCTGAAACCTGGGCCTCCAGGACGGCACTTTCTCCCGCGCATTTGATTTTTGTTTTTTCAGAAATGTTGATGGCAAGCGGCAAAAACGTTTCGGACATGGTGACAGCAGCCGTGGCGGTGCAGCCGTTGGCATCTGTAACCGTAACTTTGGTGGTACCTGCCGGGAGCCGCGAACTCAAAGCTGTGGTTTCGCCGTTTTCCCATTCGACGGTGTATGGGCCTGTTCCGCCTGAGGGCTTTACCAGTGCTTTCCCATCCGATTTTCCTGGGCTGAGCGGGGCCTGTGATTCAACACTAAGGGTAAGTGTGGCTGGAGCGGGTACTTTTATGGATACAGTTTTCGATGCTCCAACAGCATCGGTCACTGTTAGCGTATAATCACCTGCGGAAGCACTGGGAGAATCTCCTGAAAGTGCAGGATTGCTCCAGGCAAATTTGTAAGCAGCTTTACCTCCTGAAACCTGGACCGAAAGAGCGGCCTTTTCTCCTGCGCACTTGATTTTGTTTTTTTCCAAGATGCTGACTTCCAATGGCACAACCGTTTCGGTCATCAAGACGCTTGCGGTGGCTTGGCAACCATTTTCATCGGTTACGGTGACGAAATGCAGACCTGCATTCAAGCGCAAGGTGGCCGCGGTGATCTCTCCATTGTCCCAAAAGAATTCATGTTTCAATGCTCCGCCAGAGGTCATACAGAGCGCTTTACCATCTGAGCCTCCAGGGCTTACCACACCTTGAGCGATGGCTGTTGCAGCAAGTGGTTGAGGCGACTTGACTCGGATCGAAGCCGTTTGTGTGGTACCTGCCAGGTCCGTAACCGTTACAACATAGTCACCTGCGGGAACATTTAAGGGGTCTTTGCCTAAAAGTGCGGGGTTATTCCAGGCAAATTTTGGAGCGCCTTTCCCGCCTTTAACTTCTACGGAAAGTGCAGATTTTTCGCCCGCGCATTTGATAATGCCTTTTTCTGTGATGCTTACCGTCAGGGGAAGCACGTTTTCCGGAATGACAAATTCAGCGGTCGAAGCGCATCCATTTGCATCCGTGACGGTGAGGGTATGGTTGCCTGCAGGAAGTTTAGTTGCTGCAAACACCGTTTCTCCATGGTCCCATTTGAACGAAAAAATACCCGTGCCACCTTTTGCCTGTGCAAGCGCTTTCCCATCGGATCCGCCCGTACTTGCCGGCGCTTGTACCAAAACAGAGACATTGAGCGCATCCGGCTGACTAATCTTTGTTACAGCGGTGCTGGTAGCATTGGTTGCATCTGTCACTGTAACAATGTAATCACCTGCTATGACATTTTCAGGAGATTCTCCAGTTATGGCCGGGTTGCTCCATTTAGCCGAATAGGGCTTCTTACCCCCTTTAATTTCAAGGGTTAGGATGCCTTTTCCGCCGGTACATTTGATTTTAGATTTTTCCAGAATGCTTACTGAAAGCGGTTGAGCCACTTCAGAAATTTTAACTTTAAGGATCACGGTACAGCCTTTCGCATCCGCTACAGTTACCGTGTGTTCACCTGCTGAAAGTTTGGTTGCGGTGGCCAACACTTCACCATTATCCCACAAAACCGTGATGCCTGCAGCATTGGTAGGCAGATCTACTTCACCCGAGCCATCGGCCATGCCAGGAGCGCTGATAGGTTTTTTCTGTTTGACCTTTACTTTCAATCGGGAATCGGGCACACCAATTTCTGCAGTGCGGGCCTTGCCCTTGCTGTCGGTAACAGTAACCGAATAATTTCCAGCAGCCACCTCTTTGGGGCTTTCTCCAGACAGTCCGCCAGTCCAGGTATAGGTGTAAGGCTCAAGTCCTCCGGTAACTTTAGCCATTAGTACGGCATCTTTGCCGTCTCCTTCGCAACTAATGGGCTTTTCCACGAATGCGTTCAACACCATATTGTAAGCCTTGTCAACCATGAAAAGTCCCTTGTCTTCCGTTCCTACCCATACTGAACCATCCGGATGGGCTGCCATGCAATTCCCGTATTGGGAAGTGTAATATTCAGGGCCTCCAAATTCATCATAGGTGCCGGCAATCATGTCAAAACGGGTAAGATTGCCACTCAGGAGCCACATTTTACCGGAAGGGTCTATGTCAAAATCGTTGATGTCGCCTTCCAGAAATTTCTCATCCAGAACGAGATCCGTCCATTTGTCACCGCCCGGGGCTTTGGAAATAAACCCGTCGGCCAGGATATAAATTACCGTATTGTACTCGCGAATACGTTGGACATTAGTGCCTGAAAGGTCGCCTTTCCAGCGTCCAGGAGGGCCAGACATGACCCCTTTGTCGGTACCCACCCAAAGCCTTGCAGCTGCATCCTGAAAAATGATATTGATATTGTTTGATTTGAGTTTGGAGTTGGCTGGGGTATAGCGTTGTTTTAATTTCAGTTCTGGTTGCGTAGTGAACCAGTATAGCCCGGCCTCGTCTGTGCCAATCCAGAGTTCCTGGGTTTTTGCATCGTACCAGGCAGCGGTAACTGAACATGGTTCAGGAACCTGGTCCCTAAATGCCGTTTCCGACCAGGCAAAATCAGTATTGCCGCCCCTGAATTCGAGCACGTTTCTTTCATTTGCCGATATCTTGAGTTGCGTGGAAAGGTCTGCCGCTTTTATGTGGAAAACACCCTTGATATTTGAAGCCCATTTACGCCCTGAACCATCTACCGCTACATTTTTCAGGGTGAGCACTCTGTCTACAGCGCTACAACGAGTTACCTCCAGGCCTGCTTTTTGGGAAAAAATTTGCTGGGAAAAAAGAAGTAAGCAGGAGACAATCAAGAGTTTAGGGAACCGGAAATTCAAATTTTGCATTGTTTAAAACGAAAGGTTTGCTGTCTTGCGAGGGGCTTTTCAAAAATGCCCTGATTTTGCGGCCGCAAAAATAGGACAGATAAATGGTGCGGGGCATTAACGAAAAGTAAAAGCGGGAATTGTTTCAAAGATTTGTTCAATTATTGTTCAAATTTTTGGGCATTGTAAAGGCTTTGTTCAATTATGGGCCAAGTGCTTGTGGAAGGGTAAAAAAGTCAGACCTTTACGTGACCAATGTAGCGGAAAAATGTTTCATTGGATTATAACTGATGCAAGACCAACAACTTATAAACCGACTTCAGGCACAAGACAGCACCGCTATCGGCGAATTGTACGAAGCGTATGGTGCTGCGCTGTTTGGTGTTGTACTCCGCATTGTTCAGCAGCGCGAGTTGGCCGAACAGGTTTTGCAAGACACATTTGTGAAGGCTTGGCGTAACGGAGCGAGCTACGACACGTCAAAAGGACGATTATTTACCTGGTTGTTGAATATTGCGCGAAACACCGCAATCGACACGACACGAACAGCCCACTTTCAGAACTCAAGAAAAACCCAATCGCTCGATATCCTCGTATATAGTCCAGGAGGCCAAAGTATCAATACTGATCAAATTGGAGTTCGCGAAGAGGTAGATCGCCTGGATGAAAAATACAAAACCCTGATTGACCTAATCTATTTCAAGGGCTATACCCAGGAAGAGGTTGCAGAAGAAATCGGCATTCCTATCGGCACCATCAAAACACGATTGCGGTATGCCATCAATGAATTACGTGGTACCTTTGGGGATAAAAGTTTTGCTATATTGATGCTTGGATTATTTGGAATTTGAGAAAGAGTGCAAAACATTTTTAATATTTGAAAATCAGAAATTATGGTGTCCATGGTATATTTTCCAAGCATCATTCTTCGTTTCCACACATAAATAATGAACATCCAATCGTTCATACAATCGGGTTTGTTAGAGGCATATGTGCTTGGGCAATGTTCAGTCGAGGAACAGGCTGAGGTAGAGCGCATGGCTGCCAGGCACAAAGAAGTGCGGGCTGAGCTGAATGCTATCGAAATATCGCTTGAAGGACTTGCCAAAGCCAATGCAGTTCAGCCTCCGGATTGGATGAAAACTAACATATTAGAGCAAATAGAACGGGAAAAAGGATCGGCTTCTCCTACAGATTTTGCCCGGAAAGGCACAAGTAAATTTTGGTTAAGAGCCTTGATGTTTCTGGCGTTTGCACTTTTAGCAGCAATAGCGGCCCTCTTTTTGAAGCAACAAAACCTTGGACGTGAAAATCAGGACCTTAGATTCCAAGCCGATTCGCTTAAACAACAACTTATCGCTTGCAATCAGGACCTACAAAAACCTGACCCGATCGCTGAGTTACTTTGTGACCCCTCTACCCAACGCATCCTTGTTTCAGACGGGAACGGCCTTAATACGATCGTATATTACAACCCCATTTTGAAAAAAATGGCCTACGACCCTTATAACCTGCCCACTCCAAAAGAAGGGAAATTTTTCCAATTCTGGGCCATCGTGGATGGTAACCCTGTCAGTATGGGAATGAAGTCCGAGAGTATTTGTGCATCGCTTCGATCTGTAGAAAATGCGATAGCCTTTGCTATTTCAGAGGAAGGCAATTCTGATGGGAATATCGCCCCTACCAAAGTGTTGGCCATTGGCAACGCTGGTTAAAGTTTAAATCAACAAACGTTCGTCCCGCACCCAGGATTCATGCCTTTTCAAATGCGATTCGTCGGTATTTTCCGGGAATCGCATTTGAATTTCTGCTATTTTGCGGGGTCAATGCTTATGATACGCACATTAGACTCCGGTAAACTTTTCCTCTTTCTAACCCTGTTCGATTTGGTCGAACATGAAAAATCATTTTCTAAAGCCATGTCACAAGAAGACAAACAAACCAAAGCTTCCGAAATCATCAAAAACCATGTCGGGTTTTCGCTTGGGGCAGCCCTGATCCCACTTCCAGGCGCTGATTTGCTGGCCCTAAGCGGGGTACAACTCAACATGCTCCGCCAAATGGCCAAGGTTTACAACGTCAGCTTTTTTGACCATCTTGGCAAAACTGTAGTTTCAGCCATAGTGGGTGGGAGTGCAGCCCGACTTGGCGCAAGCCTGGTAAAAGCTATTCCTGGTGTGGGCACCATTATTGGCGAATTAAGCATGCCCATTCTTTCGGGTGCTTCCACCTGGGCACTTGGGCGCACTGTTGCCAATCACCTGAAAAATGGTGGAACCCTGGAAAATCTGGATTTGATAAAAGCGCGCAAGACCTACGAAACAGAAATTGAAGAAGGCAAGAAAATGGCTCAGGAAATCCGTGAAACCGTAATGCCAGACTCCCCAAAGAGCGAATCCGACCAGGCGATTGAAAAAATTCAAAAGCTTGCCGAAATGAAGGACGCGGGTATCCTCAGCGAAGAAGAGTTTAAAGCGTTAAAAGAACGCTTGTTGGGGCAGATATGAGCATCCTGAAACCTCGTAGGTTTTTTAAACCTACGAGGTTTTTGAAAAGACATCGCTCACTCCTCATTTTCAAACCACACCTTGTAATATTTTTTGCCCTTTTCGTCGTCATAACCCCGCTCGATGAGGTCTCGTCGGCCATGGACGTAGATGTGGAAGTTCTTGTCCAGTTTTAATACACTCTTAAACACCTTGAAATCACGTTTGACGGCTTGGTCACTAATGTCAAACTTGTCTTCCAGCGGCACAGCATAGGCCGTTGCGTATTGATCCCGGAATTCTCGAAAGGCTTCCTGCTGGGCCTCTTCTGGGAAAAGTTTTTGGGTAAAATCATCCACCTCAAAAAGGTCGTTTTCTTTAAAATATTCTCCTGAACGGTTGAGCAGATCAATTGTTTCGGTGCGGTCAAGGCCAAATTTGATCGGGGCTTTTTGGCTAATGAATTCACTTGCCAGGCTGATATGATGGCGGGTGTTGAAGTAGTTGTCCTCAATGGGTCGGAGCCGCAGAAATTCGTCTTTCCAAAAAGAACGCTCATCTTTTTTGGTCACCGTGTCCACCGCGCAAATTCTGTAGCCTTCAGGTTCATCCAGGTTAAAAATGATCGCGGCCACCTGCGGTTTTCCAGTCGGTATCCCCTCCATAATATTGAGCGCAAATGATTCAGCGGTTCGTTCAGTCTTAAAAAACGGATCCTTATTCTCCACTTTCCATAGGCCAATGGCACTTGTAGGCTCGCCTTGCAACATAAGGTCCTCGAAATGCGCCAGAAAAAATTCGCCGCCCTGCACTTTTGGATTTTCACAGTGGGCATAAAGCATTTGGGCCAGGTTGGAGGCTTGCTTCGAGAGATGCTCAGGATTTTGAAAAACCTCCATACAAGCCTGATAAACAGGGTGTTGGCTTACATCTTCCTCATGATGGAAATAGAAAAACTCCTCCGTTTTTTCAAAGGGCTTCAAGAACGAAGCGATGAGCATTTCCTCTGCGGCATCATGGACAGGAATGAGGGTTTGTTTTGGTACAACGACGCCTTCGTA